>NZ_JABXGI010000012.1:0-123866 GCF_022627865.1 Herbaspirillum sp. C7C2
CCGTGAAACGACTTCGCGCCGATGATAGTGCTGCAACCAGTGTGAAAGTAGGTCATCGTCAGGCTTGTTACTCCCAAAAACCCTCGTTACGAAAGTAGCGAGGGTTTTTGCTTTGCGGCGGCAAAAACACGCACCCATCCCACCCGGCTGCATACAACTCAACAGGCCCGGGCTGATGAGCATCGCGTTCCCTGCTCTCATTAGGCTGACTTCGACTGGGGTTCCAGTGACGCGGATAGCAGAGCTGGTAAGGCGCTCACTCCGCCGCTCCCTCCTGAACAGCGAGAGCCGTTCCTACGGGCTGCACGTCATCACTTCTGATGAGCATGAATTGCGGCTGAAATATCGCCCATTGAACCGGCCGGACGAAAGCGCCCAGGTGATACACAACCCCTTGATTGGATATCTTGTCCACCGCCCATCGCGTTGAAAGTCCGACGCATCGATGGCACGACATCGAGTCGAAAACTTAGTATTCGGGGAACAAACAAGGCGCAAAGTAGCGTCCAGTGTGGCCTCAATAATTAGACAACTTAGTTTATGCACAGAGTGGCCTTCGAGTTTGCTCAGGACTTATCTTATCCACAGCCCCGAGACACTCCCTCGACACCCATCACTGATGACTTGATCAAGCAACATCCGAACGAGCACTAACGAGCACTGAGTGACCTCACTCAGGCACCCAACCCTCGAAACCACTAGACAATAAAAAAGCCGGCAATGCCGGCTTTTTTACTTCCATCCACAACACGATCTCAACAGATCGCCATAAAACTTACTGCTTGGCTGCAACACTCAAGGTGTTCTCGTTGATACCACCACCCAATGCCTTATACAGATCAATGGCATTGTTCAAGCGCAGCTGGCGAGCCTGGATCAAGGCCTGTTGTGCAGAGAACAGGTCCCGCTGTGCATCAAGCTGATCCAGTGAAGACGCAATCCCGTTCTTGAAACGCAGATCAGTCAACTTCAGCCGCTCCTGCTGGGCCGCCAGGAAAGCCTCCTGCGCCTTGACCTGGTCATCCAGAGTCCCGCGCGCGACTAGCGCGTCGGCAACTTCGCGGAAGGCCGTTTGGATGGTCTTCTCATAGCTCACTACAGCCTTGTTCTTGCGTACTTCAGCCAGGTCCAGATTGGCGCTGTTGCGGCCGAAATCGAAGATGGGCAGCGAGAGTGAGGGGCCGAAGCTCCATGCGCCCGAACCACTCTCGAACAATCCACCCAGTGTGCTGCTGGCGCTGCCGAAGCTGCCTGTCAGCGAGATGCGCGGGAAGAATGCCGCACGCGCCGCACCGATGTTGGCATTGGCTGCCAGCAGGCTCTGCTCGGCCGAGCGGATGTCAGGGCGATTGGTCAGCAGCTCCGAAGGCAGTCCAGCGGGGATGTCGGTCACGATCTTTTCATCCGACAGCAGTTGCGCGGGTGGCAGGTCGCCCACCTTTTTGCCCACCAGCAGCGTGAGGGCGTTCTCGGCTTGTGCACGCTGACGTTCCAACTGGGCCTTGGCCACACGAGCCGATTCCACCAGCGTCTGCGTCAGGCGAAAATCCAGCGCAGAACTGGCACCTACGTCGAAACGCTTTTGCGCCAGATCCAGATTGGATTCACGCGACTTGAGGGTGTCATTGGCCAGTTGCAGCTGCTCGGCATAGGAGCGCTCGGACAGGTAGGCCTGCGCCACCTGCGCGACCAGGCTGATCTGTGCCGACTTCTGTGCCTCTTCGGTACTCAGATAGCTGGCCAGCGCCGCATCCTTGAGGTTGCGCACGCGACCGAAGAAGTCCAGCTCGTAGGCTGGCACCGCCAGGCCCACCTGGTAGCTGTTGCTGATCACAGGCTGGCCCGTCAGCGACTGGCTGGCCGACGTACGGGTACGCGCAGCATTGCCAGTGACGTTCAGATTGGGCAGGAGATCGGCACGGGCGATCTGGTATTGCGCCCGGGCTTCTTCGATGTTGAGCACGGCAGTGCGCAAGTCGCGGTTGTTCTCCAGAGCGGCCGCGATCAGCTGCTGCAGCCGCTGGTCGGGGAAGAACTGGCGCCAGCCCAGGTTGACAGCCTGCAGCTCGGCACGGCCAGCGGCATCCGCCGGATAGGCGGCTTCCACCGGCGCTTGCGGACGCTCATAAGTGGGGGCCAGCGAGCAGCCCCCCAGGACACCGGCCACCAGCAGCGCTGCGCACATTTGCAGCAGGCGCGGCGAGCGCGGCAACGACAGATTAGCCATTGTTGTTCTCCACATTGATCTTGGGCGAATGGTCAGCGTCGAACTTGCGCTGACGATCGCTACCCTTGAATATCTTGCGCACGACCACGAAGAAGATCGGCACCAGGAACACCGCCAGTACGGTCGCCGTGATCATGCCGCCCATCACGCCGGTACCGATGGCGCGCTGGCTGGCAGAGCCGGCGCCGGAGGCAATCGCCAGCGGCAGCACACCGAGGATGAAGGCCAGCGAGGTCATGATGATCGGACGGAAACGCAGGTGAACCGCCTCAAGCGTCGCCTCGATCAACCCCTTGCCCTGCGCCTGCAGATCCTTGGCGAATTCGATGATCAGGATCGCGTTCTTGGCCGACAGACCCACCACCGCGATCATGCCCACCTTGAAGTACACGTCGTTTGGCATGGCGCGCAACGTCACGCCCAGCAGCGCACCCAGGATGCCCAGCGGCACCACCAGCATCACCGCCAGCGGAATGGACGTACTTTCATACAGCGCCGCCAGCACCAGGAACACCGCGATCAGCGACAGTGCATACAGGGCGGGAGCCTGGTTGCCGGAGGTCTTTTCTTCCAGCGACTGGCCAGTCCATTCGAAGCCGAAGCCAGGCGGCAGCTTGGCCACAAAGGATTCCAGCTCCGCCATCGCCTCACCGGTACTGCGGCCAGGAGCAGCGCCACCGGCGATCTTCATGGCCGGGTAGCCGTTGTAGCGGATCAGCTGCACCGGACCATTGATCCACTTCGCGGTGACGAAGGCCGAGAACGGCACCATGCCGCCATTGGAATTGCGGGCGTACAGGTTGGTCAGGTCTTCCGGTTGCAGACGACGGGTGGCGTCAGCCTGTACGATCACGCGCTGTTGACGACCCAGGTTGGGGAAGTCGTTCACGTAGGACGAGCCCAGCGCCGTGGACAGCACGCTGTTGATTGCCGAGAACGGCACGCCCAGGGCGTTGGCCTTGTCGCGGTCGATGTCCAGTTGCAACTGCGGCGCATCTTCCAGACCTTCCGGACGCACACCGGCCAGCACCTTGCTCTGCGAAGCCATGCCCAGGATCTGGTTGCGGGCCTGCACCAGTGCAGCGTGGCCCATCCCGGCGCGATCCTGCAGACGGAAGGTGAAGCCGGTGGCATTACCCAGTTCCGGGATCGGCGGCGGGTTCAGCGGGAACACGATCGCATCCTTGATCTGCGAGAACGCACCGAAGGCCTTGCCCGCGACGGCATCCGCCGACTGGGACTTGTCGCGTTCGGACCAGTCCTTCAGCGGGGTGAACACCAGTGCCGCATTCTGACCATTACCCGAGAACGAGAAGCCCAGCACAGCAATGGCGTGTTCCACTGCCGGGTCCTTGAGGTAATACTCTTCGATCTTCTTGACCACCTCGGTGGTGCGCGCCGTGCTTGCGCCCGGCGGCAACTGGACGTTGGTGATGATGTAGCCCTGGTCTTCATTGGGCAGGAAGGAGGCGGGCAGGCGCACGTACAGCAAGCCCACGCAGGCCACGATCACGACATAGACGATCATGTAGCGGCCAGCCTTGTTCAGCATGCGGGCGATCACGCCCTGATAGCCGGCGGCGGTGCTGTTGAACTTGCGGTTGAACCAGCCGAAGAAGCCCTTCTTCTCGTGGTGATGACCCTTTTCGACCGGCTTGAGGATGGTGGCGCACAGCGCCGGCGTCAGCGTGAAGGCCATCAACACCGAGAACACCATCGAAGCCACCATCGACAGCGAGAACTGACGATAGATCGCACCCACGGCACCGCCGAAGAAGGCCATCGGGATGAACACCGCGATCAGCACCAGGGTGATACCGATCAGCGCGCCGCTGATCTGGCCCATGGCCTTGCGGGTGGCGTTAGCCGGCGAGAGCCCTTCCTCGCTCATGATGCGTTCGACGTTTTCCACCACCACGATCGCATCGTCCACCAGGATACCGATGGCCAGCACCATGCCGAACATGGTCAGCACGTTGATCGAGAAGCCGAACAGCAGCAGCGTGGCAAAGGTACCCAACAGCGCCACCGGCACCACGATGGTGGGGATGATGGTGTAGCGGATGTTCTGCAGAAACAGGAACATCACCAGGAACACCAGCACGATCGCTTCGATCAGGGTCTTGACCACTTCTTCGATCGAGATCTTGACGAACTTGGAGGTGTCGTAGGGGATGGTGTACTTCACGCCAGTGGGGAAGTACTTGGCCAGCTCGTCCATCTTCTTGTGTACGGCCGTAGCGGTGCCCAGCGCATTGGCGGTGGGCGAGAGCTGCACGCCGATGAAGGAGGAGGGCTTGCCGTCCAGACGACCGGAAGTGTCGTAGCTCTGGCCACCAACCTCGACCCGGGCGACATCACGCAGTCGCACCGACGAACCGTTGGCATTGGCGCGCAGTACGATGTTGCCGAACTGCTCGGGCGAAGTCAGCTGACCGTTCACCACCACGGTGGCGGCGATCTGCTGGGTGCCCGGGCTGGGCAGGGCGCCCAGTGTACCGCCGGCCACCAGCGCGTTCTGTGCCTGGATGGCTGCGGTCACGTCTGCCGGGGTCAGGTTCAGGCCGATCAGCTTGTTCGGATCGATCCAGATGCGCATGGCGCGTTCGGTACCGAACAGCTGTGCCTGACCCACGCCCGGGACACGCTTGATTTCGTTCAGGACGTTACGCGACAGATAGTCACCCAGCGCCACCGGATCGAGCTTGCCATCGGTCGAGGAAAGACCGATGAAGAGCAGGAAGTTGGAACGCGACTTGGTCACCTGCACGCCCTGCTGCGTCACCGCAGCCGGCAGACGGGCCTCGACGCGCTTCAGGCGGTTCTGCACATCCACCGCCGCCAGGTCCGGATTGGTTTCCGGCGAGAAGGTGATGGTGATCTGCACCTGGCCATTGGCCTGGCTTTGCGACTCGATGTATTGCAGGCCATCGGCGCCGTTCATTTCCTGTTCGATCAGGCTGGTCACCGAATCGTCCAGGGTCTGTGCGGTCGCACCCGGGTAGGTCGCCGTGACCACGATGGTCGGCGGCGCGATGTTGGGGTACTGGGACACCGGCAGGCCGGTGATGGCCAGCGCACCGGCCAGCATGATGAAGATCGCTAGCACCCACGCGAATACGGGGCGATCAATAAAAAACTTTCCCATCTGGCAGCCTCTTAGTTAGCTTTCGGTTGGGCGCTCGGGTCTTGCTTGGCCGGTTGGCCTTGCGCTTGTGCGGGAGCGCCCGCGGGATTCCATTGCACCGGTTTGACCGAAGCGCCCGGGCGAACCTTCTGCAGGCCCTCCACGATCACGCGGTCACCCTCTTTCAGGCCGTCCAGGACCTGCCAGTTGTTGCCACGCGCACCGCCCGTCTTGACCGGACGTGGCTCGACCTTGTTCTCGGCATTGACCACCAGCACCGACGAGCCGCCGGCATCACGCATCACAGCCTGTTGTGGCACCAGCAGGGCCTGTTCGTCCACTGCCTGTTCGATCTTGGTACGCACATAGGTACCCGGCAGCAGCAGGCGCTTGGGGTTGGGGAACTCGGCGCGCAGCGAGACCGAACCGGTGCTCTCGTCCACGCTGATGTCGGAGAACAGCAGCTTGCCCGGTTGTTCATAGGGCTGGCCGTTTTCCAGCACCAGGGTCACGCTGGCCTTGTTCTCGCCCACGCTCTTCAACTGGCCCGCCGCCATGGCTTGCTGCAGCTTCAACAGGTCGGCGCTGGACTGGGTGACGTTGACATAGACCGGATCGAGCTGCTGCACCAGCGCCAGCTGGGTAGCATCGCCCTGCCCCACCAGCGCGCCCTCGGTCACCAGCGCGCGACCGATGCGGCCGGAGATGGGCGAGGTCACGGTGGCATAGCCCAGGTTCAGGCTGGCGGTCTGCACGGCAGCCTTGCCGGCGGCCACGTCGGCTTCTGCCTGCTTCTGGGCAGCGACCGCGTTGTCATATTCCTGCTTGGAGACGGCGTTGACTTCCACCAGCGGCTTGTAGCGTTGCGCCGTCAACGAGGTCTGGGTCAGGTTGGCCTGGGCACGTGCCAGTGTGGCTTGTGCGCTTTCCAGGCTGGCCTTGTACTGGGCCGGATCGATCTTGAACAGGACCTGGCCTTCCTTGACCTCGCTGCCTTCCTTGAAGACGCGCTTTTGCACGATACCGGCCACCCGTGCGCGTACTTGCGCCACACGGAAGGCTTCCACCCGGCCCGGCAGTTCATTGGTAATGGCCACGCGTTGCGGGGCGATGGTCACCACCGACACCTCTGCCGGCGGCATCTGGCCGCCTTGGGCGGCGGGTTTCTGTCCGCAGGCGACCAGCGCAGCGGCAACGGCGACGGTCATGGTAAGGCGCGTGAAACGACTGACTGAGCTCATAGATATCTCGCACGAAAGTAAAGTTGAAGCCGCCAGGGCGGCGATGAAACGAATTCGGTAAAACCGGTGATGACGATGATGCTGTGCCTGTCGTCGCCGGCTGAAGTTGGCGGGACGGCAGGATGAGGCATTGTTGCAATGCGAAAAATCCCCCGCCCGCTTCCCGGCTAGGGCGACGAATTTTTGCAAAGGACTTACGACAGGGGCTTGAAGCGGATGCTATTATACATACATTCATGTATGTATGTATTTCTCCGAAACATCACATTAATTTAACAAACTTGTTCGAAACGGCGTAGCTAAATATGAGCGATTCCTTGCATTTTCCTGCAGAAGGCACTCTGATACCGTTTCCGCAGTGTTGAAACCGAGCTCTTCCGCATGGCCCGTCGCGATAAGCGGGTCTCGGCAAGACAAAACAGATGGCCCGATATTGTGTACGACGAATTCTTTCCACTCCATGACAGTTTCTGCTTAAGCGCGATTGTTCAGGTTCAAATAATGTTCACTGAAGATGTGCGCACGCAGCAAAGCTTGCCGATGGATGATTCCAACTGGATGCTCTCCGGAGGTTGCTGAGATGGCCCGTTCCACCAAGGAAGAAGCACTGGAAACGCGCGCCCGCATCCTTGATGCTGCCGAGCAGGTATTCCATGAACGCGGTGTTTCGCAGACCTCGCTGGCCGACGTCGCCAAGGCGGCCGACGTCACGCGGGGCGCGATCTATTGGCATTTCAAGAACAAGAGCGACCTTTTCGACGCCATGTGCGAGCGCGTGCGCCTGCCGATGGAGGCCGTGCTGGAAGAGAACGCCAGCCCGCAGGTGGCCGATCCGCTGGGACAGTTCCTGCGCAGCGGCATCTACGTGCTGACGATGGCCGCAACCGATGAGCGCTGCCGGCGCGTGTTCGACATCATCTTCAACAAGTGCGAGTTTGCCGATGCCCACGACCCCATCCTGATCCGGCAGCGTGAGTGCCACGTCGACGGTATGTTGCGACTCGAGCAGATCCTCGGCAATGCGGTAGCGCGTGGGCAACTGCCGGCCACGCTGGACATCCGCCTGGCCTGCCTGATGGCCCATGCGACCTTCAGTGGCTTGCTGACGGACTGGTTCTTTTCACCCGAGAGTTTTGACCTGGTCGTGGAAGGTGAACGCGTGCTGGCAGCGTCTTTGTACGCCTTGAAGGCGGCACCTTCACTGCAGAAAGTGCAAGAAGTGAAGGAAGTGGTGAGCTGAGCGAGGTAGGGAAGGGCGACCCGTAGAAGAAGGCAGGCCGCCTTGCCGCGCCATGCGATCCGGTCTGACCGGGCCACATGGCGGGAGGGAAGCGTCGACTCAGTAGGTCGGCATGGTCGGATCGACCTGCGTGGCCCAGGCATGCACGCCGCCACTCAGGTTGATGACCTTGGTGAAGCCCTGGCGCTCCAGGAAAGCCGCGACCTGCATGCTGCGGCCGCCATGGTGGCAGATGCACACTACCGGCTGTTCTTCGTCGAGCTCGGAAAAACGGCCGGGAATGGTGTTCATCGGCACCAGTTGCGTACCGGCGATGTGGCAGGTCTGGTGTTCCCAGGGCTCGCGCACGTCCAGCAGCAGGGGCGTGGGGCGGTCGGGATCATTGATCCAGGCGGCCAGTTCCGGGGCGGAGATGTGCTCCATGATGCTTTCCTGTCAGGTTCAGAACGTGAAGTGGGACGGCACCAGCGCTGCATGCAGCGGCTTGGCCATGGTTTCCACGATGTTCACGGTTTCAAAGACATGTTCCGAAGTGCGGGTGATCAGTTGCAGCTCCATTACCGGTGCGGAACCGACGATGGCCAGCAGGCGGCCACCCACCTTCAGTTGCTTGCCGAAGGCTTCCGGCAGCAGTGGCAGCGAACCGGAAATGACGATCACGTCGTATTCGCCGGCCTTGCCGTCGGCGCCGGTCCAGCCCTGGGCGCCGTTACCCAGTTGCACATCCACGTTGGCCACGCCGTAGTCGGACAGGTTCTGCTCGGCCAGTGTCTTCAGCTCGGGGGAGATTTCCACGGTGGTCACGTGACGCGCCTTGTGCGCCAGCAGAGCCGCCATGTATCCCGAACCGGCGCCGATTTCCAGCACGTATTCGTGCTTTTTGACGTTGGCTTCCTGCAGCATGCGCGCTTCGATCTTGGGGGCCAGCATGTTTTCACCGCCCGGCAGGGGGATCTCGGTGTCGAAGAACGCCAGGCTGCGATAGGCGGCCGGGACGAATTCTTCACGCTTGACGACCATCAGCAGGTCCAGCACATCCTGCGCCAGCACATTCCAGGGACGGATTTGCTGTTCGATCATGTTGAAGCGGGCTTGTTCGATATTCATGGCGGTGGCTCGATCTAATCTAATAGCGACGGAAAGGCAGCATTTTATCAAACACCGCCCAGCTAATCAGCCCATCTATGCCGGGAAAAAGCGGCGGCCGGCGCTTCTGTTGCGGGTTTTCCTCAATGCAATGCGAGTATGGGCCTGTTGTTGCGTGCCGATCCGGGGGCGGATGCGTAGCGGGCGGCCATCTGTAGCCCGTGCTTCAGGCCCTTAGCCCATTGAGGCAGAGGTCGATCATGTTCTCCAGATAGCTGCGTGGATCGATCGGGGCCACTGCACAGGGGGCCAGTGACTGATCCCAGAGCATGAGCATGACCACCGGAGCCACGATGACCTTTTTCATCGCTTCTGCATCGATCTGTCTGAACTCCCCGCATGCCATGCCGCGCTCCAGCACGCGGACCACGGTGGCGTCGCCCCGGGCAGTGATTTCTTCATGGTAAAAACGCGCAAGTTCGGGGAAGTTGCCGGATTCGGCCATCATCAGCTTGGCAATGCCCATCACCCCGGAGTGCGAGGCGGCCTCCCACCAGTGCATGATCAGGTCGCGCAGCAGGTCGGCACTGCTGCCGGCGTGGCCTGCGATGCGCGCTTCGGCCTGATCCAGCAGCGGCAGCATATTGGTGCGTACCACCGACTTGAACAGGCTTTCCTTGCTGTCGAAGTAGAGATAGAGGGTGCCCTTGGAAACACCAGCGCGGGTAGCCACATCTTCCAGGCGGGTCGCTGCATAGCCGCGCTCCACGAACAATTCCAGGGCCGCCGCCAGCAATTCCTGGGGGCGGTCCTGCTTGCGTCGTTCCCAACGCGGTTCTTTGGATAAGGCAGACATGAGAAGCAAAATGACCGGGACGGGGCACTGTAAGTGGCAAGCTGCGCCGACGTCAAGCCGCTGGCGCAAGCAGGACGCAAGCAGGACGCAAGCAATGTGACAGCGGTGGGCTTTCACTGCCCGCAGGCGGCGATGGACTACAATGCAGGCCCACCGTCCCAACAGGAAGCCAAATGAAGTGCCGAGATGCCTGCGGCGCCTGCTGCATCGCCCCCTCCATCACCAGCCCGATCCCCGGTATGCCCGACGGCAAGCCGGCCAACGTGCCGTGTGTGCAATTGGATCAGGACATGCGATGCAAGATATTCGGACAGGCCGGGCGACCGGCTTTCTGCGCAGGGCTGCAGCCTTCGGCAGAGATGTGCGGCGACGACCGTAGCCAGGCCATCGCCTGGCTGACGAGACTGGAGGCGCTGACTGCGCCTGCGCCACGAACTGACGCCGGTAGGCTCGCCCCTAAGTAGTTAGTAGGCTTCCTCGCGCCGCCGTCGCGCTTCATCGCGGATATCTTCGATGAGGCGCCGGGTATCCACCTTTTCCTTGAGGTGGGCGGCATGGGCTTCTCGGCTGATCGGAGCGATGGTCGTCAGCTCCTTCAGATCGGCAGTACTTTCTTCGTGTCGATGATGCACCGCTGCTCCTGATTCGATGGGGAGAGAACTCCCGCGTTGTACCACGGATCAGCCAAGTATAGCGCGATTGAGGTCAAATGACTGCCGATACGGTGCGGATACCGTCCCGATGCCTCCCGATTGCGTTCAGGAAATGTCAGGAAGGAAGCTCAGGGAAAGATTTCCGCCAGCCGCTCGCTGGGACGCACCAGCATCGTTCCCTTGGGCGCGACGACGATAGGGCGGTTGATCAGCACAGGATGTTCCAGCATGGCATCGATCAATTGCTCATCGCTGACCGTGGCCGCATCCAGCCCGAGTTCCTGGTACAGCGCTTCCTTGGTCCGCACCACCTCGCGCACCGGCACGCCCATGGCGGCGATCAGCTGCTTGAGGGTCGCCCGGTCCGGCGGGGTCTTCAGGTATTCAATGATGGTCGGCTCGACGCCGCCGTCCCGCAGCGCCTGCAGCACATTGCGCGAGGTGCCGCAACGCGGGTTGTGATAGATGGTGAAAGCGCTCATGCAGATTCCCGCAGGTGAATGAAAAACCGCATGGTAGCGCGTTATCACCAAAGGAAAACGCGAGTTTTGTCACGTTGCTAAGGTAGAATCCGAATTTGTTGCACTGCACCGACTGCACTTTTTTCAGGTTCGTGCGGTCGAAACGCCGGTTTGCACCGATGCGGGCTTGTCGATGTGCCTTCTTGAGGGTGCAATTGAACGATTCCGGCCATATCGGTACCGATTTCGCTGGCCAGCCTGCGTGATCAGCACCATTTCCCTTCAACTCCTCAGAAAAAGCCACCCCCAGCTACCGTATGGATACCATCCTCGCGCTCAAGGCGCTCATCATGGGCATTGTCGAAGGCCTGACCGAATTCCTGCCCATCTCCTCCACCGGCCACCTGATCCTGGCCAACAGCCTGCTGCAATTCACCGGCCCCTCTTTCTCCAAGGAAAAAGCCGACGTCTTCGAAATCGTGATCCAGGCCGGTGCCATCCTCGCCGTCTGCTGGGAATATCGCGTGCGCATCGCCACTGTCCTCTGCGGCATGTTCACCGACCGCAAGGCGCAGCGCCTGGTCATCAACCTGATCATTGCCTTCCTGCCGGCCGCCATCCTGGGCTTTCTGTTCAGTCGCCGTATCAAGGAAGTGCTGTTTAACCCGGTCTCGGTGGCCATCGCCTTCATCGTCGGCGGCCTGATCATCCTCTGGGTGGAACGTCGCAACAAGGATCGCATGAGCATGGCCTCGGCCCGCGTCGAAACCGTGGACGACATGACCCCGCTGGACGCGCTGAAGGTCGGCATCGCCCAGGCCTTCGCCCTGATCCCCGGCACCAGCCGCTCCGGTGCCACCATCATCGGCGGCATGATGTTCGGCCTGTCGCGCAAGGCCGCTACCGAGTTTTCCTTCTTCCTGGCCATCCCGACCCTGTTCGCCGCCACCATCTATTCGCTCTACAAGGAGCGCGCGCTGCTGTCGGCGGCCGATGTCCCCCTGTTCACGGTGGGCACGGTAGCCGCCTTCGTCTCCGCTTTCCTGTGCGTACGCTGGCTGCTGCGCTACATCAGCTCGCACGATTTCACGATCTTCGCCTGGTATCGCATCGTCTTCGGCATCATCGTGCTGGTCACCGCCTACACCGGCGTGGTGGCCTGGGTCGAGTAAAACGCCCGCGTCAGGACCCTGTCAGCCAGCGCCGCCCCCGGCGCGGTACACTGCAGCACCCGCCGTCCTATGGCCTGTTCGCACTCGCAGATTTAGTGTGAACTGGCCCTAGATGCCGGCGGCGTTCACAACTCTCTTTCGCCACCCCCTTCAGAGCACACTCCATGGCCAACGTCTGCAGCGCCGGGCTTGATATCGGCTTTGCCTCCCTGAGCTACGCGCAGATCGGTTTCCTCGGCATCGTCCAGGGCATCACCGAACTGCTCCCCATTTCCTCCACTGCCCACATGCGCATCGTGCCGGCCTTTCTCGGCTGGCATGATCCGGGTTCTGCCTTCTCGGCCGCCATGCAACTGGCGGCGCTGGCCGCCGTGATCAGCTACTTCCGGCGCGATGTCTCGGCCGTCACCGGCGGCAGCCTGGCGGCCTGGCGCCGTCGCGATTTCAGCGACCCCATGTTCAAGCTGGCCGTGGCCATCATCCTGGCGACCATCCCCATCGGCATTGCCGGCCTGGCGCTGTCGCACGTACTCAACGCCTGCGGCTCGCCGCTGCGCAGCCTGTCCGTGATCGGCTGGTCCTGCATCGTCATGGCGCTGCTGCTGGCGCTGTCCGAACTGGTCTGCCGGCATCGCCGCAGCGTCGACCAGATGCGCCTGCGCGACGCCCTCATCGTCGGCCTGGCGCAGGTTGGCGCGCTGATCCCGGGCGTTTCCCGCTCCGGCTCCACGCTCACCGCGGCCCTGTTCCTCAATTTCCGCCGGGAAGAGGCGGCACGCTTCTCCTTCCTGCTGGGTTTGCCGGCCATCGCCCTGGCGGGCCTCAAGGAACTGGCCGTGCTGCTGCACGCCCACATCCCCCTGGAAGCCTGGGGTGTCCTGCTGTTTGGCCTGGCCGTGGCGAGCGTCTCGGCCTTTGCCGCCATCTGGGGATTGATGAAATTCCTGGAGCGTTTCTCCACCTGGCCCTTCATCATCTATCGAGCCGTACTGGGTGTTTTCCTGTTGTTCGCGGTGTCCCGGGGCTGGCTGCAATAAAATAGCGCCTTCGCTACGCAGCAGCTTCAGGTTTTTCCATGGTCGATTTCGATTCCCTGCCCGCCGGCGCCACCCAGCAAGAACGCGCATTGCATGTGCTGGAGACGGTGTTCGGTTATTCGTCCTTTCGCGGTCATCAGGGCGAGATCGTCCAGCACGTCGCCGGAGGCGGTGATGCCCTGGTGCTCATGCCCACCGGCGGCGGCAAGTCGCTGTGCTACCAGGTACCGGCCTTGCTGCGCGCCGGCACCGGCGTGGTGGTCTCGCCGCTGATCGCCCTGATGCAGGACCAGGTGGACGCGCTGGCCGAAGTCGGCGTGCGCGCCGCCTTCCTCAATTCCACCCAGAGCTTCGACGAAGCCATGCAGATCGAGCGCCGCCTGCGCCAGGGCGACCTCGACCTGCTCTACGTCGCCCCCGAACGGCTGATGACGCCGCGCTGCCTGGAACTGCTCGAATCCTCCCGCATTTCCCTCTTTGCCATCGACGAAGCGCACTGCGTCTCGCAATGGGGCCACGATTTTCGGCCGGAATACATCAAGCTGTCGGTACTGCACGAGCGCTTCCCGCAGGTGCCGCGCATCGCCCTGACGGCGACCGCCGACCAGCAGACCCGCGAAGAAATCATCCACCGCCTGCAACTGGAAGATGCACGCCAGTTCGTCTCTTCCTTCGACCGCCCCAACATCCGCTACCAGATCGTGGAAAAGGCCAACGGTCGCAAACAGCTGCTGGACTTCATCAAGAGCGAACACCCCGAGGATGCCGGCATCGTCTATTGCCTCTCGCGCAAGAAGGTCGAGGAAACCGCCGAATTCCTGCGCGGCGAAGGCATCAATGCCCTGGCCTACCATGCCGGGATGGACTACGCGCTGCGCACCGCCAACCAGGCGCGCTTCCTGCGCGAGGACCGGATCGTGATGGTCGCCACCATCGCCTTCGGCATGGGTATCGACAAGCCCGACGTACGCTTCGTCTGCCACCTGGACCTGCCCAAGAGCGTGGAAGGCTATTACCAGGAAACCGGCCGCGCCGGCCGTGACGGCTTGCCCGCCGACGCCTGGATGGCCTATGGCCTGCAGGACGTGGTGCAGCAGCGCCGCATGATCGATGAATCCGAAGCCGACGACAGTTTCAAACGCGTCCAGAGCACCAAGCTCGACGCCATGCTGTCCCTGTGCGAAACCCTGCACTGCCGGCGCGTGCATCTGCTCGATTACTTCGGTGAGAAGTCCGGCCCCTGCGGCAATTGCGATACCTGCCTCACGCCCCCGGTGTCCTTCGATGCCACCGTCGAGGTGCAGAAGCTGCTGTCCACCGTCTATCGGGTCGACCAGCGCTTCGCGCCAGGTCATGTGATCGAGGTGCTGCGCGGTATCGACGGCGAGCGCGTCAAGCAGTGGCGGCACGACCAGCTCTCCGTCTTCGGCGTGGGCAGCGATCGTGGCGAAGCCGAATGGCGTGCCATCCTGCGCCAGGTCATCGCCCTGGGACTGCTGACGGTGGATGCCGAGAACTACAGCGCCCTCAAGCTCACCGAAGCCGCCCGCCCGGTGCTGCGGGGTGAACAGCAGGTGCAATTGCGCCGTTACCGCAAGCCGGAAAAGGCCAAGCGCAGCTCCCAGCGTTCCGGTTTCGTCGAGACCGATCTCGACACCGAAGAACAGGCGCTCTTCGAAAAGCTGCGCTGGTGGCGCGTCGAAACCGCGCGCGCCCACAATGTCCCGGCCTATGTCATCTTCCACGATGCGACCATGCGCGAAATCGCCAAGGCCCGACCGCAATCGCTGGATGACCTGCGCCACGTCACCGGCGTGGGTGAGAAAAAGCTGGAAACCTACGGCGCTCAGATCATCGCGTTGATCGCAGAGATGCAGACCTGAGCGGGGCGGGGGATGGATCGGGATTGTCGTCGCCATCGGCGCAATCCGCTCCAGTCCGTTCTACGTCAACGTCGCCGGTCGTCTTCATGCAAGGCCTGCCAGCAGGGAACAAACGCTCCACCTTCACGCGTCGTATAATCAGCGCCGACGCGCTTTCTGCTTTCCTTCCTCTGTTCCCATCCGCTGCACTTCCACCTCTGGAGAAATCGTGCGCCCGTTCTGTCTCCCGCTTCTTGTAGCCGCCGCCTTGTCCGCCCTGATCGCACTGCCCGCCGCGGCCGGCGATCTCAAGATCCTTGCTGCCGGCGCCATTGCACCCGTCGTCCGCACCGTGGCAGCCGACCTTGAGCAGCGCAGCGGCATCCATGTGACAGTGGAAAACGCCACCGCGGGCGTCATGGACAGACGTGTGCGCTCAGGTGCCGCTTTTGATGTGGTCGTCGTGCCAGACGGCGTATTGAAAGGCCTGGGCAAGGATGGCTATCTCAACCTGGCAAGCAGCCGCCCGATTGCGCGCGTGGGCATCGCGGTTGCGGTAAAGCAGGGCGCCCCGGCGCCGGCCATCGCCACCGTCGCCCAGTTCAGGAAAGCATTGCTGGACGCGCCATCGGTAGCGCTGATCGATCCCAAGGCCGGAGGGTCAAGCGGGATCTATCTGGAAAAGCTGTTTGAGAAACTCGGCATCGCCGCCCAGATGCATGCCAAGGAAGTCCTGGTGCCTGGCGGTCTGGTGGCCGAAAAGCTGGTCGATGGCAGCGCCGCGCTGGCACTGCATCAGCAGAGCGAAATCCTGCAGGTCAAAGGCGCCCACCTGGTCGGTCCCTTACCCGCCGCCATCCAGAACTACACCGTCTATGCCGGTGCAGTGGGCGCGCACTCTGCTTCTGCTGTCGCCGCACGGGCCTTTCTGACGATGTTTGCAGAGCCGGCGGCGCGCAAGGCGATTGAGGAGCATGGGTTGTTGCCGGAAGATCGTTGAGGGGGGGATGTGCCCGATTCAGCATCACCATGCGCCACTGATCGTCGGGGCAGGCCTGTGAGGTAGCGGACCGCTTCCATCAGCTCAAGCATGTGCAGATCGCTGCATGCTGGACAGGCGGGCCGCGGTCCTGACGATGCTGACTTCTCGTCAATCCTCCCCTTGGTCAATCCCCGATGCTGGAAAAGACCCGTCGTAACCCGGTATAATGCCCACCCACACGCGGGTGTAGCTCAATGGTAGAGCAGAAGCTTCCCAAGCTTAAGACGAGGGTTCGATCCCCTTCACCCGCTCCATACCGCATGCGGCCTGCCGCCGGAAGCCTCCGGCACACGAGGGATTCAGGGCCGCGCTTCACCGATTCACGAGTCATCCATGTCTGAGAACAAATCCGGCAAGCCGCTTTTCTATGATCCGAGCGAGCGCCGCATCCGCAGCTTCGTCACGCGCACCGGGCGCGTCTCCAATGCACAGGGTCGTGCGCTGGAAGAACTGGGCCCCAGGTTCATGCTGCCCTATGCCAAGCAAGCCCTGGATCTGCAGGCCGCTTTCGGCCGCTCGGCGCCGACCGTGCTGGAGATCGGCTTCGGCATGGGCGAGACCAGCGCCAAGATCGCCGCATTGATGCCGGAAAAGAATTTCATCGGCGTGGAAGTGCATACGCCCGGCGTGGGCAGCTACCTGAAACTGGCCGGTGAAGGCAACCTGGATAACGTGCGCATCATCCAGCACGACGCCGTGGAAGTGCTCAACAACATGATCGTGCCAGGCGCCCTGGCGGGCGTGCACGTGTTCTTCCCCGATCCCTGGCACAAGGCGCGCCACAACAAGCGCCGCCTGATCCAGGCGCCGTTGGTGCAGCTGCTGAGCTCGCGCCTGGCCGTGGGCGGTTACATCCACTGCGCCACCGACTGGGAAGACTATGCGATCCAGATGCTGGAAGTGCTGGGCGCGGAGCTGACGCTGAAGAACACCTCTACCGATCCCTCGGGCTATGCACCGCGTCCGGATTATCGTCCCACCACCAAGTTCGAGAACCGTGGCCTGCGTCTGGGGCATGGGGTGTGGGACCTGGTGTTTGAAAAGCTGGCGTAAACCCGGTAACCCGGCGTTGGGGCAAAAAATCAAAAGGCATGTCGGGCTCCGACATGCCTTTTTCCTTATAGCCGCCTCCGCTTCCTACCTCAGCTTGAACACCGCCACCGCCCGCTCCAGGCCTTCGGCCTGAACCTGCAGGCTCTCGGCCGCCGCTGCGGCCTGCTCGACCAGCGCCGCGTTCTGCTGGGTGACCATATCCATCTGCACCACGGCCTTGTTGACCTCGTCGATGCCAGCACTCTGTTCGCGATTGGCATCGGTGATGTTGTCCATGATGGCGGCGACCTTCTGGACCGAGGCTACGATCTCCTGCATCGTATCGCCGGCGCCACCGACCAGTGAGGTACCGGCATTGATCTTGCCGACCGAGTCGTTGATCAGTTCCTTGATTTCCCGGGCCGCCGTGGCCGATCGCTGGGCCAGCGAGCGCACCTCGGACGCCACCACCGCAAAGCCGCGCCCCTGCTCGCCGGCGCGTGCGGCTTCCACCGCCGCATTGAGCGCCAGGATATTGGTCTGGAAGGCAATACCGTCGATCACTCCGATGATGTCGACAATCCTGCGCGAACTCTCTTCGATGGCCTGCATGGTTTCGATCACCGCCCCGACCATCTGCCCACCACGCACGGCGACGCCGGAGGCGGCTCCGGCAAGCTGGTTGGCATGGTGGGCGTTGTCGGCGTTCTTCTGCACGGTGGAGGTGATCTCCTCCATCGAGGCTGCGGTTTCTTCCAGCGAGCTGGCCTGTTCCTCGGTGCGTTCCGACAGGTCGCGGTTGCCGTTGGCGATTTCGGTGGCAGCGACCGTGATGGCGCCGGTACCGTGTCGCACTTCCGAAACGATGTTGGCCAGGTTGCCGTTCATCTCCTTCAACGCATGCAGCAACTGCGCGGTTTCATCCTTGCCCGATACAGCGACGTCCGAACGCAGGTCACCTGCGGCGACGGTCTGCGCAATCTGCACCGCCACGCCGAGCGGTCGCACGATGCTGCGCACCAGCCACCAGGTGATGCCGATGCCCACCAGCAACGACAGCGCAATGGACGCGCTCAGCAATGTCCGCGCATGCAGGTAGTCGGCCTGGCTGTCGGCGTTGATCTCGTCGCGCATCTGGTGAGCATGGGCCAGTACGGCGGCGACGATGTCGTCGATCATCCTGGTCGGCAGGCGGTCTACACCTTTGACCTGTTCGTCCACCCGGGCGACCGATGCCGGGTCGTCGGAGGCATAAGCCTTCAAGGCATCGAGGTACCTGGTCAGCAGCTCGGCATGCGCCTCCTGTGCCTTGCGCGCTGCCTCCTGGCTCATGCCGATCTGCGGCATGAGCTTCTCCAGCTTCTTCAGCGAGGCCTGGGTGGCGGCGCTCTCATCGATGAATGCCTGGCGATATTTGTTGAAGGCGTCAGGGTCCTTGCCGCGCAACAGGGTGTTCTTCCACTCCTGCACCTGGATCTTGAACTGCACCTGGGCACTGCGTGCGGCGTCCACCGACTGTTCGATCAGCGCGCCTTTCTGCATCGCCTGCGCGCCCTGGCCGTAGATCTCGTCCAGCACCAGCCAGCCACGTACTCCGACGAAGGCGGTCGCTGCCAGCAACAGTGCCGCCAGGAACCCCAGTCGCATGCCGATCCTGAAATCGTTGAGCTTCATCATTCCTCCCGGAAGTGCTGCACCTCATTTCACAGACATCGCAGACATCACAGACAGTTAACGGCACGGCAGACGGCGGGCTGAAGAGCCGCCAAAGGCAAATTCCGCGCTGGCGTCGCATGAAGACATGCAGCGACGGGCGGGTGATTGAACTGATGAAGCATGCACGCTCATGCGCCAGCGTGATGGTGCTTGCGGAAAGACGAAACGCCTGTCGCGTCGACAGCGCTGATGACGTAGCGGTACCGTGGCGGTGCGGACCGCCGCCACCATGCACGGTAGCAAGCAGAGGCCCGCCGTGCGGCCCAAGTCGGGGGCCGGCCGGCAGGCGCTGCGTGCTTTTCAGCCGTCCTTGTTGATCCGTGTGATCAAGGCCTCCAGCACCTCTTCTGCACGTTCGTTGTCCACCTGGCAGGTACCGGCGTTCTCGTGTCCGCCGCCGCCGTATTCCAGCATCAGTGCACCGATATTGGTCTTGGAGCTGCGGTTGAGGATGGACTTCCCGGTGGCGAAGACGGTGTTCTGATTCTTCAGGCCCCACAGTACGTGGATGGAAATGTTGGTCTGCGGGAACAGGGCGTAGATGATGAAGCGGTTGCCGGCGAAGATGGTCTCTTCCTTGCGCAGGTCCAGCACGACCAGGTTCTTGTGTATCGTGGCGCAGCGGCGGATCTGCTCCTTGCATTTCTCCGCATGTTCGAAATACAGCTCGCGACGTTCCTTGACGTCCGGCGAATCCATGATCTGATCGATGGTGTGCGTCTTGCACAGCTCGATCAGGTCCATCATCAGGTTGTAGTTGGAGATGCGGAAATCGCGGAAGCGCCCCAGGCCGGTGCGCGCATCCATGAGGAAGTTCAGCAGGTCCCAGCCTTGCGGGTTGAGCACTTCCTCCTCGTTGAAGCGGGCGGAGTCACCCTTGTCGACGGCGGCCATCATGTCGGCCCATGCCGCCGGGAAAGTCTTGTCACCACCGTAGTAGTCATACACCACGCGCGCAGCCGACGGCGCCTCCGGATGGATCACGTGGTTCTTGCGTTCACCAGTGTTGCGGATGGTTTCGGACAGATGGTGATCGAAGGCCAGATGCACGCCCGCAACGAAGGGCAGGTTGGTGGTGATGTCGTTGTCGCTGATGGCGATCTTGCCATCCTGCATGTCCTTGGGGTGGACGAACAGGATCTCGTTGATCATGTCCAGATGCTTCAACAAGACTGCACAGACCAGACCATCGAAGTCGCTGCGCGTGACGAGACGATATTTCTTTGCTTCCGACATGGTGACATCCCCCTCCATTGATGAAATTGACCCGGTGTGTTCATCGCCTGACCATGGCTTGCTCGCTTGATGGCTTGCCCATGGATCATCCCTTTGCGATGCAAAAGTCCATGTTACCTCGTTACCCTGGAGCCAGGCGGGAATTCTTGCGGTCCTCGCTGACCCTGTTCGGCGGCCCGGGCCGGCATCAGTCGCGCACCTTGCCGCGCATCGATTTGATCTCGCCGCGCTGTGTCTTGCTCTGCAGTCGTTTCCGCTGGGAACTACGGGTCGGGCGGGTCGGGCGGCGCGGCACCGGTACCGCCGCGGCCAGGGCCAGCATTTCCTGGAGGCGCTGCAAGGCTTCCGCCTTGTTCTTTTCCTGGCTGCGATGTGTCTGCGCCTTGATGATGATGACGCCGTCCTTGCTGATGCGCTGGTCCGACCATGTCAGCAGACGTTGCTTGATCTCATCCGGCAAGGAAGAGGCGTGGATGTCAAAGCGCAGGTGGATCGCGCTCGATACCTTGTTGACGTTCTGTCCGCCTGCGCCTTGTGCGCGGATAGCCGTCAGTTCGACTTCTTCCTCGGGGATCAACGGGATGGAAATGGTCAAGCCCTCTGTTGATATTCAGGCAGTCTGCAGGCCGGCATCGAGCATGATCTCGATGCGTTCCTTGCCTTTACCGGTGTTCTTGCGCTTGAGCCGAATCTGGCCCACTTCGGCCGTGGTGCGCGGGTGCGTGCCGCCGCAGGCCATGCGCGCGAAGCCTTCGACTTCCCAATAGCGACGCCCGGCCTGTTCATCGCTGAAGGCGGTGACGATCGGCAATCCCGCTGTGACCAGCCGTTGCGTGGCGGCCTCGATTTCCCCGAACAACGGCGCCAGGCTGGTCTCGCTGGCGAAATCCACGCGCGCCTTGTCCGCTGCGATATGGGCGCCGATGCGTTCGATCCCGGGGCGCAACTGGTACACCAGCTGCAATACCATCTCGGCGGCGAAATGCAGGCGCATCAGGCGGTACCGGCGCTCCCAGTCGATATGCATCTTCACTGCATCGCCGACCTGCAATCCATGCCCGGCCGGCAGCGTGTAGACGATGGACATGTCGCGCTTTTCCGCCGTGAGGACAGGATGGCCGCCGAGTGTGCCGGCGTCGCTCTCCTGTCCGCCGGAGAAGGCGAAGAAGATGGTGTCGGCCACTTGGACCTGATCGCCATCGAGGTGGGTGATCACGGTATCAAGTTCGGTCTGGTAAGGCGCCGACCAGAAGATCTTGTGCGTCATGGAATGCGTTCGCAAGGGATAAGAGGGTGTGCCAATGTCGGCAGCCGCCGATTCTACGCCGGAAGTGCTGGCCGGCCCAGGCCTGCCTGCGCTTCAGGCCGGCGGGGGCACCAGCAATGCTTCGATGCCTGCGATATCGACCTCGTCGCGTTGCGCCGGTCGCAGCATGTCATCGGCATAGTTCTGCCACAGCCGGCTGCGCAGGAAATAGCGGAACAAATCCGCATCCAGATGGCGGTCGCGGCACATGAAGGCCATGATGCGCAGCGATTCCGACAAGGTCTTGGCCGGCTTGTAGGGACGATCTGCCGCGGTCAGCGCTTCGAACACATCGGCCAGCGCCATCACGCGGTCCTGCAAGGGCAGGTCGCCCGCCAGCAGGCCACGTGGGTAGCCGGTGCCGTCCATTTTCTCGTGATGGTTGGCGGCCGTGTCGGGCACGCTCTTGAGCGAATCGGGCCAGGGAAGGCTCTTGAGCATCACCAGGGTTTGCACGATGTGGTTGTTGATGGCGAAGCGGTCTTCCTCGGTCAGCGTGCCGCGCCGTACCGTCAGGTTGTGCAGTTCGCCCATGTTCTGCCGATAGCGCGGCAGCTTCATGTTGAAACCCAGTGTGTTGCGCGGGTCATCGCGTTCGACCGCCGGACGATGTTCCTCATCCCACGCCACCATGTGTTCCGGCCGATCGGCCAGCAGCTGCTCGGTCTGCGGCAATGCCTGGGCCGGCTGGCCGCCACGCGCTGCCGCCAGGCGCCGGGCTTCTTCATCGGCCAGTCCGAGGCTGTCGTCGAAGTGACGTTGCCAGGTCTGCGCGGCAATCTGGCGCAACTGCGCGATGGCCTGTTCCGACATCGCCTCGCCTCCCACATTGCATTGCGCGACAAAGGCGAAATCCTCGTGCAGTCGCTTGCGCCTTTCCTCAAGTCGCAGTCGCAGCGCCTCGGCCTGTGCTGGTGCCAGCGCAGGCAGGTACTCGTGCAGGAGCTCCAGTTCGGCATCGCGCCACAAGACCTCGAAGCGCATCCGCACTTCGTGGATACGGTTGTGGATCACTTCCAGCTTGGTGGCCTTGTCCACGATGTGCTCGGGACTGGTGACCTTGCCGCAATCGTGCAGCAGCGCGGCCAGCTGGAAGGCGTAGCGCTGGTCCTCGTTGAGGCTGAAGTCGGCGTAGCGACCGTCGCGCTCCTGTTCCAGGCTCTCCACCAGCATGATGGCCAGGTGCGGCACGCGTTCGCAGTGGCCACCGGTATAGGGGCTCTTGGCATCGATGGCGTCGGCCATCAGGCGGATCAGGGATTCCAGCAGGGCCTTCTGTCCGGCGATCAGTTGGCGCGTTTCGATGGCCACGGCCAGCATGCCCGACAGCCTGCGCGCAAAGGCCAGGAAGCGCGGATCCTCATGAGCGCTGTCGTGCGCATGCATCAGCACCAGCAGCCCTTCCAGCGAACCGTTGCGGCCGCGCAGGTCCAGTTCCACGCGCAGGCAGTTGTCGTCGGTTTCGCGGGCCATGTCGGCGGCAGGGCCGTGTTCCTCGTAGGCCATGGTATCGGTCAGTCCGCATTGCTGCCCGTAGGCGGCCGCACGCTGCATCTGCCGGCTCTCGCGCTGCCACAGGTAGACTGCTCCACCATCGCAGCGGGTGGCCTGGACGAATTTCTCCAGCACCTGCTGCAACATTTCTTCGACATGGATTTCCGTGCTGAGGATGGCACTGATATCGAGGAAGGCTTCTACCGTCAGGCTGACGTGGTCCACCATCTGGGTCAGCATATTGACTTCGCGCAGCACGCTGCGTTTGCGGTCCTGGGTACGGAAGTCGAAGCGCGACATGCGCCCGGCCTGCAGCGCCAGCCGTTCCATGCTGCGCCCGATGGCACGGCCAGCCCACCAGCCCAGCGGCAGGAAGGCGATCACCAGCAGCAGCGCCACCAGTACCAGTGTCTTGCGATTGCGATCCAGTTGACCCAGCAGTTCGTCGCCGGGCGCGGCAATCAGCAGATTGAGGGTGTGGCCGTCGATGACGTTGAAGGGCAGGGACAGGCCCAGCCATTCCCTGCCGTTGACATCGTAGAGGGCGCGCTGCTCGCCCGCCCTGGACTTGGCCGACAACAGCGACAGGCTCGACACGTCCAGTTCGGCCAGGCTGCGGAAGCGGAAGTTGTCGCCGTCCTGCTCCAGTACCCGACCCATGTCACCGTAGGCGATCACCTTGTCGTTCTCGTCCACCAGCGCCAGTTCGCTGTGGGGCGTCAGGCGCAGATTTCCCAGGCTGGCCGCCAGGTCATCGAGCGTCATGTCGATGGCCACCACTGCGTCGCTGTTACGGGCGCGCTGCGACAGGCTGATGCCGATCTGGCGCGTGGTAAAGAATACGTAGGGTGCCGAAATCGCGGGTGCCAGCGAACGGTCCGCGCTGGCGTACCAGGGGCGGGTGCGGGGATCGAAACGGTAAGCGGGTTGGTCTTCCAGGGCCAGCAGTTTCAGCTCGGCACTATAGAAACGGTATTGGCCCTTCGGCTGGCCGGCGCCATTGACGGTGATGGTCTGCACCAGGAAAGCGGTTGCCGCCGGTGCGCCAAAGAACTCGCGTTGCTCGGCGCCGCGTAGCGCCCGCACCAGCAGGAAGTCACCATTGGGATAGCCCACATAGACCGCCGAGACCAGCGGGTTGGCAACCATGTCGATGGAGAAGGCGGCAATCCGAGTGAGACGTTCGTCCAGTGTGCCGGCCTGCGTGATGGGATCGAATGCCAGCTGGCGCAGCGTGGCCACGGCAGGGTCGATGATGCGGCGCGAGCGTTCCGTCATGATGCGCCCGGCGTCCTCGGCCGAGCGTTCGGCCATGTCCAGCAGGACCTGACGCGCGCCCCACCAGCCCACCGACACCAGCACCACCGCCAGCAGGATCATGCCGGCCATCACCAGTGCTGAAATACCAAAGCGCACCGGCAAGCCAGGCAGGCTGGCATCGTCGTCGGCCGTATCGGGCAAAGGGCGTTCGGGAAGGGGCATTGAGCACGCAGGGACTGGTGACATGCAGCGAAACCCGCGATGCCGTTTGCAGCGCCAAGCACAGGCGCAAACGGGACACGGCCATGCGACTGAATATACCGGAATTACGTTGGAGTCGCATAAAGTGGTTAAGCGGTTTTTCTTCCCCCTGCTCGCCGTTTCGATTTACCGCGTAAGACGACGGGATGTCGCTGAGGGGATGCGGCGTGACAGCGCCCTGTTTTTCATAAAAACCACACATTTGTTGACAAGGAGAGGCAATTTGCTGCTAGTCGTGTACAATGCTGGTTGTACTTGCATCAAGTTGTATTCTTGTTGGTTCCAATTCCGCCTGACTGTCGTTCCCTCCTCGGTCGTTCTGTTTTCTTTCCTTCGGTTTCAGTTCTTGGTCTCAAGTGCCTTGCAGGCATGTTGCCTTCATTCGTCCCAAACTTTTCCAAAGGAATAAACATGAGCACTCAAACCGGCGTAGTCAAATGGTTCAACGATGCCAAGGGCTTCGGCTTCATCACTCCTGATGCCGGCGGCGCCGACGTCTTCGCGCACTTCCAGGACATCCAGTCCAATGGCTTCCGCAGCCTGTCGGAAAATCAGCGCGTGTCGTTCGACCGCGGTGTCGGCCCCAAGGGTGAAAAGGCCACCAACATCAAGGTCATCTAAGACCTCGATCTTCGCGCAAGCGAACCCGAACATCCCCGCTGCCCGCGCCTGAACGCCAAGGTATTCCATACGTTCCGATGGCCAGGCCGGCAGCACCAAGCGGCATCACCTCACTCCGGACGAGGGCTTCCTCGGAGCGGCACCTGGCAGATAGTCAGGGCCGATCCCGATCCGGAAGAGGGGATGCCAGCCCTTCCTGTATCAGCCGCGCGGCGTTTCGCTGCGCTCAGGATGCACAGGGCGCGGCCGGCGATCGCCAGTGGCCAGCCCCATGTGGCCGTGCAGATAGCGCGGGCATGTGGCAGGTACAGCAAATCGTCCGCCGATCACGGGCTTGTCCCGTGGAGCAAATAGTTAATTAAGCGCTCGTAGATGGAGTGACTGGACCGCCGATCCCTGAGATCTGCCGGGACCAGGACAAGACGAACACCTGGAGCAGGACCGCACCGGCCAGATAGGCCGGGCAGGTCGGATCGGTGACACCTAGCAGATAGCCTGGGTCGCGGTGAATCCAGCGTTAATCAATGAACGGCCCGCCTCATCCGAGGCGGGCTTTTTGCGTTCTGGGGCGTGGTGGGCGGCGCAGAGCTCAGTCGAAGCCGCGCACCCGTTCCTTGTCCATGCGCGGCAATTCCCAATGGAAGCGGATGGCCAGCAGGCGTACCGAAAAGCCCAGCAGCAGCGAGCTCAGGGTGGCGATGCGGCTGTCGATCTGCAGATGCAGGATCAGCACATACAGGGCGCCGGTCAACAGCGAGACGCTGGCGTAGATCTCGCGCCGCAGCACCAGCGGGATTTCGTTGCACAGCACGTCGCGCAGCAGGCCACCGAATACGCCGGTGACCATCCCCAGCATGACCACGATGGCGGGATGGAAGTTGTCGAAGCTGCGGGCGATGTCGCAGCCGATGATGGTGAAGGCCACCAGCCCCAGCGCATCCACTACCAGGAAGGCCGATTTGAAGTGATGCAAGGCACGCGCCGCGACTGCCGCCACGATGGCCGCGCAGATGGTGAAGGCCAGGTATTCCGGATGCGCCACCCAGCCCAGCGGATAGTGACCGATCAGGATGTCGCGCACGGTGCCGCCACCGAGCGCGGCGACCGTACCGATGAGGCAGATACCGAAGATATCCATATCCTTGCGGATACCCATGAGCGCGCCGGAGACGGCTTCGGCGCAGATGGCGATCAGATAGATGGTGTACAGCAGCATGGCAGGGTCCGGGCGAGCCGAAGAAGTCGGATTGCCCGGATTATTGCATGTCGCCCTGCGGACCGCGATGGCCGGATACGCATTCCATCACGCAATGTCAACGCGACCGTCACCACCATGGGTGATGCGCTCGCGTGAAACGGTTGGCTCAGGCCGTGGTATCGATGATGTTGCCGATCGCCTTGATACCCGAGCTGACGCTATCGGCCACCGCATGTGCAGCCGAGGAGACGGCGTCGGCCGTGGTGTCGTAGGCGCTTTCGATGTCGTCGCCCACTTCCACGGCGACCTTCTTGATTGGTGCGATGACGGTGTTGTAGAAGCCGCTGTTGCCGGAGGAAACGGAAGATACGCTCATGTGAAACTCCCTTGTGATGAGATCGAAGGCACCCGGCAGATTGCATCGATATCGTCAGCGATACCGCAGACCACCGGGCGGGAGTTCATCATAAGCAAGCGCGACAGCCGTGCAAAGGTGCCACCCCCTGCCATGCGCGTAAAGATATGCAATGCTGTGTAAAGCAGGCTTCCTCGCTGCGGCTTTATTGCGCCAGCATCAGGCCCGGGTCCTGCGCGCGCGATGGCCGCAGCGCCGCCGATGCGCCGGGGCGCGTAGCGCCGTGGCTGATCTTGAATACCGACATGGCCTGGCTCAGCTTGACCGCCTGGTCGCGCAGGTTTTCGGCGGCCGCCGCGGCCTGCTCCACCAGCGCCGCATTCTGCTGCGTGGTTTCGTCGATGGCATTGACGGCCTGGTTCAGTTGTTCGATGCCGCCGCTCTGCTCATTGCTGGCCACCGTGATCTCGGCCATGGTCACCGCCATGTTTTCCACTGCACCGCCCAGGTCACCCATGGCTTGCGCGGTCTCCCGCACCAGCTGGTTGCCGCTCTCCACCTTGGCGCGGGAGTCGTCGATCAGTCCCTTGATGTCCTTGGCGGCCGAGGCCGAACGCTGCGCCAGCGTGCGCACTTCCGACGCCACCACGGCAAAGCCGCGGCCCTGTTCGCCGGCGCGGGCTGCCTCGACGGCCGCGTTCAGGGCCAGGATGTTGGTCTGGAAGGAAATGCCATCGATGAGCGCGATGATGTCGACGATCTTGTGCGAGGCCGTATCGATTTCTTCCATGGTCTTGCCCATGCGCTGCACCGACTGGCTGCCACGCTGGGCAATGGAGGAGGCCGATTGTGCCTGGCGGTCGGCATTGGCGGCGGAGTCGGCGTTCTGGCGCACGGTGGCGGCGAACTGCTCGACGCTGGACGCGGTCTCCTCCAGCGCCGAGGCCTGCGATTCGGTGCGCCCGGAAAGGTCCATGTTGCCGCTGGCGATCTCACCGGTCGAGATGGTCATCGATTCCACATTGCGTCGCACGTCGCCGATGATGGCGCGCAGGTTGACGTTGAGTTGCTGCAAGGCCTGCAGCAGCAAGCCCATGTCGCCGCGAGCGTCGGTATCGATATGCAGGTCGAGGTCGCCACCGGCCAGACCATGCACGGACCGGATGGCCCTCTGCAACGGTGCCACGATGCTCGCGTGCAGCAGCGCCCACGAACCCAATAGCAGGATGGCGCCCAGCGCTGTCCCCAGCCACACCGCGTACGGGCTGCCGCCAGCGCGCTGCACGGCGGCCCCGGCAACGACGCCGCCCAGCAGGAACATCAGTGTCAGCACGCTCATGGTCCAGCCCAGTCGTCGCGCCACCGACAGGTCACGCAGACCTTGCAGCCATCCCACCAGGCCGGTACGGACCACAGCGCCGCGATGGATACGCACGCCACGCGCCTGACCGGCCACAAAGCGTCGATACGCGGTATCGGCGGCCTGCACCTGCTCCCGCGAAGGACGGGTACGCACCGACATGTAGCCGACAGCGCGGCCGTTTTCCCGCACCGGCGTCACGTTGGCCTGTACCCAGTAGAAGTCACCGTTCTTGCAGCGGTTCTTGACCAGCCCGTTCCAGGGCAGCCCGGCCTTGAGCGTGGTCCACATGTCGGCAAAGGCTTCGCGCGGCATTTCCGGATGGCGCACGATATTCTGCGGTGCGCCGATCAGTTCGGCCTCCTCGAAGCCGCTGATTTCCACGAAGTAAGGATTGACGTAGAGGATGTTGCCCTGCAGGTCGGTCTTGGAAACGATGGACTTGCCATCCTCCAGCAACCGTTCATTGGTGGTGATAGGTAGATTCGTGCGCATGCTTGCCCCCGTGCCCTCGGACCGCCCGACCCTGCCCGGGCTACGGTCCTGCCGCTGTTATAGAAAGCTGCAGCGCTTCTTCCCCAAGTGCTGCAGCCCCGTTTTTCAAGACAGGCCATGGCTGATTATGGACCTGACGTGGAATCCCGAGTCTGTAAGAAGGCGATCCATGGCCGTTCCGCAATGGATGTTTCCCGTCAGCCTGTCCCGGCGTGATCGGGGAAACACGGAAACCACGATGTCCAGAATCTAAACGTTGGCTTGCCTTTTCGATCCGAGAAACAGGCAGGCATTTCCCGTTGAAACCTTCGCGGTCTTGGCGTTTTATTGTGCTGTACCTGCGCGACCGCAGAGTTTCCCTGCGTCATCGGTCGCGCCGAGCGGGGATCACTGGCGCGGCTGCACCTGGAACAACACGCCTTGCGGCACCAGTTCGACCGAGAGCAACTGATCGGCCACGACCTCGGTCATGCGTTGTCCCGGATTGTCCAGCGCGACCGTGGTCAGGCGGGTAATAAGGGGCAGCAGCTTGTCCTGGCCGGAAGTAATGAAGCTGCGCGCGGCGCTGGAGGCACAGATGAGGAATTCGTCGCGGGCGCCCTGTGTCTTGTTGGTCAGCATCACGCCCACGTTGCGCAGCTCGCCGCTCTTGTTGAGGGTACCGATGATGGTGGTCTGGGCCGGACCGACCTTGGCGTCGAGCACATAGTCGTACTGGCCGGGATGCAGGCGGTCCGCGTCCAGCATGTAAAGACGGGCCATGTGCTCGGGCTCTTCTACCTGCATGTCCTTGAGCACATCGGCGAGGCGCTCATTGAAGCGCGCCGCGAATTGCTTGGGCGTGATGCCCAGGGTGGTCTGCGCGGCTTCGTGCTCGGCCAGTTGCTGGTCGACGTGTCGGTCGCAGCCGGCCGCGAGCAGGGCCAGCATCAGCGTGACGCAGGACAGGAGACGCAGCGGGGAGCGAAGAGATGTCGGCATGGTGATCGAAATGTCGCGTGTTTTGCTCATTGTGCCTCATTACGGCAACACGGGAACTGTCCCAGATCAATCGTCCCGCCTGCGTCTGTGTGGGTTGGTGATAAAGTGTCGAGCCAAGCCGATGCGCATCAATACAACAGCGCCATAGCGCACTCCCCGGACAAGACGCCATGACTGATCATTCCGCCCAGCCCCCTGCCGATCCCGCTGCAGCCGCTGCCAGCTCCACCACTCCAGCCGCCCCAGCCACCCCTGTCTCCGACCTGCATGAACTGCGCGACATCATCCGCCGCTTTTCCGGTGAGCGCGACTGGCTGCGCTTCCACACGTCCAAGAACCTGGTCATGGCCTTGTCGGTGGAGGTAGCCGAGCTGATGGAGCATTTCCAGTGGCTGCCGACCGGTGCCATGCACGAGCTTGACGACGCCGCGCGCGAAGGCATCCGGCACGAGATGGCCGACGTGCTGGTCTACCTGATCCAGCTGGCTGACCATACCGGCGTCGACCTGCGCAGCGCCGTGCTGGAGAAGATGGAACTGAACCGCCGCAAGTACCCCGTGGAGCTGGCACGCGGCAACGCCCGCAAATACGATGTGCTGGCCGCTTCGGCAGCGGCCGACGCCACCGGCGGCGATGCCGGTCAGGCGCGCTGAGCCGGCAGTCGTCCCTTATCCCTTAGCCAGTCTTCCCTGCCGTACGGAGCCCGCCTTGAACAACTGGAATGACGGTTACGTCGTCGACATCGCCTACACCTATGGCTACTACCCGGGCCTGAACCCGGCACGCCTGCCGCTGGCCTTCGCCTTTCACGGCTTGCGTGCGCCGGCCATCCAGACCGCCTGTGAGCTGGGTTTCGGCCAGGGGCTGTCGACCAATTTCCATGCGGCCGCGTCCGGCACGCGCTGGTGGGGCAATGATTTCAACCCGCTGCAGGCAGCCTTCGCCCGCGAACTGGCGGCCGCCAGCGGTAGCGGGGCGCAACTGGAGGATTCCAGCTTCTCGCATTTCTGCCGGCGTGACGACCTGCCCGATTTCGACTTCATCGCCCTGCACGGCATCTGGAGCTGGGTCTCGCAGGAAAACCGCGAGATCATCTTCGATTTCATCGACCGCAAGCTCAAGCCCGGTGGCGTGCTCTACCTGAGCTACAACACCCAGCCCGGCTGGTCGGCATTCATGCCGCTGCGCGACCTGCTGGTGCAGCACACCCAGCAGGTGGGCAATGACGAGCAGGGTTTGCCCACCGCAGCCCGCATCGATGCCGCGCTGGCCTTCGCCGCGCAGATGTTCGAGACCGATCCGGTCTATGCCCAGGCCAATCCCTTCATGCGCGATCGCCTCAAGATCCTGCAGCAGCAACCGCGCAGCTACCTCGCCCACGAATACTTCAATCGCGACTGGCATGCCGAAGCCTTCGCCGACATCCATCGCTGCCTGGCGCGCGCCGGCCTGCAGTTCGCCTGCCCGGCGCATTACATCGACCATCTCGACATGGCCAACCTGACTCCCGCCCAGCGCCAGTGCCTGGCCGAGATCAGCGACCCGGTGCTGTACCAGAGCGTGCGCGATTTCATGGTCAACCAGACCTTCCGGCGCGATTACTGGGTGCGCGGCGGGGAGGTCCTCGACGAGCGCCAGCGGGTACAGGCGCTGGCGCTGCAGAGCGTGGTCCTGCTGACCGAGCCGGACAAGGTGCCGCTGACCATCCAGAACGTGGCCTCCGAGATCACCCTCAACCGCCTGATCTACGAGCCCATCCTGCAAGCCCTGTCGGACTACCAGCCGCATACCCTGGTCGACCTGGCGGCGACGCTGGCGCATCGCAACCTGAACCTCTCGCAGGTGATCGATTCGGCCCTGATGTTGATCGGCACCGGCCATGCCGCGCCGTTGCCTGCCGAGTCGGATGCCGCCACCCAGGCCCAGATCGCGCGCCGCACCAGCGACTTGAATGCCTGGCTGCTGCAGCGTGCAGCGCTGGCGCCAACCCATGGCATCGGGAGTGACGAGGGTGACATCAGTCATCTGGTCAGCCCGCTTACCGGCGGTGGCGTGCGCGTGGATCGCGTCGAGCAGCTGTTCCTGCTGGCGCGCCAGCACTGCGGCGATGACATCGACGCCTGGCCGGCCCAGGTCTGGCGCCACGTTGCGGCGCAGGGCAAGCGGCTGGTGCGCGACGGTGTGCGGCTGGAAGGCGAAGAGGAAAACCTGGCCGAACTGGCGACCCAGGCCCGGCTGTTCGCCCGCACCCGGCTGCCGTTGCTGCAGGCCCTGCAGGTGGCCTGATGGCAGGCCAGGCGCGCCAATCACGACGGCCATCCTCAAGGCAATCCTCACCACAATCCTCACGGCGCGGTGAACGGTGCGGCAGAACGGGGAGGGCGTCCACGCCCCGGATGACATTGCGCGTTGCATCGCAGCGTCCGAGCCTGTAGCATTTCGCGTGGCCGTATTGCCGGCCGTCACTGCCGCGCTTGCAGCCCCCGGCGCCGGAATTCTTTAAGGAAAATCGGTTTCTGCCTATGTCCCTGTCCCGAACACTTCAAACTCGCCTGACCCTGGCCGCTACCGCCGCCGTGGTCGTCACCGCTGCCGTCCTGACCGCCATGGCGTGGAGCGGCACGCAGGGCCTGGCTGGCGCCGCCATCGTGCTGGTGCTGCTGTCGGCATTGCTGTCCTGGCTGCTGCTGGGGCAGTTGCTGCGGCCGCTGGGCGGTCTTGAAAGCGAACTGCAGAACCTGCAGAGCGAGCGCAAGCAGTTGGTGGAGGAGCGCGACGATGCGCGCGTCCATCTGGAAGAAATGGAAAAGACCCTGGCCCGCGTCGGCCTGGAAGATGCCCTCACCGGCCTGGCCAACCGTCGTCAGTTCGAGCGTGGCCTGCTGGAGGAATTCAACCGCGCCGCCCGCACCAATCTTTCGCTGGCGGTGATCATGATCGACATCGACCTGTTCGACGAATACAACACCGCCTACGGTCGCATGGCCGGCGACAAGGTATTGCGCCGGGTGGGCAGCGCCATCCGCGATACCAACGTGCGACCGGAAGACCTGCTCTCGCGGTTCGGGACCCAGGAAATCGCAGTCCTGCTGCCGGGGTCGAAGCTGGAAGGCGCGCTGATCGTGGCCGAACGCATCCGCAAGTCGATCGAGCAGCTCGACATCACCCACAGCGCCAGCCCGACCGGACGGGTGACCATCAGCATCGGTATCGCCTCGGTGACGCCACAGCGCCAGGTGGACGAGCCCGAAACGGTGCTGCGCGAATCGGAACAGGCACTGGCACTGGCCAAGGCCTCCGGCCGTGACTGCATCCGCACCACCGAGGATCTGGTCAAGGCGCAGGCCTGAGCCGGTCCCCGTCCCCTCTTGACCCGGGCTGATCGCGCCAGGGTCACGCGGAGTGCAAATGGACAAATGCCGCGCGTTGCAATCTGCAGCGCGCGGCATTTTTCTTGGACGGGCGGGGGCGCCATTACGGCACCACCTCAAGGTTGTTCCGGCCCCGGCACCAGGAATTTGGACTTGGCGCAATACATCTTGGCATTGGTATCGTTGTAGACGATCTTGCTGCCCGCCTGCGACTGTCGCACCGGGTAGGCGGTGTCATCATCGGGCGTAAAGCGGATGCCCAGCGCCGCCTTGATGGCGTCGGTCAGCTTGACCGGCGTGGTGTTGAAGTAGGCCCCGATGAAATCGGCCTGGCTGCTGCTGTCATTGACCAGGAAGTCGGTCGCCTGCATGCCCCACAGCGAGACATTGGTGGCCTTGAACCAGTAGGCGCCACCCTCGGTCTTGTACGGAGGGCCGAAGGCTGCCACCAGATAATCGAAGAAATACTTGCTGTTGAGCTGGTTCAGGCACAGCAGGGCATTGCCGACCTCGATGCCGAAACTGGGCTGCGGTGCAGCGTGCGCCGCCGGTGCGACGGTGGCCGCGCAGGCCAGCACCAGCGCCAGGAGGCGATTGCTCAGGCGGGTTACGATCTTCAAACGGACTCCCGGAAATTGCCGTGACGGCATGTTGTCTGTGCGGCCAGGCAATGCGGGCCAGGGAGTCGATTGTAGGGGGCTTTTGCCGATTTTTCCAATCCGTACTGCAGCGCGGCATTTTTTGCGGCGGATGGGCTGCTAGCGCTTGCGCCGCAAGACCCGGTCGCCGCGTGCCGAGGGACCGTCGGCCGGTGCATCCTCGGCGGCCAGGTGACCCAGTCCGTCGAGGAAGGACGCGATGCCCGTCCCCTTCACCAATACACAGGGTTTGCCCAGTTTCTTGCAGGTGCTCTTGACCAGGTGACAGGCGTTGTGACTGATGTTGCCGGAGGCGCAGATGACAATGTCGGCCGCCGCCAGCATGGGCGTGAGCCGATGCAGGTTGTCTTCGCGGCCACCATCGTGATGCAGGAAACGGCCGGCACGTATTTCGATCTCGGCCCGGTAGTGATTGCGGGCGCCGGTCAGGCCGCCCACGCACAGCACGCAGCGGTCGGCCAGCGAAACGGCAGCTTGGGCAGGGGAGGACAGGGCAGCACGCATGAGACAGACTCGCCGGAAGTAGAGGACGGTTCCAGCCTACCCGCCGCCACTTGTGGCGCGAACGAATCAATTTGCAGCTACATATGCGATTTGCGTTGCAGGTGCCGCAAGCCCGTATGGTTCAGGCCGCCGGCTGGTTGCGGGCCTGGCGTTGCATGGCCCGTACGAAGTCGGGCAGACGCCGGCCATTGCGGTCCGGGTAATGGCCCTGCTCGCTCATCTGTTGCACACGGTCCAGGCGGAAGGAGCGAAAGTCGTCGCGCTGTTCGCACCATGCCGCCAGGAGCCAGGTGCCGCCGAAGAAAGCCAGCGCCAGCGGCCAGACCACGCGTTGGCTGGCGCGCTGCTGGGCGTCGGTGTAGTGCAGCAGCAGCTTGTGGCGGCTGCCGATGGCCTGGCGGATCGCCTCCAGCCGCTCGCCCCGGCCATCGGCATCTGGTGCGGTCGGGGCAAACAACGGTGTGGCTTCGACGAAGTCGCGTTTTTCCTTGGGCAGTGCCAGCACCACCTTGGCCAGCGCGGACGCGGCCGAGGCGCCCAGCTGCGGGCCACCCCAGGCTTGCACCATGCGCATGCCGATCACCAGGGCATCGATTTCATCGGCATTGAACATCAGCGGCGGCAGGTCATAGCCCGGCTTGATGCGATAACCGACGCCGGCCTCGCCATCGACCGGCACGCCCGACAGCGACAGATCGCGGATATCGCGATAGACCGTGCGTTCCGAGACCGAGAGCCATTGCGCCAGCTGGCGCGCCGTGGTGAGACGGCGTCCACGCAAATACTGGGTGATCTGGAACAGGCGGTCGGCTCGGCGCATGGAAGGCAGGCGGAAAATTGATGCGCGCCATTCTGGCATGCACGCTGCAGGCCCGCCACAGACTTCGATGCTGCTGTGCAAGATGCCGGCATGCTCGTCACCTGGCCGGGCCAGTCGCTCAGTGCATGGCGTGCAGCGCCATGCGGTTGCCTTCACTGTCGATGAATTGCGCGATATAGCCGATATCGTTGGGCAGCTGCGTGCGTTCCATGGTGAGCTCGCCACCGGCGGCGACCACGCGGTCGAGCACCGCCTGGATCGACGGTCCGGCATCGAGATAGATCAGTGTGCCCTGGCGGGTCGGCTCCAGCCAGCCGGGGCCGGTCAGGCAGCCGACCGAGCGGCCGTCGTCACGCACGAAGATGGCCATCGGACCGCTATCGCTGATCTGCTCCTGGCGCAACTGCGTGGCGAACACGGCTTCGTAGAAACGGGTGGCGCGCTGCAGATCCTTGGTGGCGATCTCGAACCAGTTGACTTGGGTTTGCATGTTCTTCTTCCTTTGCGTCGTTGATGAGGGATTTGTCATGCCGTGTGGCATGCGACGCATCATGCGCGAGGGCTACTGACAACGTTCTGTCAGTAGCCCTCGCCTGGGAAGAAGAAATGGGAAGAATCGAGTCGCTTCAGCGGGAGGTCGCCAGCGGTGCGCCGGGCTTGCCAGCTGTCGCAGCCTCAGCAACCTCGGCAGCCTCCACGCCTTCCAGCTGCGCCGCGTAACGCCGCGCCAGCACGGCACACAGCATCAGCTGCATCTGGTGGAACAGCATGATGGGCAACAGCACCACCGCTGCACCGCTGCCGGCAAACAGCACCGAGGCGATGGGGATGCCGGAGGCCAGCGACTTCTTGGAACCACAGAACACCAGCACGATTTCATCGCCGCGCGGCATCTTCAGGGCGCGTGCGCCGAAGGTGGTGATCAGCAGTACCGCGCCCAGCAGCACTGCATTGACCAGCACCAGCAAGGCCAGTTGGCCCGGCGGGAACAGGTGCCACACGCCCTGTACCACCGCCACGCTGAAGGCGGCATAGACCGACAGCAGGATGCCGCCGCGATCGACCACGTTGACGATCACCTTGTGGCGGTTGATCCATTCGCCGATCCAGCGCCGCATCAGGTTGCCCAGCACGAAGGGCAGCAACAACTGCAGCAGGATGCTGAGTACCTGCGACAGGCCATTGGCCTCGTGGTGCCGGTGCAGTAGCAGCGTCACCAGCAGCGGCGTGATCACGATGCCCAGCAGGTTGGACGCCGTGGCGCCGCAGATCGCCGCCGGCACGTTGCCACGGGCGATCGAGGTGAAGCCGATCGAGGACTGCACCGTCGACGACAGCGTGCAGACGAACAGCACGCCCATCCATAGTTGCGGCGTCAACAGGTCCGGCACCACGCTCTTGAGCGCCAGACCCAGCAGCGGGAACAGGATGAAGGTCGAGCCCAGCGTCAGCAGGTGCAGACGCGGTTGCTTCAGGCCCGACAGCGCCGCCTCGCGCGAGAGCTTGGCGCCATGCAGGAAGAACAGCAGCGAGATGGCCGCATTGCTGGCCAGGTGCATGAAATGCTCGAAGCTCCCGGTGGCCGGGAACAGCGTAGCCAGCAGCACGGTGCCGATCAGCAACTGGGTGAAGCGGTCTGGGAGGAAGCGGTTCATGACGTACTCGCAATGGAAAAGGGGTTTGTCGTCATGATAGGAAATTCGCCTGCCATCGGGAACCCCTCTGATCGCGTTGACTGTCATCGGGAAGTCCGATGATAATGCCCCATGCTCAATCCGCTCTGGCTCCAGACCTTTACCACCGCCGCCGCCTCTGCCAGCTTTACCGAGGCCGGGCGCCAGCTCGGGCTGACCCAGTCGACCGTGAGCGATCACATCCGCCGGCTGGAAGAAAGCCTCGGGCGGCGCCTCTTCGTGCGCGATACCCACTCGCTGGCGCTGACCGCCGACGGCGAGAGCCTGCTGGTGCATGCGCGCCTGATCCTGCAGGCACATGCCCGCGCCGAGGCCCAGTTCAGCGCCCCCCGCCTGCGCGGCCGGGTGCGCTTCGGCACTTCCGACGATCTCGCCATGGGGCCGCTGCCGGACATGCTGGCCGCTTTCCGCAGCCAGCATCCTGAAGTGGAACTGGAGATCACCATCGGCCTGACCAGCGATCTCTATGCCTCGCTGGACCAGGGCAAGCTGGATTTGCTGGTGGGCAAGCGCCGTGCCGGCGAATCGCGCGGTCACAGCATGTTTTCCACGCCGATGCAGTGGCTGACCCGGCCGGACACGCTGGTGGACCTGACCGAGCCGCTGCCCCTGATCCTGCTGCCCGAACCCAGCATCACCCGGGCCGCGACCTTGCAGGCGTTGGGCAAGTCCGGGCATCACTGGCGCATCGTCTGCACCAGCGGCAGCCACGCCGGCTGCATGGCGGCTGCACGGGGTGGCCTGGGACTGGCGGCCCTGCCGCAGCACCTGTCCTCACGTGACCTGGTGCCGCCGCTCAATCACGCGGCCCTGCCGCGCCTGCCGGATGTGGAATATGTGGCCCTGACGGCGCGCCGCCTGTCGCAACCGGCCGATACGCTGTATCAGATCCTGATGTCGAGCCGCCTCAGTCGCGGCTGAAGGGCAGGGCGCTCATGCCGGGTCGACCACCAGTGCCGGATTTTCCAGGGCACGGATGCGGCGGTCGACGAAGTAGCCGCCGGCCTCCATGTAGCGCAGGTAATGCCGACCGCACTGCGTGCAGCGGGCGACATTGCAGCGGTTGTAGGGATACCAGGCGGGGGCGATGGGCGCCGTCGGTGAATCGTAACGGGTACCCTCCGGGTGATATTCGGTGAAGGTCGGTTCCGCGTAGGGATCGGTGATCAGGGTGGCGACGTCGGCCAGCTGCGTCTCCGGCAGCGAGAGCGGCAGGCTGATCCAGCCGCTGGTGTCGACGGCACGGCAGTTGCAGTCCTGGGAAATGTCGGCGGAACGGGTGGCCAGTTCGCGCAGCAATGGTGGCGTGGCGTGGGGAAGCTGATCTTGCATGGGAGAGTGGTCGGGCCTGTGGATAAGTGCAAGTGTAACCGTATAAACGATTTATCCACAGGCGCACTGGCGCCGCATCACTTTTTCGGGTTGTAGCGGATATCGCCTTCGAACAACTGCGCGGTACCGCCACCGAGGTCGGATTGCACCGGCCAGACCTCGTGTCCGATACGCAGCTCCGTACCCTCATGGACCGCCTTGGCCACGATGATGCGCGCATCTTCCGCGGCGACCATGTTTTCCTTCATCTGCCCCACTTCTTCCAGCAGCACCTTGACCTCGTAGGCCAGCGCCTTGCGCTTGTCGCTGGTTTCGTGCAGCAGTTCCGGGGTGGCCTTCTCGGGATTGAGCTTGTAGTAGCTCTGCTGCTTGATGGTGCGGTCCAGTTCGGACACCTTGCGGGTGTATTCCTGTTCCTTGATGGCGATCTTTTCTTCGAGGTAGGGATCCAGGCCGACCTGTATGCGGGTATGGGTGCTGGTGGAGGCGCCGATCACGTTGGCACGGATGATGTTGGTGGCCTCCACCCGGCCGCCGATGATGTGGCCGGTGCGCGGATTGCCCTTGCCGACCGTGATCTCGTTACCGGCCAGCAGTTCGCAGTGACGCGCATTGCCCAGCACCAGGATGTCGTCGGCGGCTTCGATGTGGGCGCTTTCGGCGAACATCACCTGCACCGATTTCTGTGAACTGATGCGCGAGGCGATGGCGGTGGTACCCGCCTGTGCGGTCACGCCTTCGCTGTGGCCGATCACGCCACCCTTGACGGTGACGCTGCCCCCGGCCACGATCTCGGCCGCTTCCACCGTACCGTTGACGACCACGTCGCCGCCCACGTGCAGCTTCATGCCGGTCAGCACATCCCCGGAGACGCGCACCGTGCCTTCGAAGCTCAGGTTGCCGGTGGACAGGTCGACGTTCTCCACATCCAGCACCGGGTTGACCTTCACGCCGTTCTTGATCACCGTCGGCTGGCCCGGCACGATCGCCACCAGCAGATCGGGATCGTCCTCGCTGGGTTCGGCGCCGATGCTTTCCTTGGCGAAGCCCACATCGGCAATCGGCCGCGCCGGCACCTTGCCGCCACGGAGGTCGATACCATCCTTGCCCGGCACGGGCGGAATGCGGCGCATCAGCGGGTCGCCCACCTTCACCAGCAGGATATGGCCCATGTCGGCGTAGGAAACCACCGCATCTTCCTCGATGTCGGCCAGCTCTTCTTCCTTCTCTTCCAGCAGACTCTCGAAACGGGCCGGCTCGGCAGGCGTGGGCATCAAGCCCTGGGCTACCACCAGCTTGTTGCAGAAACCGGCGGACAGCGCACCGCGCAATTGTTCATGCAGGATGCCGTAGGTGATGCCGGCGGCGCGGATCGCATTGACCACTTCCACGCTCTTGGCGCGACCGCCGTAGGGCGGCACCAGGGTCAACGATGCCGTCATCAGGTCGTCGGCCACGTCCAGCGAGAACTCGCCATCACGGCGCTCGGCGATGACCTGGGTGACGGCTTCCTTGGCATCCTCGGCCTTGCGTACGAAGGCGTTGAGGACCGAGTCCTGGAAGAACAGCTTGGTCAGGCCATGGTCGGTCATGGCTTGCTTCAGGAAGGCCAGGGTCAGCGGCGGGAAGCCCGCCGTCGGAGTAAACGTTGCGCTCAGTTCGCCGCTGGCCCTGTCGAACGCAAACGACAGCGGTTGCGGAGTTGCTTGGTTCATGCTGTTCCTCGATGAATGGCTGCACCGGGTCTGCCGCGGGTTGCTTGCGCGACGTTGTCGCCACCGTCGCTGCCGCGGATGTACACAGTTCGCCAGGGGCGCCGTGCTGTTATTTCATGCGAAGGGGGCGCATGCTGTTGTCGCTCGTTGGTCACCTCGTCTGCGCGGTCCTGCGTACGCCGGACCGTAAAAAAGCGGCGACGCCACCCCCTGGCGCAATACAGCTGACATTGTAATGTGGCAAGATGATCCAGTAATTTGATGGATAGCACAAGTTTTGCCGACTTTGACTCTAGATTAGGCTCTTATCGTTGGTTTTATGTTAAGTACCCAAATAGAAGACTTCAAGGGCGATCCCGCCCGCCACCGCGCCGGACGTATCAGTACGCTGGTCAGCATCGTGGTCAATATCGTATTGGTGATGCTGCAGGTCACGGCCGGCGTGTTCACCGGTTCGCAGGCCCTGATTGCCGATGGCATCCATTCGCTCTCGGACCTGGTCTCGGATTTCGTGGTGCTGCTGGCCGGGCACCACAGCCGCAAGCAGGCCGACGACGATCACCAGTATGGTCACCAGCGGTACGAAAATGCCGCCTCCCTGGCGCTGGGCGCCCTGTTGCTGGCCGTCGGCCTGGGCATGCTGATTTCCGCTGCGCAAAAGATCCAGCATTACGGACATACTCCGCCGGTACACATCACCGCCCTGTGGGTGGCACTGGTGGCCTTGCTGGCCAAGGAACTGCTGTTCCGCTACATGTTGCGCATCGCCGAGCGCGTGCGTTCCAGCATGCTGGTGGCCAATGCCTGGCACGCGCGATCGGACGCCGCCTCGTCGCTGGTGGTAGCGCTGGGCATCGTCGGCAGCCTGGCCGGTTTCACCCTGCTCGATCCGGTGGCCGCAGCAGTGGTCGGCCTGATGGTGGTGCGCACCGGCTGGTGTTTCTTCTGGAGCGCCCTGCACGACCTGATGGACCGTGCCGTCTCGGCCGAAGAGGCAGAGGCAATCCGCGCCACCATCCTCGCCACCCCGGGCGTACAAGGCCTGCATGACTTGCGTACCCGACGCATGGGCGACCTGACGCAGGTGGACGTGCACCTGGAAATCGACGGGGCGCTGAGCGTCACGCAAGGCCATGCGATCGCCACCGATGCCCGGCGCCGGGTGCTGGATGCGCATCATGTGCTGGATGTGATGACGCATGTGGACCCGATAGAAACCCCGGGAGAGGCGGCCTCACCGCTTAGCAGCCTTGATGCGCCAGGCCAGACCGGACTCCGCTAGACCACGCTAGACGTGGCGTGCCGATACGCCGCGTACGCTCATCTAAAGAATCGCAGCAGGGGGCCGTTAGCTAGCGTATCGTCGCCAGCCCCTCTGCGCTCATGAGCCCACTGACCTCCGTGTCGCCGTCGCCGGTCTACACATCCATCACTCCTGCAGCGGTCGCCGCATTCACCAGTAGCAACTCGCCCACCGTCGGCACGGCGTCGTCGACCTCGGCCCCGACCGCTACTGCCACTTCCGGCGCCAGCGCCCGTCCCCCGGCGCCCGTGCTCCCCCTCTATTCGGCGTCCGGACGGTTGAGTGAGGCGCCTGCATCCATGCCGCCGATATGGGAGAGCCGTCAGGGCGACACGCTCTCGACCCTGATGGCGCGCAACATCGGCGCCGGCCAGATGAGCGAGCGCTGGACCGGTCTGGGCAAGGCCCTGCTGGACCAGGCCAGCCTGGGGGGCGGCAGCTACTCGCAGTCGGTGTTGCTGTCGACCACGGCGACTCAGGGCAACAGCGATGTGCAGGCGGTCCTGCGTGATCAACTGCATCGATTCGCCAGCCAGCGCGTCGATCTTTCGCTGACCACCCAATCGGGGGCGCGCATCGAGCTCCATCTCGCTGCCAACGCCGACGGCATCGCCGTCGATTTCAAGCTGGCCCAGGGTACGCTGGACGATGACGATCGCGCTGCCATGAGCGCGCTGGGCGATGCCTTCGAGCAGGCGCTCAAGGGGCTGGCTGCCCAGCCGCCCACGCTGGACCTGGATGGCCTGATGCACCTGGACCAGCAGCACCTGACCGCCCTCGACCTCAACGCCACGCTGGGGGACGCTCTGCAGGTGCAACTGCATGCCGATGCCAGCCAGCGCAGTGTCACTGCCACCAGTGCCGCCGGCACCATGAAGGTCGCCGTCGATGCCACCAGCGAGACCCTCGCTGGCAGCGCGCAGCAACGCCAGCGTGCCATCGCCAGTTACCTGCAGCAGTTCGATGCCGCCACCCGTCGCGGCCATGGCGATGCCGCCCTTTCCGACTTGTTCAAGGATGCCTTCGCCCAGTTGCATGGCGGCAGCACGACGCCGACGCGTCCCGGCGATCAATTGGCGCCGGCGCTGGTCGCCGACCTCAACGATCGCCGCATGTTGTCGGGGCTGGCCGATTTCACGGCCTCCATCACCGGTGCCAGCGTGGCGCCCAATCCCCTGCGGCGCGACGAGGTGGATGGTTTCGACTACCAGGTCTCGCAGCACACCAGCCTGTCCGGTGCGCGCCAGGCTGACCGATCCATCGTGCAGCAGGCGCAGGCCCGGCTCAAGGCGTCCTACCACCAATCCCTGCAAGCCGACCTGCCGTTGCGGCTGGGGACCGATCGTCAATCGCAGAACTACACCTACCACCAGATCGACGACCAGGCCGACAGCCGGCTGGAGATCGGCTACCGCCTCGGTTACATGACGCAGGCCCGCCTGCAGCAATCGGCCAGCCAGGACAGTCGCGTCAGCAAGTACGTGCTCGGTCAGCTGGTGAGCCAGAGCCACACCCCCTTGCAGGCCCAGATCGTGCGCGACTTTGCCGCCCAGTTGCAGGACGGCAAGGAGGCCCGTGTCGCAGATGGGGCCTACCGGCGCAGCCAGCTGCTCGACGGCATCAGTGCGCTGGGTCTGCTGCAGGCCGATCCGGACCAGGTCCGTCGAAACGGTACGCAGTTGCTCAACGATTGAATGGGGCGCAGGGGCGCAGAGTGAGACGATACGTGTCGCCATCCACCCCGTTTGCGGCGACCGCCACAACAACTTGTCTACCCCAACCGTCTTCGTTTAAAATCCGGGCTTCTCTTTGGGGAGTAGCCAGCTTCCGGGTCATCCGGAAGAGCCCGTGTCAACATTCTCGGCAACATCTTGCCGTGGCGCGGGTAGCCAATCAGGTAGGCGAGACCATAGACGTATCCTGCGGCCAGGCTGGGCGCGCAGGCACGTCCATGGACTTCGCCCGGCCAAGGAATCCCCTTCATGAATTTCCCCGCACTCCTTCTCCTCGCGCTTGCGATGTCCACTGACGCCTTTGCGGCAGCCATCGGCAAGGGCGCCGCCATGCAGAAGCCGCGCTTCCTGCAAGCCCTGCGCATCGGTCTGCTGTTTGGTGTGATCGAGGCCATCACCCCCCTGATCGGCTGGTTCGCCGGCTCGGTCGCCACCAAATGGGTGTCGGAATGGGATCACTGGATCGCCTTCACGCTGCTGCTGGTGCTGGGCGCGCGCATGATCCGCGAAGGCATGAGCGAGGACGATGAAGACGAAGAAGCCGACGCCGCCCCGCAAAAGCAATCGGTGGTGATGCTGGCCCTCACCGCGGTCGCCACCAGCATCGATGCCATGGCCGTCGGCGTGGGCCTGGCCTTCATCGACGTCAACATCCTGGAAGCGGCCTTGCTGATCGGCCTGGCCACCACCACCATGGTCACCATCGGCGTGATGGTCGGTCGCGTGCTCGGTCACCTCATCGGCAAGCGTGCCGAGATCATCGGGGGCGTGGTGCTGATCGGTGTCGGCGCGGCCATCCTGTATGAACACCTGAGCCGCGCAGGCGCTTGAATTCAGTCCGGCGCGACATCTGCACCGGGGGTGGCCTTCGCGGCCCTGGTCGCACAGTAGTCGGCGGCCATCAGGCGGAAGGCGGTGACCGCCGGATTGTCCTGGTCGGCGCGCCAGGCCATGCTCATTTCCGCTCGCGGCACCTCGCCGGCCAACGGGCGGAACTCCACCCGGTCGTAATGAAAGCGCTGGGCCGAGGCCGGCAGGATGCCCACGCCCAGGCCGGCCCTGACCAGCGAGAGGATGGTGTGGCTCTGGTCGATGTACTGGGTGAAGTCGGGTTTGACATCGGCCGCGCCGAGCATGGCCATGATGCGCTCGTAGAAATACTTGCCATGCGTGGGTGAATGCATGATGAAGGGCTGGCCGTCCAGTTGCGCCGTGGCCACCTCCGCATGGCGTGCCAGCGCATGGCCCTTGGGCATGGCCAGTACCAGCGGCTCGTCGTCCACCAGGGCCAACTCCAGCGGCTGGCGCGACGACAGGGGCCGCAGAAAACCGATGTCGATGGTATTGGCGGTGAAGGCCTCCAGCTGCGCCACCGAGATCAGTTCGAACAGCACCACGTCGATCTCCGGCAATTGCTGGCGCGCCTGCATCAGCAGTTCCGGGATCAATTCATAGCCGGCGGCGCCGGTGAAGCCCACCCGCACGCGCCCGGTCTTGCCCTGGCTGGCGCGGCGCACCGTGCTCTCGGCCTGTTCGGAGAGCTGCAGCAGGCGCGAGGCGTCGGCCAGGAACACACGCCCTTCGGTGGTCAGCCGCACCGTGCGGCCAACCCGTTCAAACAATTGCACGCCCAGCTTGTGCTCCAGCAGATGGATCTGGCGCGACAGCGGTGGCTGCGTCATGTTCAGCAGGGCCGCTGCGCGACGGAAGTTGAGTTCGGTCGCAGCGACCACGAAACAACGGACTTGAGCCAGATCGAGCATGGGGATTCGCCTGTGAAGAGTGCGCCTGCATTATAGGCGCACTCCCTGTTGCGGCCGGCTGGCCTCAGGTGGTCAGGCTGCCTTCCGGGCGCAGGCCGGCCAGGCCCTGTTCCAGGCTGGCCAGGACCATTTCGCCCATGGCAGTACGCGACTCCACCGTGGCGCTGGCGCGGTGCGCCTGCAGCACCACCTGGTCCATCTGCAGCAAGGCGGCCGGCACGTTGGGTTCATCCACGAACACATCCAGGCCGGCCCCGGCGATGACCCCGCGCTGCAGGGCATCGACCAGATCCTCTTCCACCACCAGCTTGCCGCGTGCGATGTTGATGAGCACGCCCTCGCGCCCCAGGGCGTCGAGCACCGCAGCATTGACGATGCCCTGCGCCTTGTCGGCGGCGGCGGCCAGCACCAGCACATCGCTCTCGCGCGCCAGTTGCAGCAGGTCAGCAATGAAACAGTGCGGCAGGTCGTCCATGGCACGCAGGTCGGTATAGGCAATCGGGCAGCCGAAGGCCGCGGCGCGCTGCGCGATGGCGCGCCCCACCTTGCCCATGCCGACGATGCCCACGCGCTTGCCGCTCAGGCGTCGTGCCAGCGGGATCGCCGCCGGCGAGGGATGACGCACCCAGTCGCCACGCTGGACGAAGGCATGGCCCGGACAGATCTGGCGGCACACCGCCAGCATCAGGCCCAGCGCCAGGTCGGCCACGTCCTCGGTGAGTGCGCCGAAGGTACCGGTCACCGGCAAGCCCTTGCTGCGCGCATGGTTCAGATCCACGGCATCGGTACCCACGCCATTGACGGCCACCACCTTCAATGCCGGCAGCTGATCCATCAGCGCATTGCTGATGCCGGTGTGACCGCCCGTGATCACACCTTCGATGACCGCGGCGTGACGGGCGATATAGGCTTCCTTGTCCTCCTGCTCGAACAGGCGATGCATGTGGTACAGGCTTTCCAGCTTGTCGTTGATGGCCGGGACCAGGATGGGATTGAGTTGCAGCACGTGGCGTTTCATGGGGAGACTCCTTCTCGTTCGATGGCAATGCCGGCGGATGATGCGGTCATTCGGGGAGCGCGTCCAATCCGAAAAGGCTATCAATTGATTCAGGAATTGGTGAGCGATCCGGTATCAGCATCGATTCAATCTGCACATCACCTGATAGCCAGAAAAGATTGGACGGTATTGCAGTGCACGGCCATGATTCCCAGCGTCGGCCATCCCGAGACGGCCGCCGAGAACGTCGGGCGCCAATATCTCCCTTTGCCGGGAAGCACAACAAAGCCCGCCACCCGCAATGGAGACAAGCATGCACCTGCGATCGCACCGGACGGGCAGGGCGCTGCCGCCCTGAAGGCGGCACCGTCATCTTCCCGCCGCCAATAACGATAACCACGAGACACGCCACAAGGAGTCCGACGATGAATCATGTCGACGCCGCCGACCAGGTCGGCCGCCACCGTTCAGCCGCATCCGCCGCATCCGCCGCATCTGCAACTTCAGCAACTTCAGCCACATCAGCCGCTGCCACCCTGCAAAAGCCTACCCGCTACCGCTGGGTGGTGATGGGCCTGATCTTCCTGATCTGGGCCATCGCCTGTGCCGACCGCGCCAACTTCGGCATCGCCCTGCCGTACATGAAAAAGGAGTACGGCATTTCCAACACCGAGGCCGGCCTCATCGTGAGCCTGTTCTCCTTCGCCTATGGTTTCGTGCAGATTCCGGTCGGCCTGATGTACAAGCGGCTGAGCGAAAAGACCACCGGCATCCTGTTTTCGGTGTTCATGCTGCTGACCTCGCTGTTTACCGGCCTGATGGGGACCACCTCTTCGGTACTGCTGCTGCAGCTCTACCGGGTCGGCCTGGGCCTGTCGGAAGGCCCGCTGGGCATCGGCTGCACCAACGTCATCAACCGCTGGTTCCCGCCGGAAGAAAAGGGAACTGCCACCGGGCTCTGGATCGCCGCCTCCAAGCTGGGACCGCTGATCGTTCCCACCGTGTGCATCATCGTCATCCAGCTCTGGGGCTGGCGTGAAATCTTCTACGTCTTTGCCGTGCCGGGCATTTTCCTGGCCATCCTGTGGCTGTTCCTGGTGACCAATTCCCCGGGCGACAACCGTTTCTGCAACGAAGCCGAACGCCGCTACATCAGCCAGGATGCTCCCGCCAGCAGTGCCAATGCCAACGCCGCCGGCAGCAAGCCCCTGGTGGGTGCCCAGGTCACGCCCATGCCCTGGCTGGACGGCATCAACCGCACCCGCCGCGTGCCACGCCTGGAAACACTGCGCCAGGTCTTCACCTCCTGGAACGTGATCGGCGTAGCCCTGGGTTACGGTTGCATGATCGGCATCAGCAATATCTTCATGTCCTGGATTCCGACCTACCTGGTCACGGTCAAGGGCTTCGCCTCGGTCAAGATGGGCTTCCTGGCCTCGGCACCCTTCATTGGCGCGGTGGCCGGCAACATGCTGGGCGGCATCATCTCCGACCGTCTCCTCGGTGGCCGCCGCAAGCCCATGATGCTGCTCGGTGCACTGGGTACTGCGGCGATGACGCTGCTGCTGGTGGAAGCGCCCGACAGCGTGCTCTACCTGGGCGCCATGCTGATGCTCTCCGGCCTGATGCTGGGTATCGGCTTTGCCGGTTATTCCGCCTATCCCATGGGGCTGGCCACCAAGGCCACCTATCCGACCGCCTTCGGCATCGTCAATTCGCTGGGCCAGATCGGTGGCGCCTGCGCGCCGCTGGCGGTGGGCATGTTGCTGGACCGCTATGACTGGACCAGCGTGTTCCTCTACATGGTCGGCACCTCATTGCTATGCCTGGTGCTGCTCTTGAGCGTGGTCGAGCCGATCACGGTGAGAAAGGCAGGGGAGGAAGCCTGAGCCATACCTCGACACCTTCCCCGGGCCCGCCATCGCGCGGGCTTTTTCATGTGGGATAAATATCCATAGGATATTAATTCGAGTCGAATTATATATTGGACAAATGGTAGCGCCCGAGGCACTCTTGGCGTCCCATTTTCCCTAAGCAGCCCTGAGGAGACACCCATCATGCCGACCTATCGTTCCTATACCACCACCCAGGGCCGCAACATGGCCGGCGCACGCGCGCTGTGGCGCGCCACCGGCATGAAGGATGGCGACTTCACCAAGCCCATCATCGCCGTGGTCAACTCCTTCACCCAGTTCGTGCCCGGTCACGTGCACCTGAAGGACCTGGGCCAGCTGGTGGCCCGCGAGATCGAGGCGGCCGGTGGCGTCGCCAAGGAATTCAACACCATCGCCGTCGATGACGGCATCGCCATGGGCCACGACGGCATGCTGTACTCGCTGCCCTCGCGCGACCTGATCGCCGACTCGGTCGAATACATGGTCAATGCCCACTGCGCTGACGCCATGGTGTGCATCTCCAACTGCGACAAGATCACCCCGGGCATGCTGATGGCCGCCATGCGCCTGAACATCCCCGTGGTCTTCGTCTCCGGCGGCCCGATGGAAGCCGGCAAGGTCATCAAGACCGTCAACACCGACAAGAAGGTCATCAAGCTGGACCTGGTGGACGCCATGATCCAGGCCGGCGACCAGAACATCTCGGATGCCGACGTGGCCGAAGTGGAACGCTCGGCCTGTCCGACCTGCGGTTCCTGCTCGGGCATGTTCACCGCCAACTCGATGAACTGCCTGACCGAAGTGCTGGGCCTGTCGCTGCCGGGCAATGGCACCATCGTCGCCACCCACGCCGACCGCAAGGAACTGTTCCTGCGCGCCGGCCGCCTGATCGTCGAACTGGCCAAGCGTCACTACGAGCAGGACGACTATTCCATCCTGCCGCGCAACATCGCCACCAAGGAAACCTGGGAAAACGCCATGACCCTGGACGTCTCCATGGGCGGCTCCACCAATACCGTGTTGCACCTGCTGGCGGCCGCGCATGAAGCCAAGGTCGAATTCACCATGGCCGACATCGACCGCATCTCGCGCAAGGTCCCTTGCCTGTGCAAGGTCGCGCCGATGACCAACAAGTACCACATCGAAGACGTGCACCGCGCCGGCGGCATCATCTCCATCCTGGGCGAACTGGCCCGCGCCGGTCTGCTGGATACCTCCCGCCCCACCGTGCACAGCAAGACCCTGGGCGAAGCCATCGAGAAATACGACATCCGCGTCTCCAGCGATCCGGCCGTGCACAAGCTGTTCCGCGCAGCACCCGGCGGCGTTCCCACCCAGGTGGCCTTCTCGCAGGCAGAGCGTTTCGAGGACAACGACCTGGACCGCGCCAACGGCTGCATCCGTGACCGCGAGCACGCCTATTCGCAGGATGGCGGCCTGGCCGTCCTGTACGGCAACATCGCCGAGAAGGGTTGCATCGTCAAGACCGCCGGCGTGGATGAAAGCATCCTCAAGTTCTCCGGCACGGCTCGCGTGTTCGAAAGCCAGGACGCCGCCGTCGATGCCATCCTGGGTGACAAGGTCAAGGCCGGCGACGTGGTCATCGTGCGCTACGAAGGTCCCAAGGGCGGCCCCGGCATGCAGGAAATGCTGTACCCGACCTCGTACATCAAGTCCAAGGGCCTGGGCAAGGCTTGCGCCCTGTTCACCGACGGTCGCTTCTCCGGTGGCTCCTCGGGCCTGGTGATCGGCCACGCCTCGCCGGAAGCGGCCGAAGGTGGCGCCATCGGCCTGGTGGAAGAGGGTGACCTGATCGATATCGACATCCCCAATCGCAGCATCAACCTGCGTGTGACGGCAGAGGACCTGGCCAAGCGCCGCGCCGCCATGGAGGCCCGTGGCGATGCCGCCTGGAAGCCGGCCGAGCGCACCCGCGTGGTGTCGCAGGCGCTGCAGGCCTATGCCGCGCTGACCACCTCGGCCGATCGCGGTGCGGTGCGCGACCTGTCGCAACTGAAGCGCTGAGAAGTGTCCACGTCCTGCTGATGCCGCTGATGGGCGGCAACACCAGACGACAATGCCGCCCGCGTTCAAGCGGGCGGCATTTTTTTACGCCAGGATTTTTTGCTCCGGCCCCGGAGACCTTTCGCGCCGCTCAGACCTTGATGGCCGGGCGCATATGGGTGGACGCCAGCGCCAGCCCTTCCTCGAAGGAAGACAGCACCATGTCCACCTGTTCCTTCACGGTTGCCGCGTCCACTTCCTCATTGAAGAAGGAAGGGCGGATCGTCACCAGCAAGGCCTGCGGCAGGTTGCTGCGCAGCGTCCCCACCACCGCCATCCAGGCGTCCAGCCGTTCGCGGGTCGGATAGACCAGGAAGACGATGGATACCAGTTCGGCCTTGCTGCTGTCCGGGCGTTCGTCTTCCGGCTGATCCAGCGTGATGCTGCGGGCGTCGATGCCGGACACGCGCAGGGCATGCACCAGCAGTTCGGAGAGCAGGTCGTCGCGTTCGCCCTGCAGACCGCCGCACAACACCACCGATCCCAGTGGCACGTCCAGCGAGCCCTGCCAGCGCCCCAGTCGCGCCAGGCGCAGTTCGCGCAGATGCGCTCCCACGCCGCTGTTGAGCAAGGGGACTTCGCGCCGGCGCCGCAAGCTGCGCGGCGCGCCGGGGGTTTGCGTAAGCACCTCGGTCAATTGCGAAACGGAGCCGCGCAGCCGCTCCTGCTGGGCCGTCTCGATGCGCCCGTGGCGCAGGTCCAGCGCCGCCAGCGCCAGCCCAGGCAGCAGGATCTGGTCGCAGTACTTGGCAAAGCTCTGCTTCTGCAGATGGCTGCGGGCGTCGCGGATGATGGCGTCGGATTCGCCGGCCAGCGCGCGCTGGTAGAAGCGTTCGGCGTGGCTCATGTCGGGGGCCTCGCCCAGCAGGATGGTGATCGGCTCCAGCGCCGCCACATGACGGCCGGCCACCACCAGGCAGAGCGTCAGCGGAGTCGACAGCAACAGGCCGATCGGCCCCCACAGCGAACCCCAGAACAGTGCCGAGACGATCACTGCCAGCGGCGACAGGCCGGAGCTATGACCATAGATGCGCGGCTCGACGAAGTTGGCCACGATCACTTCCAGGCAGACATAGAAGGCCAGGAAGGACAATGCCAGCCACCAGCCGGGATCGATGGCGGCGATGAAGATGGAGATCATCAGGCCCGACGCCAGTGCGCCCAGATAAGGCACAAAGCGCAATACGCCAGCCAGCGTACCCCATAGCACCGCGTGCGGCACGCCACCGGCGGCCAGCACCGCGCCCATGATCAGGCCGAACGCCAGATTGACCAGGAACTGCGAAAAGAAGAAGCGTGACACCCCCTCGGCCGCGTCGCCCAGGGCCTGCATTGTCCGGCTCATTTCCGTCAGGCCGGCCAGGCGGATCAGGCGTTCGCGCAGCGACTCCTGTTCCAGCAGGATGAAGACCAGCAGCACCAGCACGATGCCGGCCTGGCCGATCGGCCCCCAGGCCAGCGCGAATAGCCGTCGCAGGGCACCTCTGACCGACATGCGGGTATCGGCCTCCGGCGTGGGCGTGGCATTGGCTGCGGCCGCTGCTGCAGCTGCTGCATGGCTGTTCTTCTTGCCGCTGCGATTGACCTCCGGCACCGGTTGCGGAATGACCGCGCTCAACTCGGCTTCCAGCCGGGCGAAGGGGCGCTCGGTGATGGCGCGCACGCTCTCCACCTTTTCCTGGATGGCTTCGCGGTATTGCGGCAGGTCACTGGTGACACTGACCAGCTGGAATGCCAGCACCACTGCCAGGGCCACCAGGCAGGCACCCACCAGCAGCACCGAGATGATGGCGGCGGCGGCGCGATTGATGCCCAGGGCGTCCAGCTGGCGCACCAGCGGCAGGATGATCAGGCTGGCAATGCCGGCCACCGCCAGCGGTGCCAGGATGTCGCGACCGAAGTAGAGCATGCCCAGTATCACGGCCGCGCCGAGCAGGGTGGTGGAACTCAGGCGCGAGAAGGCGGAAGTCTTGAGGTTTGGCATGGGAGGGGCGGGAGCAATGTCTTTGGCGGGGCTGGCGGCGTTGTTGGGATGGGTGTCAGGACCGCGCCGGGTCGATCACTTCGTAGAGCTCCAGCGGCAGGCCGTCGGGGTCGGCGAAGAAGGTAAAGCGGCGGCCGGTGTATTCATCCACGCGGATGTCCTCCACCGCCACCCCCTGTCGCTCCAGTTGCTCCTTGCACTGCTGTACATCGGCCACCGCGAAGGACAGGTGGCGCAGACCGCAGGCCTCCGGACGCGACGGCCGGGCCGGCGGCGCGGGAAAGGAAAACAGTTCGATCTGCGTGCCATCGGGCAGGCCCAGGTCCAGCTTCCAGGAGTCCCGTGCTTCGCGATAATGCTCGGCGATGACGCGCAGGCCCAGCAGCCCGACGTAGAAGGCCTTCGAGCGCGCGTAGTCGGAACAGATGATGGCGACGTGATGAGTGCCTTGTAGTTGCATGGCGGTCTTTCAGAGGGAAGAGGTAAGCGTGGACATCAACGTCGCGGCCCGGTGCGTGCCAGCTCGGCGCAGACACCGCGTACCTTCTCGCGCAGCCAGCGATGGGCCGGGTCCAGTTCCACGCGCGGATGCCACATCAGCGATACCACGATGGGATCGGTCGCCACCGGCAGTTCGAACAGATGGATGCCGGAGGCGCTGCCATCCTTGCGCGGCGCACCGGCCGTGGTCAGGAAGGAGTACGGCACCATGGCCACCAGGTCCGAGGAGCGCACCACCGCCAGCGCAGCGGGAAAACTGGGGACGATGGCCACCACCTTGCGCGTCAGCCCGCGTTCGGCCAGCGCCGCATCCAGCGGGCTGCTGCGGTCGCCCCGTGGCGATGCGCTCACGTGTTCGAAGCTGCAATAGCGCTCCGCGCTCACGCGGCGCAATGCCGCCAGCGGATGACCGATGCGCACCGCACCCACGAAACGGTCGCGGAACAGGGTCTGCAGCCGCACTTCCGGCCCCATCTCGCTGGCCACGCCGATCTCCAGATCGGCACTGCCTTCGCGCAGCGGCAGCGGGCTGCGTTCCACCTTGGGCGCGAAGCGCAGGCGCACCAGCGGCGCCTCGGCGGCCACGGCGCCGATCAGGGCGGCACCGCAGGCTTCGATGAAGCCCTCGTTGGCGCGCACGGTGAAATCCCGCTCCAGCCGCGCCAGGTCCAGCTCGGGGACGGAGGGGCGCAACACCGAGCGGGCTTCATGCACCACGTTGCGTACCCGCTCGCGCAGCGCCTCCGCGCAGGGCGTCAGCACCATCTGGCGGCCCGCACGCACCAGCAGATGGTCGCCCGTGGCCTGGCGCAGCCGGGTCAGCGTGCGACTCATAGCCGAGGCACTCAGGCCCAGGCGGCGCGCGGCCCCGGCCACGCTGGCCTCGGCGATGAGGGCATCGAGCGCAATGAGCAGGTTGAGGTCGGTTTCGGTCATGCCGGCATCCTAGCATGGCCGCAGTGACATGGCGTCGCATGCAATGATCCAATGCAAGCCGTGCGTCTTCCGCCTTGTCTCGCGGGTGGCTATAGTGAAGACCTGATCCTATCTTCCAGGAAATCTTCCCATGGAACTGTTTTCCGACCTGCCCGGCGACGAAGGCCTGCCGGGCGTGCGCCGCCGTCGCGCCATGCTGGCGGTGATGACCGCCACCACCATGGCGGTATTCGACGGCACCATCATCAATGTCGCCCTGCCCCAGATCGGTCTGGCGCTGCAGACCTCGGCCGCCGCCTCCGTCTGGGTGGCCAATGCCTACCTGCTGGCCACCGCCATGACGCTGGCGGCCTTTGCCGCCATGTCGTCGCGACTGGGATTTCGCAACCAGTTCACGGCCGGGCTGGCGGTGTTCACGCTGGCCTCGCTGGGCTGTGCCCTGTCGCCCACGGTGGAATGGCTCATTGCCATGCGCGTGCTGCAAGGGCTGGGGGGCGCGGCCATGCTCAGCATCGCGCCGGCGATCCATCGCACGGTCTTCCCGAACCGCCTGCTGGGCCGCATCCTCGGACTCAACGCAGTGCTGGTGGCGGCCGGCACCGCCATCGGCCCGGTGCTGGGCGGCACCCTGCTGGCTGCGCTGAGTTGGGAGTGGATCTTCCTGATCAATCTGCCGCTGGGCGTGGCAGCGGTGCTGCTGTCGTGGAGCGCCATCCCGGACACCCGCCAGCGTGGCCGCCTGCGCCCGCCCTTCGACATGGCCGGCGCACTGTGGTCGGCGCTGGCCATGGGCGCGGTCATCATGGCCGCCGACACCTGCGCACACTTCGCCGACCCCGGCCAGGGCGCCCACGCGGCGCTCACCGCCGCGGCCTATGCGCTGGTGGCGCTGATCTCTGCACTGGCCTTCGTGCGCGGCCAGCGCCGCGTGCGCGAACCGCTGTTGCCGCTGGATATCTTTTCCAATGCGCGCTTTTCCCTGGCTGCGCTGACCTCGCTGGCGTCCTTCGTGGGCCAGGGGATCGCCTTCGTGGCCCTGCCTTTCCTGTTCCAGAATGCCTACGCCTACAGCGCCTTCGAATCGGCGGCCCTGTTTACGCCCTGGCCGCTGGGCATCGTGCTGGTGGCGCCGCATGCTGGACGCCTGGCTGACCGTCATTCTCCAGCCCTGCTGTCCAGCCTGGGACTGGCCGTGTTCACCCTCGGCCTGGTGTTGCTGGCCCTGCTGCCCGATCACGCCCAGGCCTGGGACATCGGCTGGCGCGCTTTGGTGTGCGGTATGGGCTTCGGCTTTTTCCAGAGCCCCAACAACCGCGAGATGCTCGGCAATGTCTCGCGCGAACGCAGTGGCAATGCCTCCGGCGTGCTGGCCATCATGCGCACCTTCGGCCAGTGCCTGGGCGCCGCGCTGCTGGGCGTGATCCTGGCAGTCCATACCGCCGGTGCCCTGGCCCATGGTGAACTACAGATGAGCCCGGTGCAGGATGGCGAGGCGATCCGTGTCGCACTGTGGGTGGCCGCGCTGGCCACGGCCTTGGCCACTGCAGTCAGTGCCAGCCGCCTGCGCCGCAAGGCGCAATCGCCCGCATGATGCGCCAGTGCAACCCATGGCGCAGAAAAGCTCAGCACTAGGGCGGGCATAGGGACAAAACTGAAAGGTACGTAAAAACCTAACTTTTTAGTGACTGGATAAATCCTCGCTGATTCTCGCTTTGTCCCGCAGGATGGGGGCTTAGACTGCTCCTGCTTGCCGCTGCGCCGGTTGCCTGCGGATGTCCATCACAATTACAACAGCTCATCCTTTGCCGCCAGGTTCATGCGACCTGGCGTCGCAGCCTCCCTGCGACAAGCTCCGTCAAACTCTCCCCGACCCATCCGAGACCGGCCGGGGGATACCGCAAAGGGGGCAATACCATGGGCAAGTTGAAAGTCGTGACCAGGCTGGCATTGGGCTTCGGCCTGATTCTCGTGTTTCTGCTGGGCATTTCCGTGTTGGGCATGGTGGGCATGTCGCGCATCAACGATGCCCTCACCGACATCACCGCCGTCAACAACGCCGAGACCAGGCTGGTCAGTGCCATGCGCAATGCGCTGAGCCAGCGTGCCCTCGCCATCCGCAACATCGCCTTGCTGGACGACCAGGAAGGCATGCGAGTCGAAGCGCAGACGCTGGCACGCCAGGAAAAGCTCTATGGCGATGCTCGTACGACGCTGGAAAAGATGTTTGCCACCGAAGCCGCCACCACCGATCGGGAGCGCAATTTGCTGGCGCAGATCAAGGCCGATGAAGCCGCAGCCGTACCGCTCATGGCCAAGGCCTTGCAGCTGGGCCTGGATAACAAGCCGGCCGAAGCCATCAAGGTGCTTATCGGTGAAGTGCGGCCCAGGCAGCAGGCCTGGATCAAGTCGCTCACCGACCTGTCCGAGTTCGAAGAACAGCTCAATGACGAGGCTGCCACCAGCGCCCGCGCCACCTATGAATGGCTGCGCGGCATCATGCTCAGCGCCGTGGCGCTGGCCTTGCTGGTAGGTGTGGTGGCGTCGACCATGATCGCCCGCAGCATCCTGCGCCAGCTGGGCGCCGAACCTTCCGAAGCCCAGGCCATCGCGCGCGACATCGCCAGTGGCGACCTGACGGCCACGGTGCGACTGCGCGAAGGCGACGGTTCCAGCCTGATGGCGTCCATCGAGCAGATGCGTCACCAGTTGAACGTGATCGCCCACGGCATCAAGTCGGCCGCCGAAACCATCTCGGTGGCCAGCGGGCAGATCGCGCAGGGCAACTTCGATCTGTCCCAACGCACCGAGGAACAGGCCGCCTCGCTGGAAGAGACCGCCGCCAGCATGGAGGAGCTGACCACCACCGTGCGCCAGAATACCGAGCACGCGGGTGAGGCGCTGCGCCTGGCCAGCGGTGCATCGCAGACCGCCAGCGCCGGTAGCGAAGCCTTCGATCGCGTGGTACAGACCATGGACCGGATCTCCGCCAGCTCGGGCAAGATGGCCGACATCATCAGCGTCATCGAAGGGATCGCCTTCCAGACCAACATCCTGGCCCTGAACGCGGCCGTGGAAGCGGCCCGTGCCGGCGAGCAGGGACGGGGCTTTGCGGTGGTGGCCTCGGAAGTGCGTTCGCTGGCCCAGCGCAGCGCGGTCGCGGCCAAGGAGATCAAGGACCTGATCGGCGAATCGATGGCCCACGTGGGCGCCGGGTCGCAGCTGGTGGCCAGCGCCGGACAGCAGATGGGCGCGATCGTGGACTCGGTACAGCGTTTCGGTGAAATCATGAACAGCATCGCCACCGCCACCCAGGAACAGGGCAGCGGTATCGAGCAGATCAACACCGCCGTGGTGCAGATGGATCAGGTCACGCAGCAGAATGCGGCGCTGGTGGAGGAGGCCAGCGCGGCCGCGCAGTCGCTGGCGCAGCAGGCCAGCGGCTTGCTGAAGGTGGTCTCGATCTTCAAGATCCGCCAGGACAAATCGCTGACGACGATGCAGGACCAGGCCGCCATGGGCAGGTCCGCGCCGATGCCGGCACTGCGCTGAGTGCGGCCAGCGGCGCAGGCAGGTGCGCTGATCTGGCATCGATTTGACGGCTGATCGGGGATCAGCCGTTTTTCATGAGCCCGATGTCAGTGTCGGGCCCGGTTTTAGTTTTACGCTCAGGCCGAAGGGCCGCCTTCATCGTCCTCGTCCTTGGGCACGAACACCATGCCGGTCTTGGCGTTGTAATCCATCAGACCGGCATAGCGGCCCCAGGCGATCATGGTCTCGAAGGTCTTTTCCGGATTGTCGTAGGGCAGGGCGCTGCCGATGTCCTTCAACACGCGCTCGGCTTCGATTTCCTCGGCCTCGCCCAGCACCGCCAGGATGATGTGGAAGATGCGTAGCTTGTAGACCTGTTCGGCGAAGATGGCGCGCTGCCCCAGCCGGTCGGCCGCCACGAAGCGGCGCCCGAGGTCAGTGAGGAAGACTTCCTGCTTGGGGGTATCGACCAGTTCCAGGATTTCGGCGGCCTTGACGGTGGCGATGGTCTCGCCGAATTCCTTGCCGATCTCGTCGGAGATGTCGTAGATGTTGTTCAGCTCCGGCTCGTCGTGCAGCAGGCTCATCAGACCCAGGATCTGGCCCACCGGGATCAGCGGGATCGACTCCATGCGCTTGCGGCCACGCGAGATCGGCTCGCCCGGCATGTGCACTTCCGGCGGCAGGTCGGGCAGGGTCAGCGTGGTGATCGCTTCGTGGATGATGTTGACCAGGCGCTGGAATTCCGGGCTCTTGCTGTCGCGCGGGTAGGGCAGCGGGTTTTCCAGCACCAGGCCCAGGCGGCCCGGGCGCGGGAACACCACCACGATGCGGGTGGCCATCTCCACCGCTTCCTCGATGTTGTGGGTGACCATGAAGATCGAGGTCAGGCCGCTGTCCGGTGCGCGCCACAGGCTGATCAGTTCCTGCCGCAGGTTTTCCGCGGTCAGCACGTCCAGGGCGCTGAAAGCTTCATCCAGGCACAGCAGCTTGGGCTTGGACACCAGGGCGCGGGCGATGCCTACGCGCTGGCGCATGCCGCCGGAGAGTTCGCGCGGATAGGCGCTGTGGTAATTGCCCAGGCCGATCAGTTCGATGGCGCGGTCCACCGCCGCGTCACGCTCTTCGCGGGTCGGGTTGTGCGACATCAGGCCTACCGCCACGTTCTGTTCCACCGTCAGCCAGGGATAGAGCGCAAAGGTCTGGAACACCACCGAGGCATCGCGATTGACGCCATAGAGCTGCTTGCCGGCCGCCATGGTGTGGCCCGAGCTGGGTTCCACCAGCCCGGTCAGGCAGCGCAGGATGGTCGACTTGCCCGAGCCGGACTGGCCCAGCAGGGCCAGCAGTTCACCCTCGTGCACGGCCAGGTCGATGTTGTCCAGCACCTTCAGTTCATGGCCGCCGGCGGTGTTATAGGATTTGCTGACCGCGCACAGTTCGGCGACGGCGGGACGTTGTTGCGGAGAAGTCATGGTCATGGCTGGGCTCAGGATCAATCGAGGCGGAAACGGCGTTCGGCGAAGGCATACAGGCGACGCCAGACAAACTTGTTCATCAGTACCACGAACATCGACATCACACCGATGCTGGCGATGATGAGCGGCGTATCACCGGACTTGGTGACCGCCGAGATATAGGCGCCCAGGCCGTCGGCCTTGAGCGAGACATCGCCCCAGCTGGCCAGTTCGGCCACGATGGAGGCGTTCCAGGCACCCCCGGCGGCGGTGCAGGCCCCGGTCACCCAGAACGGGAAGATGGCGGGCAGGATCAGGGTCTTCCACAGGTTCCAGCGCGACAGGCCGTACATGCGGGCGGCCTCCTTCAGGTCGTTGGGGATGGCCATGGCGCCGGCGATGACGTTGAAGAGGATGTACCACTGCGTGCCCATGGCGATCAGGAGGATGCTGCCCCAGTTCATGCTGACGTTGCCGGCCACGAACCAGCCCACCACCAGCGGGAAGGTCATGTTGACCGGGAAGGAGGCACCGATCTGTGCCAGCGGCTGGGCGAAGCGGGCGATGTGCGGCTTGGAGCCGATCCAGACCCCCACCGGGGTCCAGATCAGGGTGGCGATCACGGTCATGGCCAGCACCCGCAGCATGGTCAGGAAACCCAGCCACACGATATGCCCGAACAGGCTCCAGCTCATCGCCCCGTGCAGGGCGTCGATGGCGGCCACCAGCCCGCGCAGGGCCTCGAAGATCAGCAGCGCGCAGATCAGGCCGCTCAGGATGCGATGGGTCCAGCGCCGGCGCGCGACGCGGGCCGGGGTGGGAACACCGGGTGACGCCGGCCGATGGCGCGCCAGCCAGTCGGCCAGCGGCTGCCACAGCTTTTCGTCGAGCCAGGTAAAGACATAGGAGCCGCGCAGCAGGTCGAAGACCCAGGACGTCGGTGCCGATCCCGATTCGGTCAGTTCGATCTTGAACTTGTCGGCCCAGGCCAGCAGCGGCCGCCATACCAGCTGGTCGCTGATGAGGATCAACGCCAGCATGGCGATCACCGCCCATAGCGCCGCCGTGTGGTCGCCCTGGTCGATGGCCTGCGCCATGTAGGAGCCCAGGCCGGGCAGCTTCAGGTCCTTGTTCATGACGCTGATGGCCTCGCTCTGCGCCACGAAGAACCAGCCGCCGCCGAAGGACATCATCGAGTTCCAGATCAGGCTGTGGGCCGAGGCCGGCAACTCCACGGTGCGAAAGCGCTGCCAGGCGGTGAGGCGGTAGGTGGTGGCGGCTTCCTGCATGTCGGTCGGGATGGTGACCATGGAATGGTAGAAGCCGAAGGCCATGTTCCATACCTGGCCGGTGAAGATGGCGAAGATGGCAGCGCACTCCACCCCCATCAGGCTGCCCGGGAACAGCGCCATGAAGCCGGCCACCGTGGCCGAGAGGAAGCCCAGCACCGGCACCGACTGCAGGATGTCCAGCGCCGGCAGGATCAACGCCCGCGCCCGGCGGCTCTTGGCGGCCAGGTAGCCGGTGCCGATGGCGAAGAACAGGGAAAAGGCGAAGGCGATCCACATGCGCAACAGGGTGCGGCCGGCGTAATAGGGGATCATGGCCGGCGAGCTGTCGACTTCCAGCTGGTCGGACGGGTCGAAATGCACCAGCATCCCCTTGCCGAAGTGCAAGGCGCTCCACAACAGCCCGAACAGCACCGCCAGCACCAGCGCATCGATCCAGCCGAAGCCAGGCTTGACTTCTTCATAGGCCGTCAGTTGCGGCGAGGTGGTCTTCATTTTCATGGCGATGAGGTGCAATAGCGCTGCAAGGAGTGGTCGGGTTCGCGGATGCCGGTCGTGCGCGATCAGATTCGATCAAACGCCCCCAGGACGGGCGGCGCCACTTTAGCAAAGGAGTCTGACAGTTTCTTGACCAGCTTGCCAACGATCGTGCAAATGCTCACATCCACAAACGACAACCGGCGCCGGAGCAATCAGCCCCGGCGCCGGTTCCTGCCACATCTTCCGATGACTTCCGTCAGGCGATATCGGCCCGCACCTCAAGCCGGCTCTGCGGCTGCCGGCTTTCTCGGAATCAGGCTCCACATCGTCAATCCGCTGAGCAACAGCAAGCCCGCCAGGATATAGAGGGCGATATCCATGTTGCCGGTGCGGGTCTTGACCAGGCCGATCAGCCAGGGGCTGACGATGCCACTGGTGATGCCCACGCTGGAGATGAAGGCAATGCCCGGGGCGATGGCTTGCGCCGGCAACAGGCCCGGGGGTAGCGACCAGAAGATCGGCAGGGCCGCGAAGATCAGGACCGCCGCCAGCGACAGCAGCGCCAGCGAGACCGCCAGGCTGGACGGATGCAGTGTCAGCGCCACCAGTGCCAGCGCGCCGCCGGTGGTGCAGATCAGGAAGTGGCCGTGCCGCTCGTTGCGCCGGTCCGAGTGGCGCGCGATCAACAGCAGGCCGACCGCGCCGATGGCATTGGGAATCACGCTGTAGAGCGAGACCTGCACCACGTCCTTGATGCCGAAGTCGCGGATCATCAGTGGCATCCAGAAGTTCAGCGTCAGCGAGCCGCAGGTCAGGGCGAAGTAGATGAAGGCGAACAGGTAGGTCGGCGGATGCGCCAGCGCCTGCCGCAATGCCAGCAGCGAATGGGCACTGACGTGCTGGCCGCGATGCACTTCCTGGCTGTGCCGGGCCAGCAGGAAGCGGCGTTCTTCCACACTGAGCCAGGCCGCCTGCGCCGGGCCGTCGGCCAGCCAGAAGATGGCCAGCAGGCCCAGCACCACCGCCGGTGCCCCCTCGATGGCAAACATCCACTGCCAGCCATACAGGCCCATGACGCCAGCCATGTCACGCATGATCCAGCCCGAGACCAGCCCGCCCAGTACCCCGGCCACCGCCACTCCGGCAAAGAAGATCGCCATCACCGCCGCGCGTCGTTGCGCCGGGAACCAGTAGCTCAGGTACAGCACGATGCCCGGGAAGAAGCCGGCCTCGAACACGCCCAGCAGGAAGCGCAGCGCATAGAAGTGGCTGGCATCGGTGACCGCCATCATGCCCACCGAGGCCAGCCCCCACAGGATCATGATGCGGCTGAAGGTGCGCCGTGCGCCGAAGCGCGCCAGCGCCATGTTGCTGGGGACTTCGCACAGCACGTAGCCGACGTAGAACACGGCCGCGCCCAGGCCATACATGGCGTCGCTGAAGCCCAGGTCCTGCTTCATCTGCAATTGCGCGAAGCCGATGTTGATGCGGTCCAGGAAGGAAACGACATAGCAGATGAACAGGAAGGGAATGATGCGTAGCCAGACCTTGCGGTAGACGGCATCTTCGGCTGCGCCGCCGAGGTCGTAGGCGGGCTGGGCGGCCAGCGTGCCGGCGCCCTGGGATGGGTGGATCATGGTTGTCTCCGTTGTCAGGCGCCTGTGCCGGCGCTCTTGGGGATGTGGAAGGGGTGAGTGCTCAGGCTGCCGCGACGGTGGCCGGGGTCACGCTGGCGCGGGCGCGCTGCATGGCTTCCAGCAGGACGTCGTGGCCGCCGATGTGATTGCACAACAGCAGGATCAGGCGGGCATTGACGGCCTGGCTGGTGTCGTCATCCAGGTCACGGTGCATGGCGATCAGGGCTTCATAGAAATCGTCCGGTCGCGCCAGGTTGGGCGAGGTATTCAGGATCATGGTGTTCTCCTTGGTCGATGTAGGCTCGGGGTTGGGATCAAAGGTCTCAGAGGGGAGATCGGGACGTGGACTCTCAGGCGGCATCCTTGATGGCGATGGCATCGCCGCTGCCGGCATGGCCGGTCGCCCGCCACAGGGCCTGCAGGATGGCGAGCGCATCGATGTCACGCCAGCGCGCGCAGACATGCTGGTCGGGGCGGATCAGGTAGCAGCCGGGCGCGCTGGCATGCGCGGGCATGTCGTAGCGCCGGGCGGCCAGACCTTCGATGTCGTGGACCTGGGTGGCCACCGCGCCCATGCTGTCGAGGGCCTGGCAATCCGACGGCGTGGCCGGTGTTGCGCTGATGAACAACAAGCGCAGCGGCAGTCGGGCCTGCGTCATGCCGGCCAGTTCCTGCAACTGTGAAGGCGCCAGGTTGGCAGCAGGGGCGAAGATCATCAACACGAAGCTGTCACCTAGATGCCGCAACAGCCAGTCGCGGCCGTCGTTGCTGTCGGTACCACTGGTTCCATTGGTTCCATTGGTGCCACCCAGCGGCGCATCACAGCAGGCTGCCCCGGGCTGCATGCCGGCGCTGAAGGATGCGTGGTCACCGGTGTTGAGCGGCGAGGCGTGCAGCGTGGCCGGCAGCGACAGCCGGCCGCTGTTGACCAGCCTGCGCGCAAAGTCGTGCTCGCGCGCCAGGTCCAGCACGGCGTCTCGGAAGCGCCGGCTCACACTGCTCTTGGGCGTGATGAAATCGGTGGAGCGGGTGGAATTGAGCAGGTTTTCATCGGCCGCGAATTCGCGTTCGTCGGCATAGCTGTCCAGCAGGCTTTCCGGCGCCTGGCCCTGCAGCACGCAGGCCAGCTTCCAGGCCAGGTTCTCGGCATCCTGGATGCCGCTGTTGGCACCACGCGCGCCGAAGGGCGAGACGCAATGCGCGGCGTCGCCCACGAACAGCACGCGATCATGGCGAAAGCGCGCCATGCGCACGCAGGCAAAGGTATAGACGCTCACCCATTCCAGCGAGAACTGCACCTCCGGCCCCAGCAGGGCACGCACCCGGGGGATCACCTTTTCCGGTGTCTTCTCCAGCACCGGGTCGGCATCCCAGCCGAGCTGGAAGTCGATTCGCCAGACCTCATCCGGCTGGCGGTGCAGCAATACCGACTGGTTGGGATGGAAGGGCGGGTCGAACCAGAACCAGCGTTCGGCCGGGAAGGGCGCGTCCATCCGGACGTCGGCGATCAGGAAGCGGTCGCGGAAGGTATGGCCCACGCTCTCCAGGCCCATCATCCTGCGCAATGGGCTGCGTGCGCCATCGGCGGCCACCACGTAGCGCGCCTTGAGGCGGTAGCTGCCCGCGGGGCTGTCCACGGTCAGCGTTTCGTGGTCGGCATGGTGTTCGATGGCGCTGACCTTGCTGCTCCAGCGGATGTCGATGTCGGGCAGGGTTTGTGCCTGTTCCAGCAGATAGCCCTCGACGTAATACTGCTGCAGGTTGATGAAGGCCGGGCGGGCGTGGCCGCGTTCGGGCAGCAGGTCGAACTCATAGACCGGCTGGTCGCGCAGGAAGACCTTGCCGCGATTCCAGCCTACGCCCTTGTCCACCATGCGCTGGCCGCAGCCGAGGCGGTCGAAGATATCCAGCGTACGCTGGGCGAAGCAGATCGCCCGCGAGCCGGTGGACAGGGTATTGTCGTCGTCCACCAGCACCACCTTGATGCCCTGGCGGGCCAGATCGATTGCGGTGACCAGGCCGACCGGGCCGGCTCCCACGACCACCACCGGATGGATAGGAGCATGGCCGGGCCGGGTCTGTTCGGCGCAGGGTTGATAGGGGAAGCGTTGTTGCTGGTAGTCGATGGCCGCAGTGTCGAGGCTAGGGATATTGTTCATGTCGGTCTCCTCTCTCCCTTTGCTCAGGCCTGCAGCGCCGTCCACATCTCCTTGTCGCGCGCGGCGGTCCAGATGCGCGGGTGATGGATGCCGGAGGCTTCGTCATAGGCCCGCGTGACATCGAAGGGCAGGCAGTGCTCGTAGATGAAGACCTGGGCGAACTTGGGGTCCATCAGCGTGCGGGCATGGGCCATGGCTTCCTTCAGGCCCATCTTCGCGGCCACTGCCTCGCGCCCGGCGCGCAGCAGGGTGGAGACGAAGTCGCGGGTATAGGCGATGCCCTGCTCGACCTGTTCACGCCCGCGCAGTGCGGGGCCGCGTCCCGGCACCAGTGCCTCGGCCTGTAGCGCCGAGAGGGCATCGAGGGTGGCCGGCCATTGTTCCAGCTGGGCGTCGCCGCAATAGCAGGCGGCGTCGTACTCCACCAGGTCGCCCGAGAACAACACCTTCTGCCCGGGAATCCAGACCACCGTATCGCCCTTGGTATGGCCCGCGCCCAGGTGGGCGATCTTCACTTCCAGCTTGCCCATGAAGAGGGTCATCTCGCGTTCGAACACCATGGTCGGCCAGGTCAGGCCGGGTACCGTCTCCACCCCGGCGAACAGGCGCGGGAAGCGTTCGATCTCGGACTTCATGTCGGCCTCGCCGCGTTCGGAGATCATTTCGAAGGTGCCGCGGCTGGCGATGACCTGCTCGCAACCTTCCTTCAGATAGGCCGACGCGCCCAGCACCCGCACCGCGTGGTAGTGCGACAGCACCACGTACTTGATGGGCAGGTCGGTGATGCTGCGGATGCGCGCGATCAGGTCCTGCGCCATGGCCGGCGTGGCGGTGGTGTCGATGACCATGACGCTGTCGTCGCCAATGATGACGCCGGAGTTGGGATCGCCCTCGGCGGTGTACGCGTAGGCGTTTTCCGAGATGCGTTCAAAGGTGATTTTCTTGGCGTCAAGATCCGCCTGGGATGCAAATGCCTTGGCCATGTCTGCCTCGTTCAAATAGGTGGGACGTACATGGACATGGCTTGCGCCATCAGGGGATGTCTCCGTCCACGCCGTCATGGGTCAATGGGGGTCAAACGTTCTTGTTGTTGCCTGGAGTGAGCAGGGTGATGGCATCTTAGTCAGCAGAATATGATTAGTCAATGTCAAATCTGCTTGTTATGTACTAATGCCAGTTTTGTTTGCTCGCCGACATCCCGCGTTCTTGCCATGGCGACATGGATTAGAATCCCGACCTGGCGCAGTGTGGCGTGGGCGCTGATGTCCGGTCCGAACTGGGCTTGCCTGCCGCTGTGCCCTTGTGCATTTTCAGTGTTCGATTTTCTCCATGACCCAACGGAATCCCCGATGAGTGCAAGCCCCGTCAAGCCCCAGCGCGGCATCCAGAGCGTGGAAGTGGCCGGTCGGCTGTTGCAGGCCCTGGCCCAGACCCGCCAGCCCATGCCGCTGGTCGAACTGGCGAGCGCGGCTGCGCTGTCGTCGGCACAAGCCCACACCTATCTGGTCAGCCTGTTGCGGCTCGGCTTGATCAAGCGCACCCCGGCAGATGGTCGTTACGAGGCCGGCCCGCTGGCGCTGCGTCTGGGCATGGCGCGCCTGGCGCAGGAGCCGGCCTACCAGCTGGCCTTGCCACAGGTGCAGCAACTGAGCGAAGACACCGGCCTGAGCGTGGCGCTCACCCTGCCTACGCCGGAAGGCCCGACCATCGTCCACTACGCCCACGCCGGCAAGCCGCTGCACGTGAACCTGCATGTGGGGACCGTGATGGCGCTGGCCGATACCGCCACCGGCCGCACCTGCTGCGCCTTCCAGCCGGTGACCGCATGGCAGGCGCAATGGGAGGCCCAGCATCCCGGCGCGCCCAGGTCGCAATTGAAGCAATTCCTTGAAACGCTGGATGCCATCCGCAAGCGCGGCATGGAACGTGCCGTCGATGTCCCCAGTCCGGGCGTGACCAGCCTGTGCATGCCCTTGCTGGATGCGGCCGGCCAATTGCAGCTGCTGGTGACCGTGATCGGCACAAGCGGCGTCATCGATGCCGGCTGGCGCGGTGCCGTGGCGCGTCAGTTGCGCATCTGCATCGAGGCCATCGGTCACACGCTGGCCGGTGCCGGCGGGGAGTCCACCGCATGACGCGCCTGCACGACATGCCCCACGAAGCCGATAAAGCCGATGAAGCCGATGACGGCGCCAAAGCGCAGGCGCAGCGCGGCATCCAGTCGCTGGACAGCACCGGCGCCCTGCTGGAAGCCCTGCTGGAAGCGGCCCGTCCGCTGCCACTGGGCGACCTGGCGCGACTGGCCGGCATGCCCGCGGCCAAGGCCTTCCCGCATCTGGTGAGCCTGCAGAAGATCGGCCTGCTGGCGCGTGATGCCCAGGGCAATTTCTTCCCCGGGCCATTGAGTCTGGAACTGGGACTGGCGGCCCTGCAGCGCCTCTCACCGTTGCGCGAGGCCGAGGCCGAAGTGGCGCCGCTGGTCGAGGCGACCGGCCTGTCGGTGGCGCTGGCGGTATTCGGCCCGCTGGGGCCGACCGTGGTGCGGCTGGAAGAATCCTCGCGCCCGCAGCACGTCAGCCTGCGTATCGGTACCGTGCTATCGATGGTGCATACCGCCATCGGTCGCGTCTGCGCAGCCCATCAGCCAGCCGACACGCTGGCCGGCGCGCTGGCGATGGATGCGATCCGCATGGAAGGCGTGCAGGCCGACACCGTCCTCCATGGCGACGGCGCACTGCGTCATGACTACGCAGCGCGCCTGCGCCAGATCCGGGCGGACGGCATGGACCAGGCACTGGGGCGCCCGGTGCCGGGCATCAATACACTGGCCGCACCGGTCTTCAACCATGCCGGCCAACTGGCGCTGGTGATGGCGGTGATGGGCAGCAGCGGCAGCTACGATACGGACTTTGCAGGCGAAGTGGGGCAACTGCTGGCGGCCTCGGCGCGCCGGGTGTCGTGGCGCCTGGGTGCGATCGACACCGGAGCAGGGGCGGTGCCCGGCCGTTGAAGCCGGCAGCTTTCAGGAGCTGGTGCTGCGGTTTTCCAGGATGGCCTCGACCCGTCGTGCCAGCGTTTCCAGCTTGAACGGCTTGGTCAGCAACTGCATGCCCGGCTGCAGATGGCCGTTGCCGAAGGCTGCATTTTCCGCATAACCGGTGATGAACAGCACCTGCAGGCCAGGGCGTGCCGCCCGCGCCGCATCGGCCACCTGGCGACCGTTGAGACCGCCCGGCAAGCCGACGTCGGTGATCAGCAGGTCAATGCGGGCCGATGACTGCAGGATACGCAGTGCCGCTGGACCATCCTCGGCCTGCAGCGTGGCATAGCCGGCGTCATTGAGGACTTCGGCCGTGAGCATGCGGATCGAGGCCTCGTCATCCACCACCAGCACCACCTCGCCACTGCCTGCGGCCTGGTGCGCCTCGCTGGTCTCAGGCTCTTCGCCCTCGGCTTCCAGATCATGGCGTGGCAGGTAGAGCGAGACCGTGCTGCCCTGGCCCACTTCCGAGTACAGACGCACCTGCCCGCCCGACTGGCGCGCAAAGCCATACACCATCGACAGCCCCAGGCCGGTACCCTCGCCGATGGGTTTGGTGGTGAAGAAGGGATCGAAAGCCCGCGCCAGCACATCCGGCGGCATGCCGGTTCCGGTGTCGGTCACCGAGATGCAGACATACTGGCCCGGCGGCAGGTCACGTTCCTGCGCCCATTTGTCCTCCAGCCACTTGTTGGCAGTCTCGATGGTCAGGCGTCCACCGCCGGGCATGGCGTCGCGTGCATTGATGCACAGGTTCAGTAGCGCGCTTTCCAGTTGCGGGCCATCGACGAAGGTCGGCCACAGGCCGACTGCGCCGACCACTTCCAGCGTGATGGCCGGGCCGATGGTGCGGCGGATCAGGTCTTCCATCCCCGCCACCAGGGTATTGACGTTGGTGGGCCGTGGCGCCAGCGTCTGCCGACGCGCGAACGCCAGCAAGCGTTGCGTCAGCGAAGCGGCGCGTTGTGCGCTGCGCGCCGCCAGGTCGATGTAGCGGAACAATTCATCACCACGCCCCTGCACCAGGCGCACGCGCATCAGGTCCAGGCTGCCGGTGATGCCACCCAGCAGGTTGTTGAAATCGTGGGCCAGGCCGCCAGTAAGCTGCCCGATGGCCTCGATCTTCTGCGAGTGGCGCAGCGCCTCCTCGGTCGCCATCAGTTCCTGGGTACGAGCGCTGACCTGGGCTTCCAGCGATTCATTGATTTCGCGCAGGCGTGCCTCGCTGGCCGCCAGGGCCTGCTGGTTGTGGATGCGTTCGAAGGCGGCGCGGGTCTGCTGGCTGACTTCCCGCACGATGGCCAGTTCGTTGTCGGTCCAGGTGCGTGGCGCATGACTGCTGACGTAGACGATGCCCACCAGCTCGCCCTGTTCGATGATGGGAACATCCATGAAGGCTGCCACCCCTAGCGCCAGATGCTGCTGCGCGATGGCGGCGGTGCGCGCGTCGCGGGCGACGTCGCCCACCAGCACCACGCTGCCGCTGCGCAGGGCGCGGCTGATGCGCTGCTGGTCATGCAGGGCCAGTGCCTCGCAATTGTCGGCACTTCCCTGGAAGCACCAGTCGCCTTCGACCTGGGCTTGCTGTTGCGGCCCCAACGAACGGTAGCTGACCCAGCGGGCGCTGAGCGTCTCTCCGATGATGTGGGCGGCAGCCGTAGCGATGGCCGACGGTGATTCGGCAGCGCGGATCGCTTCGGCCAGGCGGAACAGCGCATGCTGGCGGGCTTCGCTGTTCTTGCGGTCGGTGACGTCGCGGGTGGTGCCGGCCACGGCCTCGACTTCGCCATCCGGACCCAGCACGGGGAAGATGATGTAGTCGTAGATGCGGCGTCCGAAGGTGCCGTTGAAGGGCACATCGCCGCGCACCGGGCGCTTGGTGGCGCGCACCTGCTCGATCTCGCGGCTGTGCATCTCGGCATGCCATGGCTCGTAGCCCAGCTCCAGGCAGGTCTTGCCGATGGCCTCGTCCCAGCTCTTGCCCCACATCTGCAACAGCACCCGGTTGGCGTAGGTGAAGCGGTGATTCAGGTCCCAGGCATAGGCCAGGTCGGGCGTGGTGGACAGGAAGCTTTCGTAGAAGCGCCGGCGTCGTTCGGAATCATCGGTCAGGCGCGCCAGTTCGGCCACCGCTTCCTTCTGCGCGTGGATATCGGTGGAGGTGCCATACCAGTGCAGGATGGTCGTACCGTCAGCGGCCAGCTGCGGCTTGCCGCGTGTGAGGAACCAGCGATACTGGCCCTGCGCATTGCCGATGCGGTGTTCCACCGACAGTTCGCAGCAGGTATGACGGGCGTGCTGCCAGGCCTGCGCGGTCAGTACGCGATCATCGGGATGGACGTGGCGTGCCACCAGCGCATCGAAGCTGCCCAGGCTGTCCTTGGCCGCCGTGTCGCCGACATGGGCGTGCCACTGGTCATTGACGAATTCCAGATCGCCCAGGGCATTGGTGATCCATACGATCTGCGGGATGGCGCTGGTCATCAGCTGGAAGCGGGTCTCGCTCTCATGCAGGCGGCGCTCGGATTGTTGCTGCTGTTGCTGCTGTTGCTGGCGGGCACCGGCACGCAGGCTCACTGACAGGCCCTGCGTGCCGGCATTGCAGATCACTTCGTAGGATTGCGCCTGGCCCGGTGGGGTGAACAGGAATTGCCGGCTCTGGCCATCGGCCAGGCTAGCGCGCAATGGCGCTTCCAGTGCGCTGCCCACCAGCGCCGGGCAGACCTGCCAGATCAACTCCCCCGTCACCGTCCCTGCCTGCGCCGCCAGCAATGTCATGGCGGCTTCGTCCATGAAGACCACCCGCCACTGCGCGTCGACCGCCAGAAACGCCGCCGGCACGGCGGCCGACGGTACCGGCGATCGGGCAATGGGCGTGTGTGGAGCGGCATGGGAGGGGAGCATGGACATGGCACACCTTGATTTCTGGTTACGCCAGATTGTAGATGAGCCTTTGGCCGAACGATGTAGGACAACCCCGCAACTTGCAGCTCGACGCTGGTGCCGGGATAACTTGCGCTGCTGCATGGATGACGGCACCAGGACGCGGCAACACGCTTTCCTGCGGGTATTGTTGTAAGCCGGAAAGCCGCACGGTATCAGGCATTTCCTGATCTTGGCGGTGACCGGTCGCGGCTATAATAGCTGACCGAATGACAACATAACGATGGCCGCCATCTCGCTACCCATCCCGCCCGCTGTGCGGGCTGATGCGCACGATGACACGGCACGGGGTACAGGATGGCTCCCTCCGCATTGATGAGCATGGTGCGCCGCTATTGGCGCGTGAACTACGATCAGCCGGAACTGCTGATCGCGCAGTACCGGGCCTTCTCCGGGAAGATGCCCATGATGTATCTGATCCTGCTGATCAACAGCTGGGCGCTGGCCTATACCTATCTGGATCTGGCACCGCACTGGCTGGGGCTCTATTTCCCGGCCCTGCTGACGGTGCTGTGCGCCACCCGGCTGAGCTTCTGGTGGCGTGGCCGCCACGTCGACCCGACACCTGGCATGGCCGCCCGGGCGCTCAAACGTACCAATTTCCTGGCGGCCCCCATCGCCCTGGGCTTTTCCTTGTGGTCGGTGATGCTGTTCCCCTACGGCGACAGCTATGCCCAGGCGCATGTGGCGTTCTACATGGGCATCACTGTCATCTGCTGCATCTTCTGCCTGATGTATCTGCGTTCGGCGGCGCTGTCGGTGGCCCTGATCGTCAACGGCATCTTCACCGTCTTTTTCATCTCCACCCATGTGCCCGTGTTCGTGGCGGCGGCCCTCAACGTGGTGCTGGTGACCATCGGCATGCTGGCCATCGTCAACAGCCACTACAGCGACTTCACCCGCCTCATCGATGCCCAGGTCAAGACCGCATTGCTGAGCGACGAAAACCTGCGCCTGGCCAATCTGGATTCACTCACCGACATCCCCAACCGCCGCAAGTTCTTCTCCCAGCTGGACCACATCTGTAGCCGCGCCACCGCCTCCGGCCAGCGTTTCGCGGTGGTCATCCTGGACCTCGACGGCTTCAAGGCGGTCAACGATCTGTACGGCCATACCCATGGTGACCAGTTGTTGAGGGAGGTGGGGCAACGCCTCTGGGCGCTGTGCCAGGACGAGCGTTTCCACCTGGCGCGCCTGGGCGGCGACGAATTCGCCGTCATCATCGATGACGACCTCGGCGACGCCGCCCTGCAGGCCTTCGGCACGCGCATCTGCGCCGCCTTGCGCCGGCCTTTCATGCTCTACAAGGCCACCGTGCAGATTGCAGCCTCGGTAGGCGTGGCCACCTTTCCGGACATGGCGGTCGATGCCACCTCCCTCTACGAGCATGCGGACTATGCGCTCTACCAGGGCAAGCGCGAGCGACGCGGCACCATCACGCTGTTCTCCGAGCGCGACAAGGCACAGATCCAGCGCAACGCCAATATCGAACAGGCCTTGCGGCTGGCTGATTTCGAGCGCGAGCTGTCGGTGTTCTTCCAACCCATCGTACGCCTGGATGATTGCCAGCCCATCGGCTTCGAAGCCCTTGCACGCTGGCACAGCGCCACCAAGGGCGCCGTTGCGCCGATCGAATTCATTCCCGCTGCCGAGCGCATGGGCATCATCAACCAGCTGAGCGTGATTCTGCTGAAGAAGGCATTGCAGGCGGCTGCATCGTGGCCGCCGTCGCTGCGCCTGTCGTTCAACCTGTCGGCCAACGACATCAACACCAGCGAGGGGATGGCCGAGGTCGTCAAGGTCATCACCAGTTCAGGCTTCAGCCCCTCGCGCCTGGACCTGGAAATCACGGAGACCGCCGTGCTGCAGGATCTGGAGAAATCGCGCCGGCTGGTCTCAGCCCTGCGCGAGCTCGGCTGTGGCATCACACTGGATGACTTCGGTACCGGCTATGCCAGCCTCAGTCACCTGCATGCCCTGCCGCTGACCCGCATCAAGATCGACAAGAGCTTCGTGGCCGATATCGAACACAACGAAGTCAGCTACAAGATCGTCAAGTCCTTGCTGGCGCTGACCCACGACATGGAGCTGGCCTGCGTGGTGGAAGGGGTGGAAACCCCGCAGCATCTGCAACGCCTGCGCGAACTGGGTGCCACGCACGGCCAGGGCTACCTGTTCGCCATGCCGCTGGCCAGCGATCAGGTCCAGGCCTGGCTGCAGTCGCAGGCGACCTAGCCGCCTGCCTGGGCGACCTCACTGCAATCAGTGCAGGGCATCGAAGTCCATGCCGCTGGCGCGATAGACTTCACGCAAGGCATTGAGCAGATGCGGGTCCTCGGTGGTCACCAGCAGCAGCGCTTCGCAGGACCAGAACACTTCCTGCCGGCCGGCACCCACATTGGGATCATCCCGGTTGCTGAGCATGTCCATCCAGCTGCTATCGAAGTGGACATCAGTCTCCTTGTACTCAAGGATGAAGTTGCCGCTGGAGGGCCCCGCCTCATCATCCATCACCCGTAGCTCCATCTGTTGCGGCGTCACGCCCCGATCGCGCAGGGCATCATAGGCGCGCTGCGCCATCGTCAGGCTGGGGAAGGGAAAGACTGCCACGGTCGGCTGTTCACTGCTCATCGAATATCCTCGTTGCAGACAGAACTGCCTCGCAGCCGGCAGCCGGCCGGTGCGAGGCAGATCGTCATGAAGTAGAAAGTCAGTCCTCAGGGACGCTTGGCCTTCAGGTCAGCATCGGCAGAACCGATTTCAGCCCCGGTCAGCGGCTCGCCATCCTGCGCGGATGCGGTACGCGCCGCCAGTTGATCCAGCACGGCCTGATCGTCGTCGCTCAGTTCCACGCTCGCCTGTCCGTCGCCACCGTCGACCGGCGTGAGGGCGTCGGCGCCATCGAGTCGCTCCCACTGCTCGCCATCGTTCCACGGTCCGGTCTGCTCACCCAAGCCCTGCGAAAGATTGACGTAGACCTTGGAGAAGCGCGGATCGCCAGGCAGCTTTCCGGGCGGGAAGTTTGGGCGGATGGAATAGAGCGCCTTTTCAAAGGATTTCTGGTGCGCGATTTCACGCGTCATCAGGAAGCCCAGCGCTTCCTTCACGCCCGGATCGTCGGTCAGATTGATGAGTCGTTCATAGACGATCTTGGCCCGTGCTTCGGCCGCGATGTTGGAACGCAGGTCGGCAGTGGGTTCGCCGATGGTATCCACATAAGCGGAAGTCCACGGTACCCCGGCCGAATTGACCAGCGGCGCGCCGGCGCCATACAACACCTGGGTGATGTGGCTGTCATTGCCAGCCCCGGTGATCTCCTTGTAGAGCGTACCTTCTTCCTCCACGCCTTCGGCCAGCTTGCCCTTGGCGCCCTTGTTGAGCATCACCACGATGTTGCCGATCACTTCGAGGTGGCTCAGTTCTTCGGTGGCGATGTCGAACAGCATGTCTTTGCGGCCGGGATCATCCTCGGCGATGGCCTGGGTGAAGTAGCGGCAGGCAGCGGCGAGTTCGCCTTGCGGGCCGCCGAACTGTTCCAGCATCAGGTTGGCCAGCCCGGGATTGGGGCCGGCAACGCGTACGGTGTATTGCAGTCGTTTGTTGTGGGCAAACATGGTGAGGGTCTCCTTGGCGGTTTCAGGGTCGAAGCGAGGGTTGAAAACAAAGCACACGGACTTGATCGGTCAATCGCATTTAGCGATAGACAGAGCCTTGATCCTAAGTTGCGGGTGCTCAGCCATACCATCGGCGATAGCGGAAAACATGCGGTGATCGGTCACGCCGACCGGTGTCGGACATCCTTAGCGCAACAGCAGACCCTAGGCTGATCAGCCGGAATTTTCAGGCGGGCGTCGGACGAGCACAGCGCCCCGATTCAGTGTTCGTCCGATGGGGAGGATCGTGCGCACCCGATAGACTTCCCTGATCGTGACGCACTGCCGATGTCGCGTCACCTCCTGATCACCGTGATCACGCTGATCACCATGACCTCAGGCAGTCAGCTCATCCCGCCGCAGGACCGGCATCCTCGCATTACGGAAACAGAAGGACATGCATGCTCAAGAAAGTGGAGTATTCCCTGACCCCCGCGCCTGATCCTCAGGCAGCGCTGCAGTCAGCGTCGCCTGCGGCATGCGACCTGCCCGCGCAGCCACAACTCATGCGCCTGAGCTGGCCGTTGGTGATGGTGGGCGTCATCGTGGTGGCCGGTGCCCTGGGCTGGTGGAGCGCACGGGATGAGCGCGTCTGGCTTGCGTATTGCGGTGGCATGGCTGCCGCCGCTGCAACCGCTGCCGGCACCTTGCCGCTGCTTTTCTCGCGCCGCTTTTCTGCCCGTGTGGCGGACTGCTGCACCGGATTCGGTGCCGGTGTCATGCTGGCAGCGTCGGTGTTTTCGCTGATCCTGCCGGCCATGCAAGCGCTGGAGCAGGGTGGGGTGGGCAAGTCCACCGGCAGCCTGGTGATCGGTGCCAGCGTGCTGGCCGGTGCCCTGCTGGTGCTGGCACTGCAACGGGCCGGACAGGGACATGACGAGCTGGCCCGGCAGGCGGCGCTGCGCCGGGTGTGGCTGTTCGTGCTCACCGTCGGGCTGCACAACCTGCCGGAAGGTCTGGCGGTTGGCGTGGCCTACGGTGGTGTCGCGCCGGAGCAGGCGTCAGTGCTGACCTTCGGCATTGCACTACAAGATATTCCGGAGGGCATGATCGTTGCGACCGCGCTGCGCGGCATTGGTTATTCCCGCGCCGACGCTATCGGTTGCGGCATCCTCTCGGGGCTGGTGGAACCGCTCGCGGCGGTCGCTGGCGCGGCGGTGGTGGCCTGGTCTTCGGTAATGCTGCCCTGGGCGTTGGGCGGCGCGGCAGGGGCCATGCTGTTCGTACTGGCGCACGAGGTGATTCCCGATCCGCATCGACGTCATGACGCCTTGCCGGCGACCTGCTTCCTGCTCGTCGGTTTCGTGCTGATGATGGTGATGGACACCGCGCTTTCTTGAACAGGCCAGCCATGAACGCTTCCCGGGATCCTGCCGATGCCAGACTGCCCCCGCTGCCGCAGGATGCGCAGACCTTGACCTACGTCGAACTCTGGAACGGCGCCGACCTCCTGATCCGGAAAGCCGGTGAAGAGGTCGCCGGCTCGCGCTGGGTGTTCCTCTCGGCGCTGGTGATGTTGTCCTTCTGCCTGGAGGCCTATCTCGACTACGCCGGTTCGCTGCTCTTCGGGGCGGCCTGGCGCGAGGGGGACGCGCCGCATGCAGGGCAGGACGTCCAGCGCAGGCTGGCATTGGTCTGCGCGGCCTGTGGCGTTCAGCTAGAAGCCCGCCATACCTATCGCACGGTGGCGATGACCTTGCTGGAACTGCGCGCCAGCCTGACACAGGCCACCCAGATGCGCATGCCGCAATCGCAGCTGGCCAGAAGGGAGGCGCCGCCCGACCCGGCATGGGCGCCGTATTGCCGGCGCAATGTGGTGCTCGACTATCGCGCGCAGCTGCGCATCCTGCTCGGCAAGCTGCACGCCGGTCTGCCGGCGGCCGAGCGCGGGCCGCTCTCGCTGTGAGCTGTGCAGTACGGCTATGGTGAGCAACGGCTCGTCCCGAACTCGACAATTTCAACTCATCAAGGAGCCCGCTATGTTCCCATCGTCACGCAAATCCCCGCACCACAATGGTCGGTTCTTCGCTGCACCCTGCCTGGCCCTTCTCCTGTTTTCGCTCGGGGGCCAGATGGCCCGCGCCGATGAACCTACCCTCAGCATTCTCGAACCCAAGAGCGGTCAGACGGTGACCAGTCCTTTCCGCGTCCGCCTGGCAGCCCACTCGATGACCACCCGTCCGGCCGGCAAGCTGGTCGAGGGTACCGGTCATCACCACATCCTGATCAACCATTCGCCCATCGGCAAGGGCGAGACCATCCCGCATGACGACACCCATCTGCATCTGGACCAGGGGCAGACCGAAACCATGCTCACCCTCCCGCCGGGCAAATACAAGCTCACCGCTCAGTTCGCCGATGGAGAAGACCATTCCTACGGTCACATGATGGCCCATGGAATCAACATCACCGTCAAGGCACCCTGATCCGGGCGCAACAAAACAGGTCGCTCCTTGTCGGAAGCGACCTGTTGAATCGGGTCAGAAGTGTGTCTGGGCCCCGGGCCAGATGAGGCGGCCCCGGAGGACGCCTTATGGGGTGATCATGCGGCCAGCTTCTCGTTGACCTGCTGCCGCGCGAGCTCGCTGAGTTTCTGGTCGGTGGCCTTTTCTTCCTGCAGGGTTTCGTCGAGCAGCCTGGCGGCCTCGTCCAGCCCGAGTTGCTTGGCCAGGGCGCACAAGGTCCCATAGGTGGCAATCTCGTAATGCTCCACTTTTTGCGCAGCGCCGATCAGAGCGGCGTCGAGCACTGCTCCTTTTTCGATTTCATCGATCTGCTCGCGACCTTCTTCCACCAGCCCTTCCATGGCCACGCACTTCACGCGCTTGAGCCGCAATTCGCTGTTTTCCACCAGCCTGTCGATACGTTCGATCTGTCCCTGAGTCTCTTCCAGATGTTGTTCGAAGGCCTGGCGCAGCTCGGGCGTAGTAGCTGCCCGGGCCAGCCGGGGGAGCGCGCGGGTCAATTGCTTTTCCGCGCTATAGACGTCGGAGAGGCTGTGGATGAACAGGTCTTTCAAGGTCTTGACGGTCATACTGGTCTCCTGGTTGAAGGTAGGGTGAAAGCGAGCATTGTGTGACCCGGGCGGGAAGGCAAGGCAAGACAGCAAGGCAGCAAGGCAGGAGAGCGGGCCCGAGGAAGGCCCGCTGCCTATGCTGCTGGTACTGCCCTGGCGGTACTAGCGAGCACAGCCGCAGTCGTATGACTCCCGGGAGTCGCTACGACTAACGGTTGTTGCTCTGGTTACCGCCGCTGTGGCTGTTCTGACCACCCTTGCGGCCCGCTTCGCGTGCTTCATCGGAACTGAATTCGTGCGCGGTTCCCTTTTCATGGGCAGCCTTGCCGCCCTGGCTGGCGATCTCGCGCTGCTTGCTTTCATCCATCGAAGCGAAGCCACGGTTGCCGGTCGATCCTTGGTTCTGATTTGCCATGATGTATCTCCTTATGATGATGAGGGGGATGAATCGCAGGGCTTTGTTTCCCTACGAGTCCTCATCTTAGGTCGAGGGCTTTATCGGTGATATCGGCGTACCGGACGATGAGAGGTCGGTATGGACTGTCAGTAATGCCAGCGGGATTGAAGAAGAGCAGATGCCCGGCCGTAGCGCCAATAGGCCGCAGTAGGAAGCCGCCAAGGCGGCGCGATCCACTATGGATGAGCATTGGCTTGGACCTTCGTGGAACAAACTGACGGACGGCAAACTCCATTGCCTGTCCAGTCAGGGGAAACCTGCACGGACGACGAGCAAGCGCTAGCAAGTACAAGCAAGTAACGGGAACACGAAATGAAGAAAAGACAGGCACTGATCGAAAGCGTGAATCGGCTCAAGGCCTCGCACGAGCAGGCGGCGGGTATCCTCCAGGGCATCGTGCATGATGCGGTAAGGATGAGCAAAGGCGGGGATGAGCTCCCCGACCGGAAGGATTTTCGCCGTTACCGGCGGGCGATCAAGGATCTCAAGCTGCAGTGCCTGCAGGTGGAAATGGTGCTGGCGGAATTTGATCGGGACGACTGAGCACCGTCCCGTCCCGACCTGTCCGCGCTGTAATGCCTGTAATGCGGGCTCCGCCGCTCACAGCGCGACGCCACCCTGGACTCATCGGCTGACTTGCCAGATTACAGTTGCGGGCTGTTTTCCCGCATGTCCTGGTCGGAATAGTTGCCGCCCTCCGGTTTATTTTTGGAGCCGTATTTGTCGCTGTCCCCCGGCACGTGGCGCTCGCCACCGTCGAGCATGTCGCGCTCGTTGGTCCCGGTAGGGGGATTGCCTTTCTGCTCCAGATCCTTGGGGCCAGAGGTGTCGGCCGGATGGTGGTGCTTGTTCAGGGCGTCGGTCATGATGCGTCTCCTTTTCCTTTGCGGATGTCGGTGCAGGCGGGCTGCGCTGCCTGCTTTAGCTGCTTTGAGAAATATTGATCCTAGCCGAGCCACGCCGCGGCGTATGTCGGCGCACGCCGCGATTATGCGCACCCTCGCGCCGACAGGCGCGACGGAATCAGCGAGGGTGCTGCTCCCCCCAGCCGACTCATCAAGCCCGACCGACATGTCCGACAGCAGCCGCCCACAAGCCTTGGCGGGTCGCACTGATGGCCCGGTTCGAGTGGCTTGGCCTAGTCTGGGTTTCAGTCCGGCAGACCATTAGTCGAGATAGCAGGGACCGTCCCCCCATCACTCTTGAGGAGAACGCCATGGCCATCGAATCGAAATTGCCCACCCGCGCCAACCCCAGCCCCGCCCAATCCAGTGACCAGGCCACTGCGCAGCCGGCGCGTGGCGATCACATCGAGAATCGCGAGACCAGCACCGACAACGCCAACAAGGAAATCGCCAAGCCCGAGTTCGACATCGTGCAGGACGACGCCCGCGCACCGCGCTGAGTCCGTTCCAGACCAGCCCACCAGAACAAGGAGATTCCATGCGCGCATTGCTTTATCACGCGGCCCACGACGTACGAGTGGAGACGGTCGCCGACCCCATCATCCAGGAAGCCGATGACATCATCCTCAAGGTCACTGCCACGGCCATCTGCGGCTCCGACCTGCATCTCTATCGCGGCAAGATACCGGCCATGAAGTCCGGCGACATCCTCGGCCATGAATTCATGGGCGTGGTGGTGGAAGTGGGGTCGGCCGTACAGCGACTCAAGAAGGGCGACCGCGTGGTGGTGCCCTTCGTGATCGCCTGCGGTCAATGTTTTTTCTGCGACCAGCACCTCTACGCCGCGTGCGAGACCACCAACCCCGACCGTGGCGCCATCATGAATGCCAAGGGCATACGCCCGGGAGCTGCCCTGTTCGGCTACAGCCATCTGTATGGCGGCATGCCGGGCGGACAGGCGGAATATGTGCGGGTACCGAAGGCCGATGTCGGCCCGATCCGCATCGACTCCGCCCTGGCCGATGAGCAGGTGCTCTTCCTGAGCGATATCCTGCCCACCGGTTATCAGGCGGTGAAGAATGCCGGCGTGCGCGAGGGCAGCAGTGTGGCCATCTACGGCGCCGGCCCGGTCGGCCAGATGGCTGCCGCGTGTGCGCGCATGCTGGGGGCGGAAAAGATTTTCATGGTGGACCATCATGACTATCGGCTGCGCTTCGCGGTGGAGCAGTACGACGTCATTCCGGTGAATTTCGATCATGTCGATCCAGGCGAATACATCATCGCCAATACCGCCGGTCGCGGCGTCGACGGGGTGATCGACGCGGTCGGTTTCGAGGCCAAGGGCAGTGTGCTGGAGACGGCGTTGACCACGCTCAAGCTGGAAGGCAGCAGCGGCCAGGCCCTGCGGCAGTGTATTGCTTCGGTACGACGGGGCGGGACGCTGAGCGTGCCGGGCTTCTACGCCGGCTTCATCCATGGCTTCCTGTTTGGCGACATCTTCGAGAAGGGTGTCACCGTCAAGACCGGCCAGACCCACGTACAACAGTACATGCCGGAATTGCTCAACAGCATCGAGGATGGCTGGTTGCGTCCGGAAGCGCTGATCACCCATCGCCTCCCGCTGGAACAGGCGGCCGAGGGCTACCGTATCTTCAATGAAAAGCGCGAGGAATGCCGCAAGGTGGTGCTGGTGGCCTGAATGCTGGATGGGCGCGCACATGGGGCGCGCATTCCGCTTTGTCTTGTTATTCCGCCCGCGCCTTGCGGGCGGTTCGCTTGGGGGCGGCCGGAGTTTCCGGGGCCGCTGCCGGCGCCTCCGTCTCGCCCAGCAGTAGATTGGTCATGATGTCGGCGATGGCACTGACATCGCGCACGTCGCCGAGATGCTGGTTGATGGTGAAGCCATCGAATGCCATCCAGATGACATGGGCCAGCAGGTCGTTGCGTACCAGGTGAGCACGCTCCGGGGGGAGGGACTCGCTGATCAGGGCCGTCAGGAAGGTTTCCACATCCATCAGCAGCGTATTGGGCTTGGTCATGCCCTGGGGCGACACGGCCAGGGCTTCGATCAGCGCGTTGGCGAAGGAATGATCGCTGGCTGGTATGTCGCCCCAGATCCCCGTGAAGACCCGGCGCAGGCGTGAGCGCGGCGTGCGGAACTTGCGGACCGACTCGGCCAGCGCCTGCAGCTGCTGTTCCAGCCAGGGCTGGTAGATCTCATAGAGGATGGCCAGCTTGGAATCGAAGTACACATAGAGATTGGCCACGGTCATGTTCGACGCCCGTGCGATCTCGGCCATGGTGGTCGGCGTATAGCCCTTGCGGGAAAACAGATCGAAGGCCGACTCCAGAATGGCCTCGCGCATGCCGCTCTTCTTGATTTGCGCCACGATTCCTCTTGCGTGCTGGTAATGAATGGCGTGGATTCTAGCACGCAAGCCCTTTCCTGCTGTCCCTGCCCCCCGATCTTCTCTCTTCCCCACAACGGTGAATCCTTTAAACAATATTCGCTTTTGAGCGCGATATTGGTGCGGTATAGGTGCGATGCCGGTGCGCTAAGAGGGCGAATCCGCTACCCCGGCGTGCGTCGCTGCAGCCCGCTGTCGTGTTGTGGTGCAGCATGCCGAAGGCGTGTCGCCAGGCCTTTTTCACCTGTCCTTGAAATCGATCAAAAACGCTTGACATTCATTTTTGCGGAATACAGAATGACATTCGTTATTAGGACGCATCTGTTCTCAGGCCCCTCTCTGATCGGGCCTGCCATCCACGAGTGAGGGAGCTCATGAACAAGGTCATCAAGCTGCATCTGCACGATCGCTATCCGGAACTGGGCAAGGGGCCTGTTCCTGTCGAGCCGTACATCTCCACCGCCTACTACGACAAGGAGCAGGCCAAGATCTTCAAGAAGACCTGGCTGCACGTGGGGCGCGTGGAAGAGATTCCCGCCGCCGGCGACTACTTCGTCAAGGACCTGGACGCCTGCGAAGCTTCCATCATCGTGGTACGCGACAAGCAGGGCGCAATCAATGCCATGCATAACGTCTGCTCGCACCGCATGAACCAGATCGTCTATGAGAAGCGTGGCCAGGCGCGCAAGTTCTTCTGCAAGTTCCACGGCTGGGCCTATGATCTGCAGGGCAACCTGACCGGCGTGCCGGAAGAGGGCTCCTTCTTCGATCTGGACAAGTGCGACCACGGTCTGTCGCGCGTGGCCTGCGAAGTCTGGCAAGGCTTCATCTTTATCAACCTCGATCCCACCCCGGAACTGTCGCTGGCGCAGTTCCTGCAACCCATGTTCGGTGATATCGAAGGCTATCCCTTCGACAAGATCACCACCGGCTTCCAGTGGACCACGGTGGTCAATTGCAACTGGAAGCTGGCGCTGGACGCATTCCAGGAGGCCTACCACGTGGCCTATGTGCACGGCCATTCGATCGCCGATGCCATCGACACCGCCGAAGACGGCGCCATGCCGCCCCTGGATGCACTGTGCGGACAATTTCATCGACGCCTGTCCATCGCCGGCAATCCCAAGTCGGTCTACGGCAATCCCAATGCGGTGACCGCAGGTGGCGCGGAGGCCAGCAAGGCCATCGCCGACTCGGCCGTGAAGAAGCCCATTGCTGCCGCTGCACTGCGCGCCGGCATGGGGGCGGCCAGCTACCACTTCCGCAAGGAAGACCTGCCCAAGGGCATGAACTGGACCGGCCACGAGAACTGGCTCTTCGACATCAATGTCGTGTTTCCGGACTTCTACCTGTCGCTGCGTCCGAACTACTTTCAGGCCTACAACTTCCGGCCGATCTCCCAGGGCAAGACCCTGCTGGAGGCGCGCGTGTACTACCCGGAAATGAAGACCGCCGGCGGTCGCTTCTATCTCGAATACATGAAGGTCGCCCTGCGCGATGTCCTGCTGGAAGACCTGAGCACCTTGGAACGCACCCAGAGCGCGGTGCAGACCGGCGTGAAGAAGGAAATGATCCTGCAGGACTACGAGCTGCTGGTGCGCCACGGCGCCCACGTGGTCGATCGCATCGTCAATGAAGAAACCAAGGCCTGAGGAGTCGCCCGCCATGAATTCGCCGCAACCAGCAAGCCCGCAAAGTGCCATCACCCTTCCCGCCGGTTTTGCCCATCTGATGCCGTTCAGCCATTGGAGCCTGGCCACCGAGACCGAGCGCACCCGCATGCGCAATACCAGCGCGTTCGCCGACATCGTGGCCTTCAAGGACGCCATGCTGGCCGATGTCGATGCCATCGTCGCCTACCTCAACGGCTTCGAACTGGATGCCATGCCGCCGCCGGAAGCAGCGCTGATGTACATGCTGCTGTCCCTGGCCGAGGTGGCGCCGGCGGTGGAAGCCTACCAGCAGCCGGGCGTGATCGATGGCTACGAGTTCTCGCGCTTCGTGGCCGATGAGAAGTTCGTCATGCGTCCGCCGATCTGAGCCGACGCTGTCATCAACCAAGGAGCTTTCATGCCCAAATGCAGAGTGTTCGCCATCGACGATAACCTCAAGGAGATCGTGGCCGATGGCTTGTATGGCAAGCACATGTTCGGCGCGTCCGTCAGCGTGGCGGTGGTCAAGTTCGTCGCCGCGCAGGGGCATGACCTGCCTGCCAAGTCGCATAGCCACGGCGAGGAAGCGTCCTTGCAGCTGCTGGGTGGCTGCTCCGTTTTCGAAAGCAGTGACAGCGAAGAGACCGACCTCGAATCGGTGATGGATAGCGGTGATGCGCTCATCATTCCTGCCGGGGTTTTGCATTACGGCAGCAACCGCTTCGGTGCCGAGGGCGTGTCGCTGCGCCTGAACGTGGTGACCCCGGCGCGCAAGGAGTATGGCCCGGAGGATTCGACGCCGTATTACCCCCTCAAGAACAGGAGTCGCTGAGATGTCCAGCCTGTCGAACCCGACCGATCCGCATTGCCAGCCGTTGCAAACCGACTGGCAGAATCCGCAGGCAGCGCCCGGCATGCATACCGTCGAGGGCCAGCACCTGAATATCGGCATCGGCGTCTTCCGTCGTGGCCAGCACAGCGAGGTGCCGCCGCAACCGCAAGGCGAGGAAGTGGCAACCGTACTGGAGGGCATGTTCCTGGTCGAAGCCGCTGGCGAGCGCTACGAGCTGTCCCCGGGCGAGGGCATCATCATTCCACCCAATGAGCCGCGGCGCTGGACCTGTCAGAGTGAGCGAGGCGCGCTCTATCGCGTCATCACCCGCCTGGACCAGCTGTCGCCGGTCGAGGAGTCGTTGTCATGAACTACCATCAGTCGCAAGCGCAGGGTGCGACGCAGGATCAGCGTGTGTTGATCGTCGGCGCCGGGCATGCCGGTGGGCGCGTGGCGCAAGCCCTGCGCTCGGATGGGTTCGGTGGCCGCATCCTGCTGCTGGGTGCGGAGCCGCACACCCCCTATGAACGGCCGGCCCTGTCCAAGGAACTGCTGCTGGGCAGCAAGACCGTGGACGAACTGATGCTGGGGCCACGCAGCTTCTGGGAGGACCCCGCCATGGTCGAGCATCGCCAGGGCGTGGTCGCCCGTATCGACGACTTGCGTCAGGCCCATCTGCAGAGCGGCGAGGTCATCCCCTTCGACATTCTGGTCGTGGCATCCGGTGGTCAGGCTCGTGGCCTGACGATCCCCGGTGCGGATCTGCCCGAAGTCAGGGTCCTGCGCACCATCGAAGACTGCCTCGCGTTGCGCCCGGCCATGGCCCAGCAGCGTCGTCTGCTGGTGATCGGTGGTGGCGTGATCGGCATGGAGGCGGCGTCCTCGGCGGCTGCCCTGGGCATGGAAGTGACCGTGGTCGAAGGCGGCGCCCGGGTGATGGCGCGTTGCCTGCCGCCGGAAGGGTCGCAGTGGCTGCAGGCGCTGCACGAACAGCGCGGCATCAAGGTGCTGACCGGCGTGAGCGTATCGGGCATCGCGAAGACGACCGAAGGATTGCGCATCGACGCCCAGTGCGCCGGACAGGAAATGGCGCTGGAGGCCGACCTGGTGCTGGTGGCGGTGGGCATTTCGCTCAACACGGACTTCCTGGAAGGCAGCCCGGTACGCCTGGATAACGGCGTGCTGACCGATGCCTGGTGCCGCAATCCGGATGCGCCGTGGTGCTATGCCGTGGGCGACGTGGCCAACAGCTTCAGCCCCTTGTACGGGCGGGCATTGCGCCAGGAGACCTGGCGCAATGCCGAGAATCAGGCGCGTGCGGTATCGGCCGCCATCGTCGGCCGGCCGGAGCCGTATATCGAAGTACCGTGGATGTGGACCGATCAGCTCGATCGCAATATCCAGGTGGTCGGCATCTATACGCCGGGCGACCTGGTGATATCGCGCATTCCGCCAGGGGAGCGGGCCGGCGTGCTGCTCTGGCTGCATGAGGGCAGGGTGGCCGGCGGCATGCTGGTCGACAGTGGCCGGGAGCGCCGCCAGCTTGAAGAACTGGTACGCCGCGGCTCCACCATCGATGCAGCGGTGCTGCGCGATCCTGCCATTTCGCTCAAGGAACTGGTGCGCTCATGAGCAACCTGGAACAACGTGTGGCCGCACTGGAAGCAGCCGAAGCGATCCGCCAGCTCAAGGCACGCTATGCCAGCCTGGCCGATCAGAAATATACGACCAACTACCAGCGGCAGCCGCCGCTGCGCATGGAGAAGATCGCGCTTGCCCAGGCCGCCTGTTTTACCGAGGACGCCATCTGGGAAGGCGGCGCCGAGTTCGGTGCCAGCCTGGTCGGGCGCGATGCGCTGGCGCAGTGGTTCATGCGCTCGCCCTGGTGCTATGCGCTGCATTACTACGGCAGTCCGGAGATCAGCGTCGAAGGTGACGTCGCCTCGGCACGCTGGCGACTGTGGCAGATCGCACTGCGTGAGCAGACCAAGAAGGCGGTGCTGCTGGGCGCGCTGACCTACGAAGAATATGCCCGCGACCAGCAGGGACAGTGGCTCTGTTCACGCATGCGCTTCGAGCAGACCCAGATGCTGCCCATCGATGCAGGAGCCTTCCCGCTGGTGACGTCCTTCGAGCAGATTACCGATGCCGCCGTGCGTGCATCCTCTTCCACCCACCTCTAGAGATCATGACCAACAGCGTCCCTATCCCGCTGCAGCCAGCGCCGAGTACAGCGGCCTCGTCCTGCGGCGGCCACTGCGCAGATTTCACCATCGCCGAGAACCTGTGCCAGGTACTGAGCAATGAGTGGGTCAACGCCGAGTACAAGCACCTGGTCCTGAAGGCGCCGCCAATTGCGCTGGCGGTGCTGCCGGGTCAGTTCTTCCACCTCAACTGCCCGCCCTCCGGCAACGACGTGCCTTACCTGCGCCGACCGATGAGCCTGTACCGCGTTTCGCCGCAGGACTGCACCATCGAATTCCTCTACAAGGTACAGGGCGCCGGTACCCGTGGCCTGGCCACCCTGGAGCCGGGCGCCACGCTGGACGCCTTCGGGCCGGTCGGCCAGGGCTTCACTCTGCCGCCGCAGGCCCGCCATGTGCTGGTGCTGGCGCGCGGCGTGGGCCTGGCCACCATGGCCCCGCTGGCCCAGCACGCGGTGCAGCGCGGAGCAAGGGTGACGGCCATCCTCTCGGCGCGTTCGCCGGCCCTGGTGATGTCGGAGCAATACCTGCGCTCGGTGGGGGCAGATGTCATCGTGGTGCATGACCAGGATGGCAGCAGCGACATCGCCCACATCGAAAAGCTGGTACGTGAACGGCATGCGCAGCTGCCCTTCGACCTGCTGACCACCTGCGGCTCCAACCGCTTCCTGCTGGCGTTGCAGCGACTGGGCCAGGAGCTGGACGTGCCGGCCCAGGTGGCGCTGGAGCAATTGATGGGATGTGCGCTGGGCATGTGCTTTGCCTGCGTGCGGCCATTCCGCAAGAGCCCTGGTTCGGAAACGATGAGTTACAGACGCGTGTGCTGGGATGGCCCGGTGTTCGACGCGCAGGAGACAGTGACATGGTAGACATGAGCGTATCCATCGGTAAGCTGACCTTGCAGAATCCGGTCATGCCCGGCTCCGGGACCTTTGCCGAGGGCATGGCCAAGGTGATTGATCTCAATCGTCTGGGTGCCATCGTCACCAAGACCATCACCAGCGACCTGCGCGAGGGCAACACCCCGCCACGCGTGGCCGAGCTGCGCAATTCAACCTTGTTCTCCATCGGTATTCCCAGCAAGGGGCCGGAGCACTATCTGGAAGAGCTGGTGCCGTTCTACCGGAATTACACCCCCCCTCTGGTGGCCAGCATTTCAGCCAATACCGTGGAAGAGTTCGGCGAGCTGGCCGCACGCCTGAGCGTGCCGGGCGTGGCCGCCATCGAGGCCAATATCTCCTGTCCCAACCTGAAGAAGGATGGCCAGGCCTTCGGCATGGACCCACAGGCCACCGAAGCGGTGATCAAGGCGATGAAGCGCAACACCGACCTGCAGGTCTGGGCCAAGCTCTCGCCCAATGTCGGCAGCATCGCCGTGATTGCCCGTGCCGCCGAGCAGGGGGGCGCAGACGCCCTGGTCAGCTCCAACGCCATCCTGGCCATGGCCATCGATATCGAAAGTCATCAACCCAAGGTCGCCAACCTGATGGGCGGGATTACCGGCAGTGCCACCAAGCCCATCCTGTTGCGCATGGCTTACCAGGCGGCGCAGGCGGTCAGCATTCCGGTCATCGGTTGCGGTGGTATCGCCACCGCCGAGGACGCCATTGAATACCTGCTGGCCGGTTGCACGGCAGTACAGGTGGGCACAGCCAATTTCATCAGTACCAGCGCCATGCCGCGCGTCATCGACGACCTCCAGGCCTATTGTGTACGTCGCGGCATCACCCGCATCCGCGACCTGATCGGCGCGATGAAGGTGCATGAGGCCAAATTGCTGGAAGCGAGGGCCGGCCTGTGAATGGCATCCTGCCTATCGTGGCGGCAGACGCCCAGGCGTCCCCGCCGTCGCCCGATGCCCAGGGCTGGCTGACGCTGGGGCCGCTGGCCGAGGTGTTTGGTGATCGTGCGTGTCGCTCGCTGAAGCTGGGCGGTGTGCAGGTCGGCCTGTTCCTGGTGGATGGCGAAGTCTATGCCATCGACGACATCTGCAGCCATGGCAATGCGCGCTTGTCGGAAGGCGAGATCGACGGCTTCGAGGTCGAATGCCCCCTGCATGCCGGACTGTTCGACATCCGTTCCGGCAAGGCCTTGTCGGCGCCCTTGACACGTGATGTACGCAGCCACGAGATCCGTCTCGAAGAGGGTGTGCTGTACCTGCGTCTGGTGGCTTCATGAGCGGCCTGTCCCGCGCATCGGGTAAGCCACGGGTTGCTGTCATCGGCACCGGTGGCACCTTCGCCATGCATGCGCGGCATGCCTTCGACTGGGTCGAGTACAGCGAGAGCGGCGTGGTGCATCCCATCGACGATCTGGTGGAACAACTGGACCAGGTCGACCTGGATATCGAGATCCTGCCGCAGTCCTTCCGCATGATCGGCAGCACCGGCATCCTGCCGCAGGACTGGATGGAGCTGGCGCAGCTGATCAGGCGCACGGTGCAGGACGACCCCGGCCTGACCGGCATCGTCGTCACCCATGGCACGGCGACGATGGAAGAGACCGCATGGTTTCTGCAGCTGGCCACCGATATCCGCCAACCTATCGTGCTCACCGGAGCACAGCGTCCGCTGAACACGTCGGGCAGCGATGCCATGGCCAATCTGCGCGCAGCACTGGCGGTGGCGGCTGCCCCACAGGCCCAGGGGCAGGGCGTTCTGGTGGTGATGGATGGCATGGTTTTTGCGGCGCGCGATGTCAGCAAGGCCGCCAGTTTCGAGCTGCACGCATTCGAGGCCACGCCCTATGGCCCGCTCGGTCGGGTGGACGCTGATGGCAGCGTGGTGCTGCGCCGCCGCGTGACTTCATCGATATCGCACAGCATGCTGCCGGCGCTCGACATGTCGTCGAGCCGGACCTTGCCACGCGTGGATATGGTGGTGTCCTATGCCGGTGCCGACGGTGCGGCCATCGATGGCGTGCTGGCGGCAGGCGCCCGGGGAATCATCAGCATCGGACTGGCGCCCGGCCGCCCGGCCAATGGTGAACGCGCAGCCCTGCAGCGTGCAGTGGCGCAGGGTGTGGTGGTGGTGCAGGCCGCACGCGCTGCGCGTGGCGTGGTACCGCCGCAGGCCTTCCTGCAACGTGACGGGGTGCTGGCGGGAGGCGATCTGGCCGCCCCCAAACTGCGCATCCTGCTCATGCTGATTCTGGCGCAGTCGCCATTGCCGGATGCGGCCGCGATACAGGCGCTGCTGCTGGCGCATTGAAGGCCGCCAGCAGTCAGTAGCACGCCGCACGCAGTGCAGCGCCCACGGAGCGGGCGGACTATACGAATGACAGGCAATTGAAAGAGGAGCGAATCAAGCATGGAAATGATCAGCGAACGTCTGGTACCCGCCTCCCGGCAGGCGGTATGGGAAGCCCTCAACGATCCGGCCAGCCTGCGCGATTGCATCGCCGGCTGCGACCGGCTGGAGCAGGTCGGCGAGCATGAGTACGAAGTGGGCATGTCGATCAAGATCGGCCCGGTCTCGGCCAAGTTCAAGGGACGCATGAGCCTGACCGACATCGTGGCGCCGCAGTCCTATGCGATTACCTTCGAAGGCCAGGGCGGCATGGCCGGCTTTGCCAAGGGCAGCGCCGCAGTGCGGCTGGTGGCACCGGAAGAAGGCGAGGGCACGCTGTTGCAATACGAGGTAGAGGCCCAGGTCGGCGGCAAGCTGGCGCAGCTCGGTGCACGCCTGATCGACAGTTCGGCCCGCAAGATGGCCGATGATTTCTTTGCACGCTTCGTCAAGCTGTTCGAACCGGAGGCCGCCGCCGCACCCGCGGCCGATGGCCCGGGCGATCAGCCGGCGCAGGAGCAGCCGCGTCAGGGCGCCCTGCGCAGCATGTGGTCACGCGTAGCACGCTAGTGGGGCAGCACGGTCGCCCACGTTCAAGTTTTCCCGCACGCAGCAAGCAGCATTCGTAGTTCAACCTTAGCCACGAACAGGAATGAAAATGAAAAGATCTGCGGTAGTGAAGTCGATGGTGAGTGCCCTGGGGGCGTTGGCGGGGCTGGCAGTGCTGGCGTTTCCGCAGCAGGCCATGGCCGATATCAAGATTGGCCTGTCCGGCCCCTTCTCCGGGCCGATGGCTGCCGACGGCCAGGAATATATCGACGGCTTCGGCCTGGCCCTGGAGCAGCTTGGCAACCAGCTTGGCGGACAGAAGGTGCAGGTGCTGCAGGGGGACGACCAGATGAAGCCGGATGTGGGCTCGCAGGTCATGCGCAAGTTCATCGAGCTGGACAAGGTCGATGCCATCGTCGGCCTGGGCTACTCCAACATCATCATGGCCAATCTGCGACGACTCAAGGAATCCGGTGTGGTTTCCATCGCCGTGGCCGGCGGCCCCTCGCCGATGGCCGGTGCGGAGTGTGGCGCCAATGTGTTTTCCATCGCCTACCCCAATGACGGTTCGGGCGAAGCCATCGGCAAGCTGGTACAGAACAAGGGCTACAAGAATGTCTATCTGATGGCCCCCAACTACCAGGCCGGCAAGGACATGCTGGCCGGCTTCAAGCGCTGGTACAAGGGAGGCGTGGCCGCCGAGGTCTATACGCAGATCAACCAGACCGACTATTCGGCCGAGATCACCCAGCTGCAGCTGAGCAAGATGGATGCGGTCTTCATGTTCTACCCCGGCAGCATGGGCGTGAACTTTACCAAGCAGCTCAAGCAGGCCGGGGTGATCGGCAAGGTACCGGTGTATTCCACCTTCACCGTCGATGGTACCAATCTGCCAGCCCTGCGCGAGGCCGCCGTGGGCGTGATCAGCGGCAATACCTGGAACCCGTCGCTGGAGAATCCGGAAAACCAGAAGTTCGTCAAAGCCTTCGAATCCCGCTACAAGCGCGTTCCGAGTACCTATGCCGCCAATGCCTATGACGCGGCCTTCCTGCTCGATACGGCAGTGCGCAAGCTCAAGGGCGACACCTCCAACAAGGCGGCCTTCGCCGCTGCCGTCAAGGCAGCCGGTGCGGAGTTCAAATCGGTACGCGGTCCCTTCCGCTTCAACACCAACAACATGCCGATCCAGAACTACTATGCCTTCGAGATCGTCAAGGAAGGTGACCAGATCAAGGGCAAGCTGGTCGCCACCCCGCTGGTGGACCACAAGGACGCCTACGTGGCGGCCTGTCCCCTGAAGTGAGCGAGGCCATCATGCTACTGTTTGCGCAACTGCTCAACGGCCTCCAGTACGGGGTCTTGCTGTTCCTGCTGGCGGCCGGCCTGACCCTGGTGTTCGGCATCATGAGCTTCGTCAACCTGGCGCACGGTTCGCTGTACATGATGGGGGCCTACATTGCGGCCTCGGTCGCCAATGCCACCGGCAGCTTCCTGCTGGGGCTGCTGGCCGCGCTGCTGGGCTGCCTGGCCATCGGTGTGCTGCTGGAGCGGGTGGCGGTGGCGCGGCTGTACGACAAGAACCACCTGAACCATGTCCTGGCCACGTTCGGCATGATCATGTTCTTCAATGAACTGGCCTCGATGTTGTGGGGCAAGCAGCCCCTGTTCGTCTCGGTGCCACCGATGCTGGATGGTGTCATCAACCTGTTCGGCCTGCCCTATCCGCTGTACCGCTTTGCGGTCATCGTGGTCGGTCTGGCCGTGGCCGTCGGATGCTACTGGATGATCCACCGCACCCGCCTGGGCATGCTCATCCGTGCCGGCGCCAACAATGCGGCCATGGTGGGCGCGCTGGGGATCAACATCCGTTTCCTCAACGCCCTGCTGTTTGCCGTCGGTGCCGCCCTGGCCGGACTGGCGGGTGCCGTGGCCGGCCCCATCCTCTCGGTCCAGGCCGGCATGGGTGAGCCGGTCCTGATCGCCACCTTCGTGGTGATCGTCATCGGCGGCATCGGCTCGGTCAAGGGCGCGTTCTATTCGGCCCTGATCGTCGGTGTCGTCGATACCATGGGACGGGCCTTCCTGCCCATGCTGTTGCGTGAGATGGTCAGCCGCCAGCTGGCCGATGCGGCTGGTCCGGCACTGGCTTCCCTATTGATCTACCTGCTGATGGCGGCCGTCCTGGCGCTGCGTCCGCAAGGCCTTTTCGTGGCAAGACGATGAAGACGACTTCCTCCCTGTTCCGTCCCAGCCTGGGCATTCCCCTGCTGCTGTTGCTGGCGCTGCTGGCCGTGCCACCAGTGGCCGCTGCACTGGGTGCGCAGTTCTACGTGGGCTTTCTGGCGCGTGTGCTGATCTATGCGCTGGCCGCCAGTGCGCTCAACCTGGTGCTGGGCTATGCCGGCCTGATCGGCTTCGGACACGCGCTCTTCATTGGCCTGGGGGCGTATTGCGTCTCCCTGTCCTCGCTGGCCGGGCTGGAATCGGCGTGGCCGCAGCTGCTGCTGGTGCTGGTTTCGTGCGGCTGTATCGGGGCGCTCACCGGTGCCATCAGCCTGCGCACCCGTGGCATCGGCTTCATCATGATCACCCTGGCGTTTTCCCAGATGGGCTATTTCGTCTTCGTCAGCCTCAAGCAGTATGGGGGTGACGATGGCATGTCCATCATCGCCACCAGCCGGCTGGGCGCGGGGATCGACCTCGGTTCGGTGCTGCCCTTGTTCTATGCCGCCTGGGGCGTGCTGGCGGTGACCCTGCTGTGGATGCACCGGTTGCGGCACGCGCCCTTCGGCATGGCCCTGCGCGGCTCGCGCCAGAACCTCGCGCGCATCAGCGCACTGGGCTTCCCGGCCCGCCGTCTGCAACTGATCGCCTATGTGCTCTCCGCCATCCTGTGCGGCCTGGCCGGTTTCCTGCTGGCCAATCTGAATGCCTATGCCTCGCCGGGGCTGATGAGCTGGCAGGTGTCCGGCGAGCTGATCGTCATGGTCGTGCTGGGCGGCATGGGCAGCGTATTCGGTCCGTTGCTGGGTGCACTGGCGTTTATCTGCCTGGAGGAAGTGATGAAGTCCTATACCGAGCACTGGATGCTCATCTTCGGGCCGATGATCATCCTCATTGCGCTCATCGGTCGTGACGGGCTCATGGGTGCCTTGCACTGGCTGGATGTGCGGTGCTGCCAACGCGGCGCGTCCGGCCGTATCGATGCGACTGCCATCGTCGCCAATGGAGCCAAGCAATGAACGGCCTGCGTACCCAGGGATTGACCAAGCGCTTCGGTGGCCTGCTGGTGACCGACGACGTCAGCCTGGACATCCGTCCCGGCGAACTGCACGCCATCATCGGCCCCAATGGTGCCGGCAAGACCACCCTGATCAACCAGCTGTCCGGAGAGCTGCGGCCCGACAGCGGCCAGGTCTGGTTCGGCGATGAGGAGGTGACCACGCTGCCGCTGCATCAGCGCGCCTGCCGGGGCTTGCTGCGCTCCTACCAGATCACCTCCATCTTCGAAGAGTTCACCGTGATGGAAAACGCCGTGCTGGCGGCGGTCGGCGCGACTGGCGGCTACGGTTTCTGGCGTCCGATGATGGCCCGTGAGCAAGCCTGCCAGGACGCCCAGCAGGCACTGCTTGCCACCCGCCTGGAAGCCCGCCGCGATACGCTGGCAGGAGAACTGGGCTATGGCGAGCGACGCCAGCTTGAGCTGGCCATGGCATTGGCCGCGCAGCCGCGCCTGCTGTTGCTCGACGAGCCCATGGCCGGCATGAGCATCGAAGAATCGGCATCGGTGGTACAACTCTTGCAATCCCTCAAGGGCCGTTACTCGATGCTGCTCATCGAACACGATATGGATGCGGTCTTCGCCCTGGCCGATCGCATCACGGTGCTGGTGTCGGGTCGTGCCGCCTTCTGTGGCACGCCCGATGAAATTCGCAATCACCCCGAGGTCCGCGCTATCTACCTGGGTGATGAAGCAGGGACTTTTTCCGGAGCCGCTCATGGCTGAACAGTTATCCATCCGCGGGCTGCAGGCCTCCTACGGTCGGGCGCAGGCCCTGTTCGACATCTCGCTGGACCTGCAGCGCGGTGAGGTGATCACCTTGCTCGGTCGCAATGGCATGGGCCGATCCACCACCGTCAAATGCCTGTTCGGTCTGCTGCGTCCGAGTGCCGGCAGCATCAGCTTTGGCGGCCAGCGCATCGATACCCTGCCTTGTCACGAAGTGGCGCGCCGTGGCCTGGGGCTGGTGCCCGAAGGGCGCCAGATCTTCGCCGACCTGACCGTGGAAGAAAACCTGATCGCCACCGCACGCCCGGCGCGTGCAGGGCAGGCCGACAGTCGGCCCTGGACCTTGCGACGCGCCTATGAATTCTTTCCACGGCTGGCGGAGCGGCGTCAGAACATGGGTTCGCAGTTGTCCGGCGGCGAGCAGCAGATGCTGGCCATCTCGCGTGCGCTGATGACCAATCCCTCCCTGCTGGTGCTGGACGAGGCCACCGAAGGCCTGGCGCCGGTGGCGCGTGCTGATATCTGGCGCGCCCTGCACGAACTGAAGAAAGAAGGGTTGTCGATGATCGTCATCGACAAGAACATCCAGTCGCTCATGGGACTGGCTGACCGCCATTATGTGGTCGAGAAGGGACGTATCGCCTGGAGTGGAAGCTCACAGCAGTTGCAGCAGGACCCATCCCTGGTGCATCGTTACATGGGCGTGTGAGCGTGTGCATCCCGGCTGCGCCCACCCGGCCTGTCACAACTTATCGGATATTGCATGAAGGCATCAGGTTTCCAATACGCCCGCCCGAGTTCGCTGGAAGAGGCGTGCGCGCTGCTGGCTGAACACGGCAGCGATGCGCGCATCCTGGCCGGCGGCCAGAGCATGTTCGCCACCCTCAATCTGCGCCTGTCGGCGCCGAGCCTACTCATCGACATCAATCGCATCGAGGCGCTCAAGGGCATCGTGCTGGCCGAGGATACCAGCCATGTGCGCATCGGCGCCCTGGTGCGTCATGCCGAGACCGCCAGCTCACCGCTGGTGGAACAACATCTGCCCTTGCTGCACATGGCCATGCGCCATGTGGCCCATCCGGCGGTGCGCAACCGCGGTACCACCTGCGGCAGTCTGGCGCTGGCCGATCCGTCGGCGGAGATGCCGGCCTGCGCCATCACCCTGGATGCCTTGCTGGTGCTGCAGAGCCGTGACGGCGGCGTGCGCGAGGTGCCGGCAGTGGATTATTTCTTCGGTCTGTACGAGACGGCCCGCCAGGATGACGAAATCCTGATCGAAGCACTCTACCCGGCCTGCCAGCCGCAGGAGGTCTTCGGCTTCGACGAGCTGGCGCGCCGCCATGGGGACTTCGCGATGGTCGGCGTCGCGCTGCGGGCCAGCTATGCCGAGGGCATCATCAGCGACCTGCGGCTGACCACCTTCGGCACCGATCCCATGCCCATCCTGTCCACCGCGGCCGCTGCACTGGCGCAGGGGCAGGCGTGGTCCGTTGCGCTGGGCGAGGAGATCGCCAGGGCTGCCGTGGCCGAGCTCAATCCCGATCACAACCACTTCGGCAGCCCCGAGGTCAAGCGCCTGCAGGCGGCCGCCCTGATACGTCGCGTTCTGGCGGCGACCTTCGGCGCGCCGGCCGATTCAACCATTCCTTACGGAGCCAGCCATGGATGACCTGTCCGTCCGTTGCGTGGAACACGCCAACATCCAATTCACCCTCAACGGCAAGGACGTCAATTGCCTGGTGCCGGTGCGCCGCAACCTGGTGGACTTCCTGCGCCAGGACATGGGATTGACGGCCGCCCACGTCGGCTGCGAGGTCGGCGTCTGCGGTGCCTGCAATGTGCGCGTCGATGGCGCGGTGGTGCGCGGCTGCCTGATGCTGGCGGTGCAGGTCGACGGCCTGAGCGTGGAGACCCTGGAGGGGCTGGCCGAAAGCGGTGAGATCGCCGCCCTGCAACGCGCCTTCGTGACGCGCAATGCCATGCAATGCGGATTCTGTACGCCGGGCATGCTGATGACGGCCAATGAGCTGCTGCAGGCCAAGGCCTGCCCCAGCCGCCTGGAGATCCGCGATGCCATCTCGGGCAATTACTGCCGTTGTACCGGTTACCAGGCCATCGTCGATGCCATCGAAATAGCTGCCGGGGAGGATGCATGAGCGCCGCCGCCCAGACCGCGGCCGCTGGCCTGATCGGCCGTAGCGTCGCCCGCGCGGATGCCGAGCGTTTCGTGGCCGGACGCGGACGCTATCTCGACGACCTGGTGCTGGCCGATATGCAGCATGTGGTGTTCTATCGCAGTCCGTTCGCGCGTGCGCGTATGCACGCGATCAATGTCGACGCTGCTGCGGCCATGCCCGGGGTGAGTGCGGTCGTCACCGGCGCCGACCTGGCGACCGTCTGCGCTGGCTGGACCACCCGCTTTGCCATGTGGCCGGAGCATGTCTCGGCACCGCAGAATCCGCTGGCCATCGACGAAGTGTTCTGGCAGGGCGAAGCGGTGGCGGCGGTGGTGGCCGCTACGCGCGCGCAGGCCGAGGACGCGCTCGAACTGATCGAGATCGACTGGGAGGAGGGCGAGCCCGTGGTGGACCCGAGCGCCGCACTGGAACCCGGCTGTCCCCCCTGCCACCCGGCCATCGAGCACAACCTGGCGCTGGAGCGCAAGATCGGCAAGGGTGATGTGGCCGCCGCATTTGCCGGCGCTGCCCAGGTGGTACGACGCCGTTTCAGCTTCGGTCGCCAGACCGGTGTGCCGCTGGAGCCACGTGGCATCCTGGCCAGCTTTGACCGGCGCACCGGCGAGCTGGACATCCAGCAATCCCATCAGGCGCCCTTCCAGATGCAGGAGATCTATGCCAGCCTGCTGGGCCTGCCACTGGAGCGGGTCAGGGTCGCCAGCCCCGACGTGGGGGGCGCTTTCGGCATCAAGCTGCACGCCTATGCTGACGAGATTGCGGTGGTCGCCATTGCGATGCTGCTGGGCCGGCCCGTCAAATTCCAGGCGGACCGCCTGGAATCCTTCGTCTCCGATGTCCACGCCCGGGACGCCAGCGTCGAGGCGCAACTGGCGGTGGATGCCGAAGGACACCTGCTGGGGCTGGACGTGGATCTGCTGTTCTGCTTCGGGGCGGTGTCCGCCTACCCGCGTTCCAGTATCGGCGAAGCCTTGCAGGCGCTCGACCTGTGCGGCTCGGCCTACCGCATCGACGCCTTCCGCGGGCGGGTGCGCGGGGCCTTCGTCAACAAGGTACCGACCGGTGCCTATCGTGCCGTGGGCCAGCCCATCGCCTGCGCCGTCATCGAACAACTGATCGATGACGCGGCGGCGGCCATCGGCATGGATCCGGTCACCATGCGCCGCCGCAATCATCTGCCGGCGCGTCCGGCCGAGGCGCCGATGCTGCCTGCTGCCGGCGGCATCCCGCTGGGCCCGCTGTCATTGGACGCCTGCATGGATCAGTTGCTGGAGAACATGGATTATCGCCAGCTGCGTGCCACGCAGGATGCGCTGCGCCAGCGCGGCGTCTATCGTGGCATCGGCTTGTGCACCTTCGTCGAGCTGACCGGCGTGGGCGCGGGCCTTTATGGACCCAATCAGGTCAGGGTGGCCGGCAAGGAGGGAGTGCGCCTGAGCCTGCTGCCCTCCGGTCACATCCAGTGCCGAACGAGCGCGACCGACCAGGGGCAGGGCACGCGCACTGGCCTGACCCAGATCGTGGCCCAGGCCATGGGTAGTCCGCTGGAGACGGTGGCGGTGGCGGCCGGCGATACCTCCCGCGATCCACTGGGGGGCGGTGCCTGGGCCTCGCGCGGCATTTCCCTGGCCGGGGAAGCGGCCCTGCTGGCCGCAGCGCAACTGCGCGCCAATATCCTGGCGATCGCAGCGGCCCTTGGCGAGCAATCGCAGGACGGGCTCGATATCGTCGATGGCATGATCATCGGCCGTGACGGCGAGGCCTTGATGAGCCTGGCGGAGGTGGCGCTCAAGGCGCATTACGATTCGACCGCCATCAAGCTGGACGTCATCCCGGAACTGACGGTGGAGCGCAGCTATGCGCCGACCAGCAAGCCCTACTTCGCCGCCAATGGGGTGCAGGCGGCGCAGGTCGAGGTCGATACCGAGACCGGCATGATCCGCGTGCTGGACGTATGGGTGGTGGAAGATTGCGGGCGTATCGTCAACCCTCTGCTGACCGATGAGCAGATCCGAGGTGGCGTGGTGCAGGGGATAGGCGCGGCCCTGTTCGAGCAGTGCATCTATTCCGAGAACGGGCAGATGAGCAATGCCTCGCTGGCGGACTATCTGATTCCGATGGCCTCAGAGATGCCCCAGATCCATGTGGGCCATGTGACCACGCCCGAGCGCGAAACCAGTCTCGGTGCCAAGGGGGTGGGCGAGGCCGGGACGGTGGGGGCCATTGGCGCCATCTGGTGTGCCGTCAACGACGCCTTGCGTCCCCTTGGGCAGGGTGTATGGCAGCAGCCGTTTACGCCGGCACATGTGCTGGACGTGCTGCATCATCCCGAGATGCGTCAGGGCGAGGCAAGACTGCCTCCCTTCTGAGGCTGGCCAGATGGAAGAGCAGGCGCCGTCGCGACGGCGCCTTTTTTTCGTCCCTCTCCGGCCCCTCCGGGACGCCCAAAAAAAACGGAACGCCTCGATGCGTTCCGCCAAGTCCTACAAAGGGATCCTCAGGAGTAAAGCTGCTTCAGAAGGTATGCCGGATGCCGGCCATCACGCTGGACTGGTTCTGGCCGACACCGACCGTGCTGCCGGAGCTGACGGCAATGGCGGCGTTGCCGCGATTCTTGATGTAGGCATACGACGCGTAGAGGCTGGTGCGCTTGGACAGGAAGTAGATCGCCCGTGCCGTGCCCAGCGTGCTGTCGTCGGGTGAGTTGCGGGTATCCAGATGGGCCACCTGGCCTTCGACCTGCCACTGTGGCGTGAGCGCGTAGCTGGCGCCCAGATACCAGAGGTTGTAGTTGATGTCGACTGCACGTTGCAGGTGGCGGGCAATCAGGCCACCACCGATCTTCAGATCGCCGACCTTGAACCAGCCATTGAAGGAGGCGCGGTTGTCCTTGTAGTTGCTGCTGGTGAGCAGGTTGCCCGCCCCGGCGCCGCCGCGCAGGGTGTCGTAGGCGGTGGCGACGCCCCAGGTGGCGGTGTCGTACTTGATCAACGCCGTCCACTGGCGACAGGCTTGCGCGTCGGCGGCGTTCTCGCCAGCGCAATTGGTGGCCGCAGGCCCGCCCGCCGTGGAGGTGTCGCGACCGAAGCTATAGGTGGCGCCCACGGTGGTGTTGCCGATCTTGTTCATGTAGCCCAGCGCATTGTCGCTGCGCGTGTTGGGCAGGTAGGAGTCCATGTTGGACAGGCCGTGGTTGGCCGGCCCCATGATGTCGGCGGCGATCAGCGAGATGGCCGTCATGTTGTACTGGCGACCCAGCGTGAAGGTACCCCAGGTCGGGTCCATCAGGCCGACATTGGATTGTCGTCCGAACAGGCGGTTGCCCTGGCCCATGCCGCCGGTGGTCGGCACGAAGCCGCTTTCCAGATTGAAGAAGGCGCGCATGCCACCACCCAGGTCCTCGACCCCTTTGAAGCCGATGCGCGAGGGCAGCAGTCCGGTCAGCGGCAGCGTACGCAGCTTGCCCTGGCCGGCGGCATTGGTGTGATTGAGATATTCGACCCCGGTATCGATGATGCCGTAGATGGTGACACTGCTCTGGGCCATCGCTTCGGTACCTAGCCCCCCCAGGCACAGGCCGGCGGAGACGGCGGCTAACAGACGTTTCTTCACTTTTATTTCCCCTTCAGGTTGAACAATCAAGACAGCGTTGAAAACCACCGCTGGCGGTGGCGCTACGGATGAATCGGACTGCAATGGATCTGAACGAGTGGGCGGCGCGGCGCCTGCTTTGATGTGCGTCAAATAATGAATGACATTATTTAATCTCAATAAAATGAATGTCAATCGTTATTGTCGTGTGAGGGGAAAGTTTTTTTGTCACGCATCCTTGCCGGGGAAGGCAGGGCAGGATGGCTGGGGAAACAAATGGTGCAGCCGTCCCGTCACATGCACTTAAAAAAGAAGTTCAGCTGTCCATATTCGCGTTTTTGGTGCGTTTTTTATTCTTCATGCTCATGGAAGCCATATGCGTAGTGGATTGTGGGGCGATGTGAGGAAATGCTCGCTATCGCACACCTCTGCGCGCCGTCGTTGTTCGTGTACGACGCTGCGTTGCCGATGCCGTGACGCGGATAGTTCGAAGCGCTGCTGCGCCACCTGATGATGATGTCGATAGCGGAATTCTTCTTGACATCGAAGGATGCAAAATAACAGAATGATGTTCGTTATTAATCGCGGGAAACTATCGCCGCCGGAGGGTTGGCCGGACGGTGCTGAGGAGGGGGATGGTGAGCCAGCAGCAAGATGGTCGCGCACTGCGGCCGGGACAGTATCTGATCAGCCGGACCAGCTCGGAGGGCATCATTACCTATGCCAACCAGGCGTTCGCCGACGAGGTGGGCATTCCCATGCAGGAGTTGGTGGGCATGCCCTACACGCGCCTGATCGATCCCGACGTGCCGGCCGAAGCCGTCAAGGACATGCGCCGTACCACGATCGAGCAGGGACGCCGGTGGGCCGGACTGACCTGCATCCGGGGCAGCGATGGGCAGCGCATCTGGGCCATGACCAATGTCTCGCTGGTGCGGGAAGGCGGGCGCGTGATCGGATCGACCTCGGTGCGCACCCATGCGCCAGCGGAGCAGGTCAGTTTCGCCGCTGCCATGTTGCGCCGCTTCAAGGAGCGGCGCGCCCGTGGCTGGACCGTGCGCGGTGGCCAGTTCCTGCGCACCGGTCTGCCGGGGATGGTGCAGCGGCTGTGGCGACCGGGGTTGCTCAAGCGCATCGTGCTGTGGCAGGCCTTGCCGTTGGCGAGCGCACTGGCAGCCGGCCTGCTGTGGTCTGCAGCAAGCCGGGTGCCGGCACTGGTCATGCTGGCGGTGGCGTTGGCCATGCTGGTGCTGGGCAGTCTCTGGCAGCGACGACAGTTGATGCAGCCGCTGGAGCAGGCCACCGACTTTGCATATCGGATGGCTGCCGGTGATCTCGATGCGCCCCTTGATCAGACCGCCCAGCCACATGCCGCCGATCTGGTACGGGCGCTTCTGCTGATGAGGAGCAGCCTGGTCAGCCTGATCGGCGAAGTCGGTCGTGATGTACATGGCGTGACGCGGGCCTGTTCGGACATCGCGGCCGGCAACATGGACCTGTCCCAGCGCACCGAGAGCCAGGCATCGTCGCTGCAGGAGATTGCCTCCAGCATGGAGGAACTGGCTGCCACCATCCAGAACAATGCCGATCACGCCGTCTCTGCGGCGGCCAATGCGATGGCAGCTGCGGATGTGGCGCAACGCGGTGGGCAGGCCTTCGATCGCATCGTTCAGACCATGCAGGCGATGGCCGAGGATGCCGCGCAGATCGGACAGATCGTCAAGGTGGTCGAGGCCATCGCCTTCCAGACCAATATCCTGGCGCTCAATGCCGCAGTGGAGGCAGCCCGTGCGGGCGAGAACGGACGCGGCTTCGCCGTGGTGGCCAGCGAGGTGCGTACGCTGGCCCAGCGCAGCACTACGGCAGCACGCGAAATCGCCGAGCTGATCACCGCATCGCTACGCAGCGTGAGCCAGGGACAGTCGCAGGTGAAGACCTCGGCGACCACCATCACGGAGGTGGTCTCATCCATCGGTGGCGTGAGCGGCCTGCTCGACGAGATCTCCCGCGCCAGCATCGAGCAGCGCGAGGGCGTGCAGCAGGTGGCGGCGGCATTGTCTTCGCTGGATCGCATTACCCAGCAGAATGCGGCGTTGGTGGAGCAGGCTGCGGCCTCGTCGGCGTCGCTGGTGGAGCAGGCCGGGGCGGTGAAGCTGTCGATGGGCGTATTTCGTCTGGCCGCGGTCTGAGGCAGGGCGGACAGACATGGAAAGCCTGGATCTGGAGGTCTTGCGCACGGCGCGCGACTGGCGGCGGCAAGCATACCAGGTACACCTGTTCACGGTGGCGCGTACCTGGGGCAGCGCGCCCCGCAGTCCCGGGGCGATGCTGGCCATCCGGGACGATGGTCGCGTGGTCGGATCGGTCTCCGGCGGATGCGTCGAGGATGACCTCATCGAGCGCGTGCGTCAGGAGGGCGCGACGTCTGTGCGCCCCGCCGTTCTGGAATATGGCGCCACGCAGGAGCAGGCCGCACGGTTTGGCTTGCCCTGTGGAGGAACCCTGGTCCTGGTACGCGAATCGCTGCCGGGCTCCGGCTGGCTCGACGAAGTGCTGGAGGTCACCACCGCGCAGGGGCGCATCCGGCGCCAGCTCGATCTGGCCAGCGGCCTGTCCTGCTGCACGAGGCTGGGCTATGCCGACGGTGCCTTGCCCGGGCCAGTGCTGGCGCAGCCTGACTTCACCGTATGCTACGGGCCGCGCTGGCGCCTCTTGATCATCGGCGCCGGACAGCTGTCACAGGCGCTGGCCAGGATGGCGATGATGCTCGACTACGAGGTCCTGGTCTGCGATCCGCGCGAGGAGTATGCGGCGGGCTGGCATATCGCCGGTACCCGGCTGGTCGCCGGCATGCCCGATGATGTGGTGCTGGAGATGAAGCCGGATTCCCACACCGCCATCGTGGCACTGACCCACGATCCCAAGCTGGATGACATGGCCCTGCTGGAGGCGCTGACTTCTTCGGCCTTCTATGTCGGCGCCCTGGGTTCGCGTGCCAGCAGCCAGCGCCGTCGCGAGCGGCTGGCCTTGTTCGATCTCGGCGCGGCGCAGATTGCGCGGCTGCATGCGCCGATCGGTCTGCCTATCGATAGTCACAGGCCGGCTGAAATCGCCGTCTCCATCCTGGCGCAGATGACAGCCGTCAGGAATGCCGCGGGTCTGCCCGGCGGTGACGGCTGAGGGCAGGCAAGCGAGGGCGGCTGTCCGTCACCCCCCGCCTCAGGACGCCGCCAGGTAGGCCTCCTTGCGCGGCCCGAAGAAATTCATGACGATGCGTTCCACATCCACCACCTGGATGGTGTCGCCAGGCTTGGCGGTCCGGATCAGGTTGCCGATGTAATTGACGCCACCGCCGAACATAATCAGCGGCGCATCGATGTGGCTTTCGCCGAATTCCAGTACGTCATGCAGACCATCGACCAGTAGTCCGACCAGGCGTCCGGCATGGCGCACGATGACGATCTCGCGGCTGTCGGCGGTGGTCGATGCGGTCGACAGCAACAGCTGGCGCATATCCACCACCGGTACGAACACCGATTTGGCTGCGCCTCCTTCGTGATAGTCCAGCGCACCCGCCAGCACCGGTTTGAAGGTGGAGGTGGAAAGCATGCGCGAGGCTTCGATGGCTTCGATCACGTTGCCGGCCGGCAGTGCGAAGACAGCGCCGTCGATGGTGACGGTGGCGAATTCGCGCAGCTTGCCGCCGCTGCTGGCGACTTCGATATCGGCGCCGTCGAGCGCACGCACGGCGCCGCTCTGTTGGCCGATGGGCGTGAAGACCATGGCAATCACGTCGTTGACGTAATCGTCGCTGTTCTTGTACTCGCGATAGCCGAATGAGGTGGTGTGGCCGACCACCATGTAGTGGCCGTCATGGATGCGGATTTCAGCTGCGCTGCTGCCGTTGGCGCTGCTGCTGGTGGCCGCGCCCAGCGGCAGCACGCTGCCGGGCGGGTAATCCGGGTGGGTACTGGAAATGACCTGTCCCTGGCGGTCGGTATAGGCGGCGAAGGCGCCTTCCTGCTCGGGCAGGGCAGAGCCCAGCATGTTGGCGAACTCGGGCGTGGCGTCGAACACGATGGCAATGCCGCCGACCGGAGGACCGCTGCGCTCAGGGGGGAAGATGGCTGCGCTGTAGAGATAGGTGGCCGCACCATCGTAGAGGGCCGTCGCTTCGAAGGGCGACACGCAGTATTGGCCTGGATCGCTCAGGCGCATGGTATTGCGCAGCAGCTGTTCGTCCACCCGCAGGTTGCCGCCGGAGGCGCCGGGATTGCTGCCCTCGCTGGCTTCGGCGAGGGGCTTGCTCATCGCGACGATGTGGCCGTGGCTGTCGAACACCACCAGCCTGGTGTAGACGGTATAGAGCGCATTGATGGAGGCCAGGATTTTCTGGAGCTCGGCCAGTTCGGCGGGCCGCCGCGTCTCCTGGGCCAGCAGCTGGCGCAGGCGCGGGGTCAGTGCCCACCAGCGGCAATCGTTGGCGCGTTCGTAGAGATTGCGGTCCATGATGTCGACCATCAGGCGCGAGATGTACTGCAGGTCCTGCAGGCTCGACGACAGCGCCGTGGCATACAGGTCGAGAATGGATTCGCGGAAGACCTCGTTGGTCTCGTCACCGGTCTGGCTGATTTCCTGCAGGATGGCCTTGAGCCGCAGCAGGTCGCCAGCGTCGCCCGAGGCCATGATCTTGCCGTTCCACACCACGCGCCGCAGCGAGTGGTTGATGGAGTCGGCCAGCAGCGTGACGTCATGCAGGGGCGGGCAGAAGGAGCGGGCGTGTGACATCACGCCAGCCAGCAGGTCCGCGTCGTATTGCGAGAGCATGTCCTGGCCAGGCTGACGGAAGGCCACATCGCAGGCCACCATCACGTGGCCGTACCAGCCGGGGCCACTGTAGCCCTGGTAGTTGCGCGCGGCGCAGGTACGCGCCAGGTAGTCGCGCCCGGCATGGGTCACCAACTGGTAGGGGCCTTCCAGCGCCAGCGGCACGGTGCGGCCGACCGGCACATGTTCGACATCGCTGCTGGCGATGACGCGTCCGTCCTGGTCCAGCATGAGCATGACGCTGCGGTCGTTGGGCTTGCGCAGTCCGCCGAAGACGTCGTCCATCTCCACCGCCACCGGGAAGCACAGGCACAGCACGCCGATGGTCTTGCCATCCTCGGGGTTGACGATCTTGTGGGAGTAGATCAGGGAGCGTTCGCTTCCGCCGCGCAGATCGGTGACGGCAAAGGTCTCCAGATAACCGTTGGCGGCCAGGGTGCGCGCTATCAGCGGGTCGCGGGAATGCGTCACGGTATTGGCAGGGTCGAGATTGGCCAGCACCTGTCCCTGTGGATCGAGAATGAAGATCTCGTCATAGACCGTGTACTTTTGCCGGTAGGCATTAAGTCGCGCCACGATCTGGTGGCGCTCGCCGTCCGGCCCGGCCAGGATGAACTGGCGGATGGCCTCGTCCATGGCCAGGAAGCCAACATCGGCGGTGCGCTCGAACAGGTTGCGGACCACGATGTCGATGATGACCCGGGCCTTGAAATCGAACTCCTGCACCACTTTCGATACGTTCTGTTGCACCAGATTGGCGATGAGCCTCTTTTCCAACTGGTTGAAGCCCTCGCGCGTCACCTTGATGGTGGGCAGGATGCTCTTGGCTTCGGTGGGACATACCATCTTGGCAGTCGACTCGATCAGGCGCCAGGCAACGCTGAGCTCCCTGAGCGAACGTTCGCAGTCGACGACGGCAGGCATATGCCGCAAAAATTCTTCAGTCTGTTGATTGTCATGCATGATCTTGTGAACTACCCGTTGAAACCCCCATTGACACTAAGCAAGTTGCGCGCCAATGAGAACGCTTTTCGTCTGGCTGGAAGCGTGTTCCCGCCTGCCGGGACAGGCATGTGACAGGCACATGACCGCGGCATGACAGACCTGTGACAGACGCGTAACAGCGACGTCCACTGGACGTAAAAACGACGTAACAAGGAAGTAAGCGCAGTGGTGATCGCTAACCATTCATCACCACTGTCGCAAAAATGATGCTCAGCAGTAATTGCGTGCAGCCAATAGATCGGGCTGGGGGCAAGGCCGGTGGTGAACCGCGCAATCAGGGGTGGAAAACCGTCCTATTTGCCGGCTTTGCCCCTTCTCTGGCTGTTGTACGGTGGCGCCTTAACAAAAACACGTAAAACGTTAAGAAACGCGCCAGAGGCCGGAACGGCCGGCGCCATCAGGGGGGTAGCATGAAGGGCTTGGTATTGAAGGCCGTCGCCGCAGCGGCGATGCTGGCCTGCGCGCAGACACAGGCGCAGACACAGGCGCAGACCTATGAATCACACACGATCCTGGACCGCAATCAGGTGCCGATCTTCGAGGCCCGCTTCTACGGGCCTGCTGACGGTGACTTCCAGAAAGAGGGGGACACGTTCCAATCCTCGCCGTTTGCGCTCTCGGACATGTTCAAGCAGCAGACCCTGGCGGGGCTTCGACAGTGGGCCAACTATATCAAGGTGATCCCCGGTACGTCCCCGGCGGTGATCAATATCGGTAGCGAGGATGGCGACGACAACGCCCATGCCGACAGTCCGTTGGTGCCTGGCCTGCGCATCGCGCCGACCCAGGTGCAGGCAGCGCTGCAGAATCTGCAGGCCGGCAAGTTGACACTGGGTGCGCATGGCTTCGTGGGTATTGGCAACCTGCCGGTGAGTACCAACGACTACATTCCTTCCCAACTGCCGCGCAATGTCACGGGCTGGGATCTGCCGGCGGTCGCTTTTCACGAGATCGGACATGCACTGGGGATCGGCTCTGATGTCAAAGAAACCGAGCAGCCCTCCGGCCCCTCCGTGTATAACTTCAGCGACAGGATCAGCCAGTGGACCGCCCACCTGCGCGACGACAACGGCAAGGCGGCCCAGCCCGGCCAGGTGATCTGGTGCATGACATGCAGCAAGGTGAGCGGTGCCGATGTGTTCGACGTCAGCAAGAACTCGGGGTATTTCATCGGTCCGAACGTGGCGCAGGTGCTGGCCGGCTCCGGCATGCGCGGCATACCGCTCAGCACCGGCACCGAGACCGATTCCGATCCGCCATTCATGTCGCATCTGGAGCTCAAGAACAGCCTGATGAGCCATCAGAGCTACCGCAACTACACCACCTTCATGGAAGCCGAACTGGCGATCCTGCAGGACCTGGGCTATGACATCGACCGTCGCAATTTCTTCGGGCGTTCCGTCTACGCCGACGGCCAGGTGATCCTCAACGACGACGGTTTTTTCCAGCGCAATGCAGAAGGCAGCGCCTACCTGCCCAATACCTATAACCTGGCCACGCTGGGCCTGGGCCTGCATGTCTACGGCAGCAACAATACCATCTACCAGCGCGCCGACCTGCTCTCGGCTGGCGCAGGTGGCGCGGGCATGCGCATCGACGGCGCCGGCAACCATATCATCATCCTGCCCGGTACCCGGGTCTATGCCGATGGCGCCTATGGGCGCGGGGTGATGTTCACCTATGGCAAGGACCACACCCTCACCCAGCGCGGTGACGTACAGGCCCTGGGCGAGGACGGCATCGCAGTGAGCTTCGACTTCGGCAACAATATCCTGGGCAATGACAGCGACTACCGTGGCTCCTACATCTACCGGGGATCGAAGGCCACTGGCTCCCTGCTGGCGGAGCTGGATGGCCCGCTGGTCAGCCGCTTCGACCTGACCGGGCGCCTGGCCGGCCGCAGTGCGGCCATCTATATCTCCAGCAATGCGTATGTGGGCCAGATCAACGTCATGCGCGGCGCTTCGCTGCAGGGCGATATCCGTTCCGACTATGCCGAGCTCGACGGTAGTGCGCCACGCCTGACCATCCTGAGCTTCGGTTACCTGCCGGACGGCGATGGCCGCGCCACCGCTTCGGCCGATCCTGGCTTCGCATTGCGCTATGACGGCAATATCGTGGGCATCGACAATCTGTCGCTGGCGTTCGAGGGCGGCACCACCTTCCTGACCGGCGACCACCAGATCTACCAGGTCAATATCGCCCAGGGCGCCCTGCTGGGTGGCAGCAGCCGCTATACCTTGAATAGCGCCGGCCTGTTCACCAACCATGGCACGCTGGCCCCCACGCTGGGCAGCAACATCACGGTGGTCGGCAATTACGCGCAGGGGGCCGACGGCCGGTTACAGACCAGCGTGGACGGCAGTGGCAACATCAGTTCCCTGATTGTCAGCGGCAACGCGGCGCTGGATGGCAGCCTGACCATCGCCCCGCAACGCAGCTGGTACGCAAACCGTTTCGCGCTCACCAGCGATCAATGGCTGCAGGCCGGCAGCGTCAGCGGCGCGTTCGCGTCGGCCAGCGCCCTGCTGGCTTCGCCCACCCTGGTGGCTGACGTCAGCGCAGCGGGCGGCCTGAGCTATACCGTTTCGGTGCAGCGCCGCGATGCAGCCTATTCGCGCTACGCCAACGATGACGTGACGCTGCAGGTCGCGCGTTCGCTCGACGTGGCAGCGGGCAATGCCCGGGGCGACATGCGTTCGCTGGTGGCCGCGCTGGACTTTTCGGCGGCCGACGGCGGCGCCATCGCACCGGCATTGCGGCAGCTGTCGCCGGTGGCCTATGGCGAAATGTTCTCGGGTGCCTTGCTACGTGAGCGGCACATCGGTGATCTGGTGGCCGCACGCGCACCGGCCGTAACGATGCTGGACGGACAGGTGCCGGCGGGCAGCGACTGGACGGCGTTCGCCATGCCTTTCGGTAGTGCCTACTGGCGCGACCGGTCCGAGCGTGCCGTGGGCGCCAACGGCAATACCTATGGCGTGGTGCTGGGGGTGGAGCGCAGTGGCCTGGCCATGGATGGCTGGACGGTGGGCCTGCATGGCGCGGTCAGTGGGCAGTCGACCCGGGTCGATGGCCGCACCCCGGCATCCGGCGAGACCTCGGCGCTGGACGTGGGCGCACACCTGGCCTATGCCGCCGATCCCCTGGCCGGACCGCATGCCTTCGCCCAGGCCCGCGTGGGCGTGGAAGACGGGCGCCTGGAACGCAAGATCGGTTTCAACGGATATCAGAGCGCGCCGCGTGGCACCTGGACCGGCACCGTCGCCAGCGCCACGCTGGGTGGTGGCTGGCGCTGGCGCATCGGCGAGGGCAGCAGCGCCGGGCCGCTGGCCGGTCTCGACTATACGGTGCTGTCGCGGCCTGCGATCACGGAAAACAATACGGACGGGCCGGGCCTGCAACTGGACAGCAATTCCTTGCGTTCCATGCGTGCACGCCTGGGGGGCGAATGGCGCAGCGACCTGTCGCTGGCCTCGGGGCGGCAGGTCCGTGCCAATCTGCGTGCCGGCGTGAGCCGCGACATGCTGGCGCGCACGACCACGCAGACAGCGCGCCTGGCGGGGTATCCCGACGTCGCATTTGCGGCAAGCAGTGAAGTGATCCAGCGCGACAGCCTGGACCTGCAGGCCGGCGCCTCCTACCGGGTGCGGCAGGACATGGTGGTCGACGCATCCTTGTCCAGCACGCTCTGGCGCGGCGGTGATGCGGAGCTGACGGCGGCCGTCTCGGCGAACTGGCGTTTCTGATCCTTGTGCACGGCAGGCCGTGCCATGGTCGCGCTTTGTGCGATTTTTCCTACGTCGACGTAGGCGATTTTTTGCGAGTTTTGAGTGATTCCCTGATCCCGGTGGCGATCAGGGCGCCTCATAATCGATATTGACGCCCACCTCGGGCGCTGTACGAGAGAGCGGACTCATCCATGCAACGAACGGAAATTGCCCGCACCATTCTGGTGGTGGAAGACAACACCGATGTCCGCGCACTTTTCTGCGAAGTGCTACGGACCGAAGGCTATCAGGTCCTGGAGGCTGCCAACGGCGCACAGGCCTATGAGCTGCTGCTCGACCCACAGCAGAGGGTGGATGTCGTCCTTACCGACCTGCGCATGCCGGTCATGGATGGGTTGGAGCTGGCGACCAAACTTAAATCCGAGGCCCAATTCGCGGCGATTCCCGTGGTCCTGCTAAGTGCCACGCCGATGAAGAACTCCTGGCAGGCACGCGAAAACTTTGCGGCCCTGCTCACCAAGCCTTGTGCCTTCAGCTTGTTGCTCTCCACCGTTGAGGCCGTCCTGTAGGGAACAGGCTGTCCGGATAGCTGGTGCATGGGGAGCGGTTTGTCCACCATGCGGCATTGACGCGTGATCCCTGGTTTCTGCGGGGAATCTTTCCGCTCATCAGGAACAATCCATTGGCTTTTTCGTTCTCATTTTCCTAAAGCTCCAACAACTGGAAGTCTGATCCGGAGGAAGAAAAAAAATGTCAAACAGACCTGTGCTGCGCTTGTCCGACTTCATCCGCTCCCGCATGGAGTTGATCCTGGAAGCCTGGGAGCAATTCGCCAGAACGATCACCCCGCCCGCCTTGACCATGGATTCGAAAGCACTGAGGAACCACGCCTCGGTGATGCTGCGGGCCATTGCCGATGACCTGGACAATACTCAGACCGAGGCCGAGGGCATCGTCAAATCGGAAGGGCGTGCGCCACGCGCCGCCGATGACACCGCGGCCGAGACCCACGCTATCGCCAGGCTCTTGTCGGGCTTCAATGTGGAGCAGCTGGCTTCCGAATACCGTGCCCTGCGCTCCAGTGTTTTGCGGCTCTGGGCGCGGGAATGGAAGGAGGGGTATGAAACCAATGTGGACGACATCACACGCTTCAACGAGGCCATCGATCAGGCGCTGGCCGAATCGCTGGCACGCTACACCAGACTGTTCGAACAGTCGCGCAATCTGTTCCTGGCCATCCTGGGCCACGATCTGCGCAATCCGCTGGGTGCGACCATCCAGGGGGCGCAGATATTGCTGCTGGCGGACGATATCAACGATCAGCACCGCAAGATTGCCGCGCGCATCTACAACAGCGGTCATCGCATGAGCAAGCTCGTCAGCGACCTGCTCGACTATACCAGGACCCACCTCGGAGCCGGCCTGCCGCTGGACGTGAAGTCCGCCAACATGGGCGAGATCGCAAGACGCGTGATCGACGAAATCGGCAGCGCCCACCCGGACCGGGACATCGTATTGAAGAGTTCGGGAAGGCTGGACGGTCATTGGGACGCTGGCCGTATTGCACAGGCCTTGTCCAATCTGCTTGGCAACGCCATACAACACGGTCTGCCTGCTGAACGCATCCTCATCGCGATCGACGCCGGCGATGAGGAGGTGGTCGTTTCCGTCAATAACCGCGGACCTGTGATTCCGGAAGAGCAGCGCCAGGCCATCTTCGAGCCATTGGTGCGTCTGGTGGCCTCCAACAGCAAGGAGGGGGACCGGCCCGGCAGCATGGGGCTGGGTCTCTACATCGTGCGGGAGGTGGCGATCGCACACGGCGGCTCTGCCACGGCGAGCTCATCGGCTGGCGAGGGCACGACGTTTGCCATTCGCCTGCCGCGCAGTGGCCGGTAGCACTGGGGCAAGCCTGCGGATTTCGATGACGTCTCCGACAGCGGGCGCCTACGCCAGCAGAAGCCATTGGCCGATACGCGCGAAGAGGCCGCAGATCGATGATGCACCTACTGCGCATGAGCGCAGCATCAAACCAGGAGCGAAGACATGTCGAACCAGAATCAAGGCGGAACCCGCGGCGGTTCCCAAGAGCAGCATGTGCAAGCCGGTCAGCAGAGTCACAAGAACGATCAACAGAACCAGAGCAGCAACCAGGCAGGACAGCAGCAAGGCGGTGGCACGCGGGGCGGTTCGAGCGAGCAGCACTCGCAGGCTGGCCAGCAGAGCCACAAGAATGACCAGCAGAACCAGAGCAGCAGCGGTTCGGGTCAGCAGCAAGGCGATTCGTCGCGCGGTGGCTCACACGAGCAACACGTCAAGGCCGGCCAGCAAAGCCACAAGAATGGCTAGGCAGCAACTAGTCTGAAGCCCACAGATCGGCCGCTTCAGAAAAAAGCGGCGTCGCCTTCGATATCGAAGAGGACGCCGCAAAGAGACACACTACCACCAGAAGTACTACTTGCTACGGCACTACACGGTACTGCTACTGCACTTACAACCCACTACTCTCTACTTCTCCTCGCCCGAGGCAGTCTCAGACGGGCTTTCCATAACCGCCGCCACCCGGCGTCTCGATGACGAATACTTCGCCGGCCTGCATCTCGGTGCTGGCGACAAAGCCGACATCCTCTTCTCGACCATCGTTACGGATCACATAGTTGCGGCCGCATTTGCCAGGGTCGCCACCATCGGCACCGAAAGGCGGCACGATGCGGTTGTTGGAGAGGATCGATGCCGTCATCGGTTCCAGGAAGCGGATCTTGCGGATGCCGCCGTTGCCGCCATGCCAGGCACCTGCACCACCGGAGCCTTCACGGATCTCATAGCTTTCCAGACGGACCGGATAACGCCATTCCAGGATTTCCGGATCGGTCAGGCGTGAGTTGGTCATGTGGGTCTGCACCACATCGGTACCGTTGAAGCCCTTGCCGGCCCCCGAGCCACCGGAAATGGTTTCGTAATACTGATAACGGCCGTTACCGAAGGTGAAGTTGTTCATCGTGCCCGGCGCCGACGCCAGTACGCCAAGTGCGCCATACAGGGCATTGGTGATGCAGCTGGAGGTCTCCACGTTGCCCGAGACCACCGCCGCCGGATAGCGCGGATTGAGCATGGAGCCCTCCGGGATGATGACGTTCAGGGGCTTCAGGCAACCGGCATTGAGCGGAATCTCGTCATCCACCAGCGTGCGGAAGACATACAGCACCGCGGCCATGCAGATGGCGCTGGGCGCGTTGAAGTTGTTGTTCAGCTGCGGCGAGGTACCGGTGAAATCGATGTCGGCGGTACGCTGCTCGTGGTTCACGCGGATGGCGACCTTGATCACGGCGCCATTGTCCAGCGGATAGTCGTAGCTGCCGTCCTTCAACAGGGTGATGACGCGCCGCACCGCTTCTTCCGCGTTGTTCTGGACGTGATCCATGTAGGCCTTCACCACGTCCAGGCCGAAGTGATCCACCATCTTCAGCAGTTCTTCCACGCCCTTCTGGTTGGCCGCGATCTGAGCTTGCAGGTCAGCCAGATTCTGGGCGATGTTGCGCGCCGGGTAGGGGCCGGAGCCGAGCAGGGCCACGGTTTCCTGTTCCAGGAAGCGGCCGCCGCGCACCAGCTGGAAGTTGTTGATGAGGATGCCTTCTTCTTCCACCACGGTGCTGTTGGCCGGCATGGAGCCGGGGGTGATGCCGCCGATGTCGGAGTGGTGGCCGCGCGAGCCGACATAGAACAGGATCTCGCGGCCATCCTTGTCGAAGGCCGGCGTGATCACGGTGATGTCGGGCAGGTGGGTGCCGCCGTGGTAGGGATCGTTGAGCATGAACACATCGCCCGGCCGCATCTTGCCGGCGTTCTCGCGGATGATGGTGCGGATGCTCTCGCCCATGGAACCCAGGTGCACCGGGATGTGCGGCGCATTGGCGATGAGGTTGCCCTGGGCATCGAAGAGGGCGCAGGAGAAGTCCAGGCGTTCCTTGATGTTGACCGAGAAGGCAGTGTTCTGCAGGCGCAGGCCCATCTGTTCGGCAATGCTCATGAAGAGATTGTTGAACACCTCCAGCATGACCGGGTCGGCGTCGGTGCCGATGGCCTTGCGTTGCGGGCGGGCCTGGTAGCGTTGCATCATCAGATGGTTCAGCGGCGTGACTTCGGCCAGCCAGCCGGGTTCGACGATGTTGGTCGCGTTCTTCTCGGCCACGATGGCCGGGCCGTGGACGATATCGCCGGGGCGCATGTCTTCGCGACGGTACAGGGCGGTGTCGTGCCACTGGCCGCCGGAGAACAGGCGCACTGTTTCGGTGACAGTCAACGGCCCCTGGCGCGGGGGCAGGTGTTCGGGCTTTTCTTCGCGGTCGGTGGAGATGCCGATGGCTTCCACCGAGATGGCCTCGACGATCATGGTCTTTTCCGGCATCAGGAAGGAATAGCGCTTCTTGTAGGCGGACTCGAACTGCTCGACCATGCCGGCCAGGTCGCCGAAGTTGACCACGATCACCGAATCGGTGCCGTCATAGCGCAGGTGGGCGCGCTGGATGACGTTGATCTGCTGTGCTGCCACGCCCTGGGTGAGGAGGTCGGTCCTGGCCTCGTCGGAGAGCTTGCCGAGTTCGGCATCGAGTTGACCCAGCGACTGCGCGGACAGGGGCAGTTCCATGGCCTGTTCACGCATGGCGGTCTGGTCGGCCAGACCCATGCCGTAGGCCGACAGCACGCCGGCGAAGGGGTGCGCGAAGACGCGCGTCATGCCCAGCGCATCGGCCACCAGGCAGGCGTGCTGGCCACCGGCGCCGCCGAAGGTGGTGAGGGTGTAGTCGGTGACGTCGTGACCGCGCTGCACCGAGATGAACTTGATGGCGTTGGCCATGTTGCCGACGGCGATCTCGATGAAGCCTTCGGCCACTTCTTCCGGCGTACGGCGATTGCCGGTCTGTTGATGGATCTGTTCGGCCAGTTCGCTAAACCTGGCGACCACGGCGTCGCGATCCAGGGCTTCGTCGGCAGCCGGGCCGAAGACCTTGGGGAAATAGGCCGGCTGGATCTTGCCCAGCATGACGTTGCAGTCGGTGACCGCCAGCTGGCCGCCACGGCGATAGCTGGTCGGGCCGGGGTTGGCACCGGCACTGTCCGGGCCGACGCGATAACGGGTGCCGTCGAAATGCAGGATGGAGCCGCCGCCGGCAGCCACGGTGTGGATGCTCATCATCGGGGCGCGCATGCGCACGCCGGCAACCTGGGTCTCGAACTCGCGCTCGAATTCACCGGCATAGTGCGACACGTCGGTCGAGGTGCCGCCCATGTCGAAGCCGATGATCTTGTTGAAGCCTGCCGTCTCGGCGGTACGCACCATGCCGACGATGCCGCCGGCCGGGCCGGAGAGGATGGAGTCCTTGCCCTGGAAGCGGTGGGCGTCGGTCAGGCCGCCGTTGCTCTGCATGAAGAGCAGGCGCACGCCATCCATCTCGCTGGCGACCTGGTCCACGTAGCGGCGCAGGATGGGGGAGAGGTAAGCATCGACCACGGTGGTGTCGCCGCGCGAGACCAGCTTCATCATCGGGCTCACCTCGTGGGAGACCGAGACCTGGGTGTAACCCAGCTCGGTGGCGATGTCGGCCAGCTTCTTTTCGTGTTCGGTGAAGCGATAGCCGTGCATCAGCACGATGGCCACGGCGCGATAGCCCTCCTGGTGCAGCGCCGCCAGTTGCTGGCGCACCGAGGTGGTGTCCAGAGGCGTGATCACTTCGCCGTGGGCGCCCAGGCGCTCGTCGACTTCCACGACTTTTTCAAACAGCAGTTCAGGCAGGACGATGTGGCGATCGAACAGGCGCGGGCGGTTCTGATAGGCGATGCGCAAGGCATCGCGGAAGCCCCGGGTGATCAACAGCACGGTCGGATCGCCCTTGCGTTCGAGCAGGGCATTGGTGGCGACGGTGGTGCCCATCTTCACCGCTTCGACCACCTGTGGCGAAATCGCCTCACCGGGTTTCAGCCCTAGCAGACGCTTGATGCCGGCTACGGCCGCATCCTTGTATTGCTCGGGATTTTCCGACAGCAGCTTGTGCGTCAACAGCGTGCCATCCGGCTTGCGCGCGACGATGTCGGTGAAGGTGCCACCGCGGTCGATCCAAAACTGCCAACGCTGCTCCCCCAACAAATTCTGACCTTGTTCCATGGACGCCTAACCTTTCTGAATTAACTTTATTAGTGCAGTTTATTGATGAATTATTGAGATAGTGCACTCAAAACGTGCGATTAAGTCCTGCTTGCTGAGCCGGCCGATCCCCCGCCGAAAATCCTGAACAGGCCTGAAACCCTTTCTGCGCCTGTGTTTTCCACCTTGTCCCCACTCGACTTCAAATTCTGGCACGCGCTTTGCTAATAACACGACGAAGAAATTGTCGGTATTTAGTTTTTTATTTAAAAATAATTTATTGACATATTATCGATGAAAAATATAGGATTCAACAAAAAAAACAAGCAGAGACAAAAAATGGAAAAAGAAGCAAAGCAATAAGGACGTGGCATCAATGCACGTCGCCATTTGGGGAGTGACGCTTTGTTGACGGGGAGTCCTGTCAACCAGCACAGCGACATTCCCGCAGTCCGAATCCGTCAGTCGATAGTCAGCAGAAAGAACCGCATCACCTGGGCCGCGATGGCCGGGCTGTTCCGCCAGGGCAGCCATGTCGCGCAGGTTCCGAAGATGGCAGTAAGCCTTGCCGGTCCGCCGGGGAGGAGGGCGTCGTGCAAGCTTCTTCAGGGAAGAGCTTGCAATGTGCGCCGGTTATTTGGGGTAGCTCCCGCTAAAGGCTTCATGCGGTGGGGGATTTTGGGTGTCATTCAATACAACAAGGAGCGTCTCATCATGCTAGGTCTCATCTCCAACAGCGTCAAAGCGGTCCGCACGGCAGGGGTAGCGGTCTCGTTTTCCCTGGTCGCGTTTGCGGCACACGCGCAACAGCAAGAAATCAAGATCGGTGTCATCTATCCTCTGAGCGGTGCTGCCGCCTCCACCGGCGCCGAGATGAAGGACGCGCTGGAACTGGCTGCCGACATCATCAACAACGGTGCCAAGGGCGTACCCAACCTGCCGTTTTCGGCCGGTGGCGGCCTGCCCAACCTGAAGGGCGCCAAGATCAAGCTGGTGTTCGCCGATTCCCAGGGCAACCCGCAGGTCGGTGCTACCGAAGCCGAACGCCTGATCAGCCAGGAGAAGGTCGTGGCCCTGGTCGGCAGCTATTTCAGCAACGTCACCGCCACTACCAGCCAGGTGGCAGAACGCTACAAGGTGCCTTACCTGAACCCGGAATCGTCCTCGGCGTCGCTGACCCAGCGCGGCTTCAAGTGGTTCTTCCGCACTACCGCCCACGATGACCTGTTCGTGACCAACTTCTATGAGTTCTTCAAGGAGCTGGAAGCCAAGAAGGGCATCAAGGTCAACAAGCTCGGCGCCTTCAACGAAAACACCCTGTGGGGCAACGAGACCACCAAGCTGGAGACCAAGCTGTCCAAGGACCGTGGCTTCGACCTGGTCAAGACCGTGGTCTACCCGGCCAAGAGCACCCAGCTGACCTCGGAAGTGCAGCAGCTCAAGGCAGCCGCACCGCAGGTGGTGCTGCAGTCGTCCTACCTGGGTGACGCCATCCTGTCGATGAAGACCTACAAGGAACTGGGCTTCAACCCCGACATGATCCTGGCCAATGACGCCGGCTTCATCGATACCGAGTTCATCAAGACCCTGGGCAAGGACGCCGACTACATCATCACCCGCGATGTCTGGTCGCTCGACCTGGCTGCCAAGAACCCGCTGATCAAGCAGGTCAACGATCTGTTCTACAACCGCTACAAGATCAACTTCACCGGCAACTCCTCGCGCACCTTCACGGGTCTCATGACCCTGGCCGATGCCATCAACCGCGCCGGTTCGACCGATGCCGAAGCCATCCGCAAGGCACTGGCCGAGACCAACATCCCGGGCGACAAGCTGATCATGCCGTGGAAGGGCATCAAGTTCGACGAGCACGGCCAGAACACCCTGAGCTCGGGCATCCTGCTGCAGATCATCAACGGCAAGTACTACACCGTGTGGCCGTTCGACATGGCCACCCGCGACGTGGTCTGGCCGATGCCGAAGTGGGATCAACGCAAGTAAGCAGGCGATAGCACTCATGGTGCCACGGGGCGGCTGGCCGGCGACGTAGGCCGGGCCGGCCTCCCCGCGGAAAAATCTTCATCGCAGGCGGCTGATAAGACGGTGCGTGAATAGTTCGTTGGAGGGAAAAATTATGTCTTGGGATATTTTGGCGCAGACCCTTGCGTCCGGTTTGCTGATCGGACTGATCTATGCGCTCGTTGCTATCGGCCTGACCCTGATCTTTGGCGTCATGGATATCGTCAACTTCTCGCATGGCGAATTCCTGATGTTCGGGATGTACTCCAGTTTCTGGTTGTTCGCCCTGTTCGCGCTCGACCCCATCTTCACCCTGCCGCTGACGGCATTGTTCCTCTTTGCGCTGGGTGCACTGCTCTACAAGCTGGTCATCCGCAAGATCACCAATGCACCGATGGTGTCGCAGATCTTTACGACCTTCGGTCTGATGATCCTGTTCCGTGGTATCGCGCAATTCTTCTGGAAGGCCGACTTCCGCACCATCGAGAACTCGATGGTCAGCGGCCAGGTATCCATCGCCGGCATCCAGATCGGAACGCCCCAGCTGACCGCAGGCCTGGGCGCCATCATCGTCACCGGTGTGATCTATACCTTCCTCACCCGTACCCGTCTGGGGGCGGCCCTGGAGGCGACTGCCGCCGACAAGGAAGCCGCCCAGCTGATGGGTATCGATTCGCAGAAGATGTTTGCCCTGGCCTGGGGTATCGGCGCGGCCTGCGCGGGCGTGGCCGGCGTGCTGCTGTCGACCTTCTTCCCGATCTTCCCGGAAGTGGGCGCCAACTTCATCCTGATCGCCTTCGTGGTGGTCAACCTGGGTGGCTTCGGCAGCGTGGTCGGTGCCCTCGTCGCCGGCGTGCTGGTAGGCCTGATCGAAGTGGTGGGCGGTTTCCTCCTGGGACCGCAATACAAGATGCTGATCGTGCTGGCCTTGTTCCTGGGGATGCTGATGTTCCGTCCGCAGGGCCTGATGGGCAAAGCCTGAGTACGCCACCGATACAGTCAAGAAGGAAAATCCATGTCCAAGAATACCTCCGGCCTGATCATCACAGCGCCGCCGTCGGGCGCGCTGGCCAATAAGATGCGCATCGCCCTGGCGATCCTGCTGCTGGTGGCGGTGGCCTTGCCCACATTCGTCACCTCTCCCACCCACCTCAACCTGGCGATCCTGATCCTGATGGCGGCCCAGATCGGCGTGTCCTGGAACATCGTCGGCGGCTATGCCGGCCAGGTCTCGCTGGGCCACGTGGCGTTCTACGGTATCGGCGCCTACACCTCGGCCATCATGTTCTCGATCTGGGGCATCAGTCCCTGGATCGCCATGCTGGCCGGCGGACTGATCGCCGCCGCCACCAGTTTGGTGATCGGCTGGTCCTGCTTCCGCCTCAAGGGTCACTACTTCGCGATGGCCACCATTGCCGTGGCCGAGATCATCCAGATCGTCTTCACCAACTGGGACTTCGCCGGCGCCGCCGTGGGCCTGACCATTCCCATGAGTGACGAGGGCTGGTCCAAGATGATCTTCAGCGGCAAGGAGCCCTACTACTACATCGCGCTGGGCCTGTTGCTGGTGACCTTGCTGGCCAATGCCTGGATCGAGCGCAGCTATCTGGGCTACTACTTCCGGGCCATCAAGGATGAACCGGATGCCGCTCGCAGCCTGGGGGTGAGCCTGTCCAAGTACAAGCAGATCGCCTTTGCCGTGAGCAGTTTCTTCACCGCCATGGGAGGCAGCCTGTATGCCCAGAAGGAACTCTATATCGATCCTGCATCGGTACTCGGTACCGGCATCTCGATCAAGATGGCGCTGGTCTCCATCCTGGGTGGTATCGGCACCCTGTTCGGCCCCATCGTCGGTGCCGGCCTGCTGACGGCCATCGAGGAAGGCACGCGTACCCTCTTCGGCGGCACCGGTCGCGGTACCGACCTGATCATCTACGCCGCGCTGATCATCGCCATCGCGGTCTATTACCCGAACGGCATCGTCGGTTACGTGCGGACCTATCTGGCCCGCCGCAAAGCCAACAAGCAACATCAGGAGGGCAGCAAATGAGCCTGCTTCGTGTCGAGAACGTCTACAAGAAATTCGGCGGCCTGACCGCCAACCAGGATATCTCCTTCAATGTCCAGGTCGGCGAGATCGTTGGCCTGATCGGGCCCAACGGCGCCGGCAAGACCACCATGTTCAATTGCATCGCCGGCTATTCGCCGCCGACCACTGGTGACATCTGGCTGGAAGACGTGAAGATCTCCGGCATGAACCCGGAGCAATGTGCCCGCATCGGCATCGGCCGTACTTTCCAGGTGGCGCGCACCTTCACCAGCATGACCGCGCTGGAGAACGTGATGGTCGGCGCCTTCCTCAACGAGCATAGCGTCGCCAAGGTGCGGGACACGGCGCGTCAGCTGCTGGAGTTCGTCAACCTGGGACGCTTCGCCGACAAGCCGGCCGGCAGCATGACCATCAGCGAACAACGCCGCCTGGCGGTGGCCCGCGCCCTGGCGGTCAAGCCCAAGCTGCTGCTGATGGATGAAGTGATGGCCGGCCTCAATCCCACCGAGGTGAAGGAAACCGTGGAGGTGGTGCTGAAGATCCGCGACCGTGGCATCTCCTGCCTGATCGTGGAGCACGTGCTGGAAGGCATCATGCCCATCGCCAACCAGATCGTGGTGCTGGACTACGGCAAGAAGATCGCCGATGGAAGCCCCACCGAGGTTTCCAACGACCCGCACGTGATTGCCGCCTACCTGGGAGATGAATGATGTTGCAAGTAACCAATCTGCGCGCCAGCTATGACGGCGTGCTGGCCTTGTCCAAGGTCGACCTGGAAGTCAAAGCCGGCAGCATCGTGGCGCTGGTCGGCGGCAACGGCAACGGCAAGTCCACCACGCTGCGCGCCATCGCCGGCCTGAACAAGCCCGATGCCGGCCAGATCAGCTTCGAGCGCCAGGATATCGGCAAGATCCCTTCCTTCGACCGCGTCAAGCTGGGCCTGTCGCTGGTGCCGGAAGGGCGTCGCCTGTTCCCGCGCCTGACGGTGGAGCGCAATCTGGAGCTGGGCGCGTACACCCGTACCGACAGCACGGAAGTGGCGGCCTCCCTGGACGAGATGTATGCCACCTTCCCCATCCTCAAGGAACGGCGCCATCAGCTGGCCGGCACCATGAGCGGCGGCGAACAGCAGATGCTGGCCATCGGTCGCGGCCTGATGGCCAAGCCCAGGCTGCTGCTGCTGGACGAGCCGTCTTGGGGCATCGCACCCAAGTTCGTGACCAAGGTGTTGGATACCATCCAGCAGATCAACGCCAAGGGCGTGTCCATCCTGCTGGTGGAGCAGAATCTGCACAAGGCGCTGGACATCGCCCATTACGGCTATGTGATCCAGACCGGGCGCATCGTCATGGAAGGCAGCGGCGACGAACTGCTGCACAACGAAGACATCAAGAAAGCCTATCTGGGCGGCCTGTGACATGCAGACCCATCCCATGCCCGAGAGGAAAGCCGTGACAGACCGCCTGAACGAGTAGCCCATCGGGACCGATCCGGCGTCCCGTTCCCGGGACGCCGCTTCCCTCCACATCGCGAGCGACGGCTGTGGCCGTCATGAACCAAGGACTTTTATGTTGACGCATAAATCCCTGCTGGAAGCGTACGTCCATGCAAAAGACAAAGGCAGTCCCGGGCTGATCCACGACATCTTCGCGCCCAATGCCATGTTGACCATTGCCGTGTGCGATGACGGCATTTCGTTTCCGCCGCTGGTGGTGGGCAGCGAAGGGATCGCGCAGACGCTGGTGACCGATTTTGGTCGTCAGTTCTCGCAATGCCGCACCTATTACCTGGCCGACGTGCCAGCCGGTGCCGGTGCGCAAATCGATCACCTGCCGTGGCTGGTCATCATGCGCGACAAGGTCCAGGCCAAGCTGCGCATCGGACGCGGCAGCTATCGCTGGTCATTCGTTCCGGAGGGTGAAGGCTGGCGCATCTCGGAAATGCATATCCGCATCGACCGCATGGATAGCCTGCCCGACCGGGCGGGCGGTCTGGTGACGACGCTGCAATCCTTCCTGCCATACCCGTGGTTGCGGCCGGCAGCACTGGACGAGGCGCTGGCACCGCTGGCCCGCTGCAATCCGGCGTTTGGCTTCGTGACGGAATTCCTGTCCGAAAAATTTGAAAGGCCGGAGCAGGGCGTGTTCGCTCCGGCGTGAACGAGGACCCCGAAGAGGGTCGTGATAGCAGTGGTTTTGCAGTTCCCGTTCAAGCGCTGGAGGCAAAAAGGCCAATTGCTTCCGGTGTGCGGCGGGCTGGCGCGTATCGGCATGGAAGGGCGCGCACGATCATGCCGATACGCGATTTTTTGGAAATCATTTACGGGGAATCACAATGAAACAAAGGATTTTGGCTGCGTCGATCATGGCTGCGGCAGGTATCTACGCTCTGCCCGCATCGGCGCAATCGTCGGTGACCATCTACGGTCTGATCGATACCGGTTACGTCATCGAAACCGGTGGCGCTGCAGGCAAGGTGAACAAGCTGACCAGCGGTATCAGCGGCGGTTCGCGCATCGGGTTCAAGGGTACGGAAGATCTCGGCGGCGGCATGTCGGCGGTGTTCCTGCTGGAGTCGGGCTTCCAGAACGATACCGGTGCACTGGGGCAGGGCGGTCTGCTGTTCGGTCGCCAAAGCTATGTCGGCCTCAATGGCGGCATGGGTTCGGTGCTGGTGGGGCGTCAGTACACCCCGCAATACATGACGCTGGCCATGGTCGATCCGTTCGGTACCGGTTATGCCGGTGATGCAGCCAACCTGATGCCCAACACCGGCAACAGCTCCAGCCGCATGGACAACACCGTCAAGTACATCTCGCCCAAGGTGGCTGGTTTCACCGGTGAACTGGCTTATGGTTTCGGCGAAACGGCCGGCTCCACCAAGGCCGCCAGCCAGGTCGGCGCTGCCGTGCAGTACAGCAACGGTCCGCTCAATGTACGCCTGGGCTTCCATGGTCGCAACAACGACACCACCACCGCCGAGACCAGCAGCGGACGCAGCACCTTGCTGGGTGCGGTGTACGACTTTGGCGTGCTCAAGCTGCACGGCGCCTATGGCATCAACAAGGGCGTCAACAGCTCGCCGCTGCGCAGCACCGTCAATTCCTATGGCACCGGTCCCGTGTTCGCCTCCACCGACAGCGCCGACATGCTCATCGGCGTGACCGTACCGTTCGGCGTGCAGCACACCGTGCTGGCCTCGTACATCCACAAGAACGACAAGACCGCCCGCAACCAGGACGCCAACCAGGTCGCGCTGGGGTATCGCTACTCCATGTCCAAGCGCACCGACCTGTACGCGATGTATGCACACATCAGCAACAAGAATGGCGCACCCTACACCGTGGGTAGCTCCATCGAAACCGGCTCCGGTAACAGCGCCTGGAACTTTGGCATCCGCCATACGTTTTAACGGCTTTTTCCGGCGCATGCAGTCTTGAGGGGGAAAGGTAAGTAGTGCCCGTTTTTCCGGGCAGGCAGTTTCTTACTGTGCGTGACGCCGGGCCTGATTGCCGACGGCTCCATGTCTTGAGGGGAGTCGTCGGCCAGGTGCGGAGGAGATGCAGGCTGACACCATCGTCGTTACCGCATTTCGACTTGCAAGGAGCATCCACATGAAGTTGAAGAATCTGAACATCGGACAACGCCTGAGCGCAGGTTTCGGCATTGTGATCTTCCTGATGCTGGCGCTGACGGCCATTGGCGTACTGCGCCTGAACCAGATCAACGGCAGCATCGCCATGATCGCCAAGGATTACTATCCGCGCACCGTGATGGCCAACTCGGTCAAGAGTGCGCTGGACGAGACGGCGCGCAGCATGCGCAACCTGCTCTTCATGAGCACGGTCGACGAGATCAAGGGCGAGCTCGATACCATCGATCGTGCCGGCAAGACCATCGACAGCACGCTCAAGCAGTTTGCCGCCAATACCAGTTCGGAAGACGGGCTGCGCATGCTCAAGGCGGTCAATGCGGCACGTGCCCAGTACACGCCGGTGCTGAACAATTTCATCGCTGCCGTCAAGGATGGACAGGTCGAGCAGGCGCGGGATCTGATCCTGCCCGAGATCGCCCCCTATCAGAGCGCCTATTTCAAGGCCCTCGACAATCTGATCGCCTACCAGGGCAGCCGCATGGAAGAGGGCGGGCGCGACGCCGAACAGGTGGCCACCTCGGCCAGCATGCTGATGATTGCCATGGCCAGCATCGCCACGCTGCTGGCGGCACTGGTGGGCTATTCCGTCATGCGCGGCATCACACGGCCGCTCAATGCCGCCATCAATATTGCCGAGCGCGTGGCCGGTGGTGATCTGGCGGTCCAGGTCGAGGCCACCGGCTCGGACGAAACGGCCAAGCTGCTGGCGGCGCTGCAACACATGCGCGATGGCCTGGTAGGCGCGGTGACGCAGGTACGCGAGGGGTCCGACGCCATTTCGGTGGCGGCGCGCGAGATCGCCGAAGGCAATGCCAACCTGTCGGCCCGTACCGAACTGCAGGCCAGCACGCTGGAAGAAACCGCCAGTTCCATGCTGGAGCTGACCAATGCGGTCAACCAGAACGCCGAGAACGCCCGCGAAGCCAATCATCTGGTGCTCAATGCGTCGCAGGTCGCCACGCAAGGGGGCGACGTGGTCACCCAGGTGGTCAGCACGATGAAGGAAATCAAGGAGAGCTCGCGCCAGATCGTGGACATCATCGGGGTGATCGATGGCATCGCCTTCCAGACCAATATCCTGGCGTTGAACGCTGCCGTGGAGGCAGCCCGCGCCGGTGAGCAGGGGCGCGGGTTTGCCGTGGTCGCCGCCGAGGTGCGTGCCCTGGCCCAGCGCAGCGCCGCTGCTGCCAAGGAGATCGCCGGGCTGATCCAGAGCTCGGTGAAGAAGGTCGATGCCGGTGGCGCGCTGGTGGACCAGGCCGGGCAGACCATGCAGGAGATCGTCTCCAGCGTGAAACACGTGGCCGACATCATGATCGAGATATCGGCCGCCAGCGACGAACAGAGCGAAGGCATCCGCCAGATCAACCAGGCGGTCGAGCAGATCGACGACATGACGCAGCAGAACTCGGCCCTGGTGGAACAGGCGGCCGCGGCTGCGCAGCAGATGCATGACCGCTCGCTGGCGCTGGGGCGCGCGGTGTCGATCTTCAAGACAGAGGGGGCGCAGTCAGCTCAGACGACGCACGAACCTGGCGCGGCGGACTGGGAATTGTCGGGCGAGCATGCCGGGGCGCCATTGGCATGGACGCCGGAGGGCAGGAAGTTGCTGGTGGAAAAGTAGACTGCAGATTCAACGGAGCCCAATCTGGCTCACCTTGCCGAGGAAATTGGGGTTTAAAATCGGGGTTTCTCGACTGACCGCCGGCGGCGGGAAAAATCTCTCGACGATATTTCCTGTGGCGGTCAGTGAATTTGTCTGCTTTCCAAAGACCTTTATGCCAACCGAAAAGAAAACCCCAAAAGCCAATTTCGCCCAGCCCAACACCCCAGGCAAGGTGCCGATCGTATCGTCACTGCATCTGGCTTCAGGAAGGAGCAAGGAGTTGAGCGAATTCGAGTTCGGCATGATCATCGCCAGCAATGCCTTCAACCGATGGATGATCCGCTGCATCTCGGCGGCCGGCATGAAGGACATGACGGCCACCGACGTCCTGGTATTGCACCATATCAACCACCGCGCACGCGAGAAGAAGCTGGCCGACATCGCCTTCATCCTCAATATCGAGGACACGCACGTGGTCAACTACTCGCTCAAGAAACTGCACGCCCTGGGCCTGGTGAGCACCGAGCGGCGCGGCAAGGAAGTGCTGTATTCGACCAACGAGGCCGGGCAGGATCTTTGCAAGCGGTACTACGAGATCAGGGAGCAGCTGCTGGTCTCCAGCCTCACCGGCGACAACACCGAAAGCTATGAACTGGAAGAGCTGGCCCGGTTCCTGCGCGTGCTGTCGGGCTTGTATGAGCAGGCGGCGCGGTCGGCGACGTCGATGTAAGAGGGCGGTTCAGGTCGGGCAGACGGTATGAAAGTGACATTCGATACAAACGTATTCCAACTGGTGGTAGAACCTGACCGCTGTATTGGACAGACATGTCATGCCTCCTGTGTCGCAATTAATGCAGCTCTCAGTTCTGGTCGCATTAGGGCCTGTTCACATTTAATCTACGAGTGCGAGAGGTCGCCAAGCGTTGACTGCCTAGGCGCAGCGACGCGCCGTAG
>NZ_JABXGI010000013.1:0-121516 GCF_022627865.1 Herbaspirillum sp. C7C2
GGGCAGGGTCTTGCGCCGGGCATACGGCCCGCTCACTGATGCAAGGATTAATCGCCCCAACTGTACCGTTGCGAGCGCACGCATGCGGCTACAATAAGAACGAACCTGCATACCCATCCATTCGCACATGAACAAGGCATTTGTAAAAGAATCCGACGGCGCCGACGACGATGACGAGATCGCCTTGCCGGCCATCCCCGCCGGGGCCAAGAACTACATGACACCCCAGGGCCATCAGCGCATCAAGGATGAGCTGCTGCACCTGATCGACGAAGAGCGGCCGGAGGTGGTGCGTGTAGTCTCCTGGGCCGCCTCCAATGGCGACCGCTCCGAGAACGGCGACTATCTCTACGGCAAGAAGCGCCTGCGCGAGATCGACCGGCGTATCCGCTTCCTCACCAAGCGGCTGGACAATGCCGAGGTGGTCGATCCCTCGGTGCATCACGGCAGCGACCAGATCTTCTTCGGGGCCACGGTGCATTACGAAAACCAGCGCGGCGAAGAACATACGGTGACCATCGTCGGCATCGACGAGCTCGATCCGCTCAAGGGGCGCATCAGCTGGATTTCGCCCGTGGCGCGGGCGCTGACCAAGGCGCGCGAAGGGGATGAGGTGGTGCTGCAGACCCCTTCGGGCGTGGAGCAGCTGACCATCCTCGACGTCACGTATCCGCCGCCGCAGCCGCAGTAGGCGCGCCGGCTCACCACCCGTTTTCGCCGCGGCCGGGCCTGACTTGCAGGCCGGCCGGCAGTTAGTCGGTCGTCATCAGGCGCGACCGGCGCACAGCATTGCAATCATCCACGAGAAAGTCCCATGTCCATCGTTTTTGCCAGCCTGAACCACCCGCAGCGCGTCGTCCTGGCTGCCGAGGTGCATTCGCGCCCCTTCCTGCAGCTGACACGTTCGGAAACGCTCACCCACCTGGCCGTCTATGTGCGCGAAGAAGGCAATGGCGGTCGCCATGCCAGTGCCCAGCATGCGCTGCTGGACGACCTGTGCGCCCATTTCGGCGTGGTCGCTCCGGGTGGCGAGGCCAAGCACTTCTATCACGACTTCGGCCGCTTCCGGCTGAAGTGGGAGTGCCACACCGAGTTCGCCACCTATACCTTCGCCCAGGCCCATGAGGAGCCGCTCTCCACCGACCAGGCCTTTGCCCGCGCGCCGCTGGCGCACATCCCCCAGCAGTGGCAGCTCTCGCTCAAGGGTAAGCTGATGGTGGCTGCGCATGTGGTGGTGGAGCCCGGCGACGATGACCCGGCTGCGACCGCACGCCAGATGCAGCGCATCTTCGAGGGAAAGCTGATGAGTTCCAGCAAGGTCTTGCAGGGCGGGGAAATCTGGACCGATTTCCAGATCCAGTCGGATGGATTTTCGCGTTTCGTGGTGCGCGACATTGGCCTGCGCGAGCTGCAAGGCGGGCGCCTGGCCCAGCGCATCCTGGAAATCGAGACCTATCGCATGATGGCCTTGCTAGGCTTGCCGCACGCCCAGCAATCCGGCCCGCTGCTCAACCAGATCGAGGGCGACCTGGCGGCGCTGACCGCCGCCATGGTGCAATCCGAGCAGTCCACCGCCGGCACGCCGGAGGAACAGGCCGAAGATGAGCGCGTGCTGCGCAAGATCACCGGTCTGGCGGCACGCATCGAAAAGCTCTCGCTGGAGAACAGCTACCGCTTCTCGGCCTCGCAGGCCTATTTCCGGCTGGTACAGGCGCGCATCGAGGAATTGCGCGAGCAGCGCATCGAAGGCGTGCCGACCATCGGTGAATTCATGGAGCGCCGGCTGGCGCCGGCCATGGATACCTGCCAGGCCATCGCCCGTCGCCAGGAAGCCCTGGCCGAACGTATCGCCCATACCAACGACCTGTTGCGCACCCGGATCGGCATCGTGCAGGAGCGTCAGAACCGCCAGATCCTGGAATCCATGAATGCCCGCGCCGCCCAGCAACTGAAGCTGCAGCAGGCGGTGGAAGGCCTGTCGGTGGCGGCCATCTCGTATTACGTGATCGGTCTGCTGGGGTATGCCGGCAAGGCGGCCAAGGCGGCGGGCCTGCCCATCAATCCGGATCTGGCCACCGGCCTGGTGGTGCCGGTGGTGGCGGCCTGCGTCTGGCTGGGGCTGCGGCGCATGCACAAGGGGCTGGGCAGCCACTGAGCCTGGCACGCAACACGGCAAACGGGGCGCACCGCTGTTGGCGGTGCGCCCCGTTCACATGGGCAGCGCGAGAGCGGGCCAGGCCGCTGGCGCGATCAGACGGTGGCGTTGATCTTCGCTTCGGCGCCGGCAACGGCTTGCTTGGCGGCCTCTTCCCCCATGGAGACGCCTTCGGCGATCACCAGTTCGACATCGGTGATGCCGATGAAGCCCAGGGCGCTCTTGAGGTACTTGCCCTGGAAGTCCAGCGCTTCCATCGGACCTTCGGAATACTTGCCGCCACGGGACAGGATGATGACGGCCTTCTTGCCGGTGACCAGGCCGACCGGGCCGGTTTCGCCGTACTTGAAGGTGCGGCCGGCGCGGAAGACGTGGTCGATCCAGGCCTTCAGGGTTGAGGGCGGCGCGAAGTTGTACATCGGCACGCCGATGACGATGGTGTCGGCGGCCAGCAGCTCATCGACCAGGGCGTCGGATTGCTTGATCACGTCGGCTTGCTCGGCGCTGCGGGCATCGGCCGGGGTGAAATAGGCACCCATCATGGATTCGCTCAGGTGCGGCAGGGTGTTGGCGGCCAGGTCGCGATGAACGACCTTGCCGCCGGGATTCTTGGCCTGCCATTGCTGGGCGAAGGAGGCGGTCAGCTGGCGCGAGATGGAACCGCCGGTACGGGCGCTGGAGTCGATATGCAGCAGGGTGCTCATGGTCATTCCTTTACATTGTTCGGTTGGCATCGCCTCGACAGGAAGGCGTTTGCATTGGGATGAACAATACCCAGTTTTCATTTCTTCCAATAGATGCGAGAATCGCATTTCACTGATCCAGTTTTGGAAGTAATGGGATCGAGACGGACATAGAGGAAGAAGGCCATCGCCATGCTAGACCTGAACGACATCTGGCTGTTCGTGCATGTGGTGCGTGCCGGCAGCTTTGCCGCCGCCGGCCGCAAGCTGTCCATGCCACCCAATACCATCAGCCGGCGCCTGCAGACCCTGGAGGCCAACATGGGCGTGCGGCTGCTGCAACGCTCCACGCGCCAGCTCAACATGACTGCGGCGGGTCGGGAATTCTTCGAACGCTGCGCGCCCGGCCTGGAAGACATCGAACACGCCAGCGTCAGCCTGACCGAGAGCCAGGGCGAGCCGACGGGTAGCCTGCGGGTGGCGGCGCCGGTGGATTTCTTCGACAATTTTTCGATCGAGTGGATGCATGAGTTCATGCATCTCTATCCCAAGGTGCAGCTGGAGTTCGTGCTCAACGATGGGCGCGCCGACCTGATTGCCGAGGGCATCGACCTGGCCTTCCGCGGCGGGGTATTGCCTGATTCCAGCCTGGTGGCCAGAAAACTGGTGCAAAGCCATCTGGCGCTCATTGCCAGTCCACGTTATCTGGAGCGGCAGGGTACCCCGCAGGCCCTGTCGGACCTGGTCGCCCACGCCTGTCTGGCGACCTCGCAGGCGCCCCAGCACACGGTCTGGAAGCTGGAGGGGCCACATGGTCCCGAGAGTGTGCGGGTGGTGCCGCGCCTGTGCGTCAATACCGCACAGGGCCAGTTGCGGGCTGCGCGGGCCGGCCTGGGGATTGCCTTGCTGCCGACCATGCTGGCGTCCGAAGACCTGCGCAATGGCACCCTGGTGAACATCTTGCCGGATTACCAGCGCGACACCATGGGCTTCTATGCGGTCTATGTGCACCGCCGCCAGTTGCCCAGTGCAGTCAGTGCCCTGATCGAGTTCTTTGCCGACAAGCTGGAACGCGGCATCGCCGACAAGGGGGCGCAGGCCTGCCAACGTCATCTGGAAGCAGAGGTGCAGGTCGGCCTGGCGCAGGAGAAGGCGGCCGCCTGACTGGCCCTGGATGTTCACCCTGATGCCCCAAATGAAGAACGCCCGCGATTGCGGGCGTTCTTCATGGCGACATCTCATGGCATGACCGGCATCAGCCCCGGTCGCGCAGGATACGTGCGACGCTGTCGATCTTGCGGATGCCGCGCATGATGCGCGCCAGGTGGACCCGGTCTTCGACCTGGATGGTGAAGCGCAGGTATTTCATCGAGGCATTGCCACCTTCATCATCCATGGCCACCGAGACGATATTGGCGTCCGATTCGCCGATCTCGGCCGCGATGCGCGCCAGCGTGCCGCGCTCGTTGTGGATCAGGATGGTGATGCGGCAATCGAAGCGGCGGTTCAGGTCGTGGCCCCAGACCAGCTCGATCCAGCGTTCCGGTTCCTTCTCGTGCAGGCGCTTGGCGGTCTCGCATTCCTGGGTATGCACGATCAGGGTCTGGTCCGGTCGCAGGTAGCCGGTCAGGCGGTCGCCCGGGATCGGCATGCAACAGGAGGACAACTGCGCTGATGCGCCTTCGCTGCCGGTGATGACCACCGGGTCCGGCTTGTTGGGCAGCATGTGGCCTTCCGGATCCAGCTGCGGCACGCTCACCCCGGTATCCATCATGGTCATGATGTGGCGTGCCACCAGCGGCGCCATGCGGGTGCCGATGCCGATCTCGGCATACAGGTCGTCCATGGTCTTGGCGCTGGATTCGTTGAGCAGGCGCTCGACGATGTGGGATGGCAGCTCCGGGTCAATACCCAGGGTGTGCAGGGCATTACCCAGCAGGCGGCGGCCGACCGCTTGCGACTCGACCTTGTTGGCCGTGCGCAGGCGATGGCGGATCGCCGAGCGGGCCTTGCCGGTGCGTACATAGCCCAGCCAGTTAGGGCTGGGGCGCGAGGTCGGCGAGGTGATGATCTCGACGATGTCGCCGTTGTGCAGCTCGGAACGCAGCGGCGCCGGTTCGTGATTGATGATGGCCGAGGTAGTCTGGTCGCCGATATCGGTGTGGATGCTGTAGGCAAAGTCCAGCGCCGTGGCGCCACGGGGCAGGGCGATGATCTTGGACTTGGGCGTGAAGACGTAGACCGAATCGGGGAACAGGTCGACCTTGACGTGCTCCAGGAACTCGGCCGAGTCGCCGGTCTGCTTCTGGATGTCCAGCAGCGATTGCAGCCAGGCATGGGTGCGCTGCTGCAGGTCGGTCAGGCTGCCTTCGTCATCCTTGTACAACCAGTGCGCGGCCACGCCGGACTCGGCCACCCGATGCATTTCGGTGGTGCGGATCTGGAACTCGACCGGCGTGCCATAGGGGCCGATCAGGGTGGTATGCAGCGACTGGTAGCCATTCAGCTTGGGAATGGCGATGTAATCCTTGAACTTGCCCGGCATGGGCTTGAACAGCGAGTGCAGGGTGCCCAACGCCACATAGCAGTTGGCGAAGCTGTCGACCACCACCCGGAAGCCATAGACGTCCAGCACCTGGGAGAACGTCAGGTGCTTGTTGCGCATCTTGCGGTAGATGCCGTAGAGGGTCTTTTCCCGGCCGTCGACCTGGGCCGGGATGCCGGCGGCGATCAGGGTCGAGGTGACCGATTCCATGATCTTGGTGACGACTTCGCGGCGGTTGCCGCGCGCAGCCTTGACGGCCTTGGAGAGCGTGCGGTGGCGCAGCGGGTAGAGGTGCGAGAAGGACAGTTCCTGCAGCTCGCGGTAGATGTTGTTCAGGCCCAGGCGGTGCGCGATGGGCACATAGACTTCCATGGTCTCGCGCGAGATGCGGCGCTTCTTCTCGGGCGGCATGGAGCCCAGCGTGCGCATGTTGTGCAGGCGGTCGGCCAGCTTGACCAGGATCACCCGCACGTCGCGGGCCATCGCCAGCAGCATCTTGCGGAAGTTCTCGGCCTGCGCCTCGACCTGGCTCTGGAATTCGATCTTGTCCAGCTTGGACAAGCCATCCACCAGGGAGGCCACGGAGGCGCCGAAGCGTTCGATCAGCTCTTCCTTCTTGACGCCCTGGTCTTCCATCACATCATGCAGGAAGGCCGCCATCATGGCCTGGGCGTCCAGCTTCCATTCGGCACAGATCTCGGCCACCGCCAGCGGGTGCGAGATGTAGGGCTCGCCCGACTTGCGCATCTGGCCCAGGTGCATCTCATCGGCGAAGCGATAGGCTTCCTTGACCTTCTTCAGTTCGGAAGGGGTCAGGTACTCTTCGAGCTTGGGAATCAGATGCGCAAAAGTCGCCACGCCGCTGTGGGCAGCGGCGGGGGCGACTTCGTTGGGAGGTGCGGTGCGACCGGAACCGGTGGCACGTTTGGGGCTAGGAGCGGCTGATAAGGTGGAGTCGGTAGTGGTGAGGCTCATACTTGTCCGTTATCAGCTTCATTGACGGACCAGGATCAGGCCGGAACCTTCTTCAGCATTTCCATGCCGACCTTGCCCGCTGCGATTTCACGCAGGGCGGTCACGGTCGGCTTGTCCTTGGCTTCCACCTTGGGGGTGTGGCCTTGCAGCAGCTGGCGGGCGCGGTAGGTGGCCGACAGGGTCAACTGGAAACGGTTGGGGATCTGCTTGAGGCAATCTTCGATGGTGATGCGGGCCATGTAAAACTCCTGAATGACGGTCTTGCGTGTGGATGGATCGGTCCGGCGCCCTGACAGGCTCAGCTCGCGTGGATGCCCAGCTGTGTGAACAGGTAGGCGTTGCGGGCGGCTTGTTGCGGGAATCGGCAGCGGGCTGCCTGGACAATGGCCGTCAACTCGGATAAAGCGACGGCAAACTCTTGATTGATAATAACATATTCGAACTCCGGGGAGTGCGCGATTTCGCCGCCGGCGGCCAGGATGCGGCGGGTGATGACGTGCGGTTCGTCCTGTCCGCGCTTCTTCAGGCGCTCTTCCAGCGCCGCAATCGACGGTGGCAGGATGAAGATGCCGATGGCATTGGAAAACTGCTTCTTGACCTGCTGCGCGCCTTGCCAGTCGATTTCCAGCAGCACATCGGTGCCGTTGGCGATCTGGTCGGCGATCATCAGGCGCGAGGTGCCGTAGTAGTTGCCGTGGACTTCGGCCCATTCGAGGAATTCGCCCTCGGCCTGGCGCTTCAGGAAATCCTCCGCATCCGTGAAATAGTATTCACGGCCATGTTCTTCGCCCGGGCGCGGGGCGCGGGTGGTGTAGGAGATGGACAGCTTGATGGCCGGCTCCTGCTTCAACAGGGCGTTGACCAGGGTCGATTTGCCGGCGCCGGAGGGCGCAACCACCATGAAGAGGCTGCCGGAAGTGGGTTTTTGGACGGGCATGGGGTCCTCGCTGAAAATGTCGTGAATATCTTGATATCGTGAATCTCTGCCCGACAGGTCGGGCAATGCTGGCGCCTGGGGTTACTCCAGATTCTGTACCTGCTCGCGCATCTGGTCGATCAGCAGCTTGAGCTCCATGGAGGCGTCGGCCAGTTCCTTGACGGCAGCCTTGGAGCCCACGGTGTTGGCCTCGCGGTTGAGTTCCTGCATCATGAAATCCAGACGCTTGCCGACCTGCCCACCCTTCTTCAGGATGTGGCGGGTTTCGCCCAGGTGGGCCGACAGGCGCGCCAGTTCTTCGGCGATGTCGATGCGGATGCCGTAGAGCGTCACTTCCTGGCGGATGCGTTCCAGCGATTCCTCACGGGTGGCCACCGGCGCGGCGCCGTTCTGCGTCTGCAGGGCCAGGCCCAGGGCTTCGGTCATGCGTTCGGTGGCCTTTTGCTGGAATTGCTCGACCAGTTGCGGCACCAGCGGGGTGATGCGGGCCACGATGGCTTCCATCGCATCGACCCGCGCCAGGATCACCGCCTGCAGCGCTGCGCCTTCACGGGCACGGCTGTCGACGAAGGCGTCCAGGGTCTGCTGCAGGGTCGCCAGGATGTCGGCCTGCAGGGTTTCCTGGCTGATCTCGGCTTCTTCCATGACGCCCGGCCAGCGCAGCAGTTCGTTGACCGACAGCGGCGCTGCATCCGGGAATTGCGCACGCAGCTGGTCTTGCAGGTTGGCCAGTTGCGCCACCACATTGGTGTTGAGCGCCTGGCTGTTGCCGCTGGCCACCTTGCGGCCGAAGGACAGGCGGCATTCCACCTTGCCGCGCACCAGGCGGCCCATGATGGCCTCACGCAGCATGGGTTCGACCGCGCGCAGGTCGTCGTTGATGCGGAATTGCAGGTCCAGGAAGCGCGAATTCACGCTCTTCATTTCCAGGGTGACCGTGCCGGCGGTGGTTTCACGGGTGGTGACGGCGTAGCCGGTCATGCTGTAGATGGTCAAGGTCGGGGCTCCATAAGCGGGCGCGGCGCCGGGTAGGGCGCGCTGACAGGTCGGGTTGCGGGCGGTGCGGGCAGTGACGGGGCAAACTCGGCTGCTGCCGCGACGGCAGTCTTGCTGATCCATTACAATGCCGGACTTGAACGTTCCGGCAGCGCCTGTGCGGTCTGCCCGGGATGTCGCCCGGTCGGAGCCCGCATTTTAATGAAGATTGGCGGCGCCGCGCTATCAAAAACATCAAAATGAGCGGTTTTGACGGTCATCGACCGGCCCGGTACCCGGTTGCCGCCGCCGATTTCCCTCAACCTTCACCGCTACCAGCTTAGCCAAGACCCTACAAACATAGACAAGGATCACCATGACAGCTTCCCATCGCCCCAGCGGCCGTAGCGTTTCGCAGTTGCGCGAGGTTCGCCTGACCCGCCAGTACACCAAGCATGCCGAAGGATCGGTGCTGATCGAGTTCGGTGACACCCGCGTGCTGTGCACCGCCTCGATCGAAGAAAGGGTGCCGGGCTTCCTCAAGGGCAAGGGCCAGGGCTGGCTCACCGCCGAATACGGCATGCTGCCCCGTTCCACCCACACCCGCATGGACCGCGAAGCCGCCAAGGGCAAGCAGTCCGGCCGCACCCAGGAAATCCAGCGCCTGATCGGGCGCGCCCTGCGCGCCGCCTTCGATCTGGAGGCCTTCGGCGAGCGCACCCTGCAACTGGACTGCGACGTCCTGCAAGCCGATGGCGGTACCCGTACCGCGGCCATCACCGGCGCCATGGTGGCGGCCTACGATGCGTTCTCGGTGCTGCAGGGGCGTGGCCTGATCGAGACCATTCCGGTCAAGCAGTTCGTGGCAGCGATCTCGGTCGGCGTCTATCGCGGCGTGCCGGTGCTGGACCTGGATTACCTGGAGGATTCGGACTGCGATACCGACATGAACGTGGTCATGACCGATGCCGGCCACTTCGTCGAGGTGCAGGGCACGGCTGAAGGTGCGGCGTTCGACCGGGCCACCCTGAACAGCCTGCTGGACCTGGCCCAGCAAGGCATTGCCACCCTCAACGGTCTGCAGAAGCAGGCCCTGGGCCTGTAAGGCGATCAGTCCACCGGCCACCGTCGCACCATCGGGCGGCCCGGGGCAAATCGCATTACAATGCGGCCTACACCAGACACAGGGAAAACGCCATGTTGCAGCCAGGACATGGCGTTTTTCATTGTCGCGACTCCTGCCACCCATTCGGACCAAGCATGCACACCAAGCAAAAGATCGTCATGGCGTCGAACAACGCCGGCAAACTGAAGGAATTCGCCAGCCTGCTGGGCGACATTGGCCTGGACGTGCGCCCACAGGGCGAGTTCGACGTCCCCGAAGCGGAAGAGCCTTTCGGCACCTTCGTCGAAAACGCCCTGACCAAGGCCCGCCATGCGGCGCGCCTGACCGGGCTGCCGGCACTGGCCGACGACTCCGGCGTCTGCGTCAATGCCCTGGGCGGTGCGCCCGGCGTCTATTCGGCGCGCTATGCCGGCGAACCCAAGTCCGACGCCAACAACAACGCCAAACTCATCGCTGACCTGGCGGCTCATGCCGACAAGTCAGCTTATTACTATTGCGTGCTGGTCTATGTGCGCCATGCCGATGATCCGCAACCGGTCATCGCCGACGGCGTCTGGAAGGGCGAAATCATCGCCCAGGCGCGCGGGGAGGGCGGTTTTGGCTACGATCCGTATTTCCTCTTGCCTGAACTGGGCAAGACTGCAGCCGAGCTGAGCCACGCCGAGAAGAACGCCGTCTCCCATCGCGGCCAGGCCCTGCGCGCATTGATCGAGAAGCTGAAATGATCCCCATCAAACCGGTTCCGGCTGACATTCCGGCCGGCCAGGCCAGCGCTGGCCCGGCGCAGGCGGCACTGGCTTTCCTCAAGCCCGGCAGCCTGCAACTGACGGCCTTGCCGCCGCTGTCCCTGTATGTGCATTTTCCGTGGTGCGTGCGCAAGTGCCCGTATTGCGACTTCAATTCGCACGAGGTCAAGGGCAGCTTCCCCGAGCAGGATTATCTGGACGCGCTGCGCCTGGACCTGGAGCAGGCCCTGCCGCTGATCTGGGGCCGCAAGATCAATACCATCTTCATCGGGGGCGGCACGCCCAGCCTGCTGTCGGCGGCCGGTCTGGACCGCCTGTTGTCGGACCTGCGCACCTTGCTGCCTTTCGACGCCGACATCGAGATCACGATGGAGGCCAATCCCGGCACCTTCGAAGCCGACAAATTCCGCTCCTACCGGCAAAGTGGCATCAACCGGCTCTCCATCGGCATCCAGAGCTTCAATGCGCAGCATCTGGAAGCGCTGGGGCGCATCCATGACGGTGACCAGGCGCGCAAGGCGGTGGAGATCGCCCACGCCAATTTCGACAATTTCAACCTCGACCTGATGTATGCCTTGCCGCGCCAGACCCTGGCCGAGGCGCAGGCCGACATCACTACGGCACTCGCGTTTGCGCCGCCGCATCTGTCGCTCTACCACCTGACGCTGGAGCCCAACACGCTCTTTGCGCGTTTCCCGCCGGCAGTACCCGATGAGGATGCCAGTGCGGACATGCAGGACATGATCGCAACTCTGACAAGTGCTGACGGCTACGCCAATTACGAGGTCTCGGCCTATGCCCAACCGGGCAGACGCGCCCGGCACAATCTTAACTATTGGCAATTCGGCGATTACCTGGGCATCGGCGCCGGCGCGCATTCCAAGCTGTCCTTCCCGCATCGCATCGTACGCCAGATGCGCTACAAGCATCCGCAGGCCTATCTGGATCAGACCCGCGCCGGCCGGCCGATCCAGGAAGAGGCCGAAATCGGCCGCGACGCGCTGGGCTTCGAGTTCATGCTCAATGCCCTGCGCCTGACCGAGGGTTTTTCGCCCAACCTGTTCGCCGAACGCACCGGCATGAGCCTGAACCAGATCGGCAAGCCACTCGACCTGGCCGAGCAAAAGGGCATGTTGTATCGCGACCACGCTGTGATCCGGCCCACCGATCTGGGGCGCCGTTTTCTGAATGACCTGCAGGAAATCTTCCTGTCAGGATAAAGCTGGTTGCAAGCATGCTTTTATCGGGTATATTTAGAAAAAATTTAATTTTAATTAAGTATTCTGCTGGGAAACTTATTTAGAGTTTTTCGACACCCAAGAGCGTTTCGGCAGGCTACGGAGCGCGCCACGATAAAAATATGGCTGTTCAGGATAAAAGCGTTTCGTTTCCACTCGTGTTTTTGCAGCCCGTCGCCGACGTTCATCACGTCTGGACGGCGCTGTCGCTGCATATTTCGCCGGCGGTCGAAGACGGCAGCGCCTTGCTGTCGAGATTGTTCAACGAGTTCGACCTGCATGACGCCCTGGGTGGCCTGACCTGCATCATCCCGGTGCGCGACCCGGCGATCTTTGCGCCGGAGTTCAAGCACGAGATTCCCCAGGGCCAGCTGGCCCTGCGCGTACCGGTCGAGCATTGCGTGGACCCCGGCAAGATCGATGCGCTGGACTGGCTCTACAGCCGCGGCTTTGCCATCATCGCCGACGGTTTGCCGGCACAAGGTGCCAGCGTATTCCCGTTCGTGGAATCGGTGGCGCTGGATGCCAGCATCGGCAACCTGCCCGAAACCACCCAGTGGCTGCACCGCCTGCGCGGACCCCACCTGGCCGAGAACGTGGCCGATGCCCTGCAGTTCGATGGTTGCCGGGTGGAGGGTTTCCGCTGGTTCTCGGGCGAATATGCCTTGCATCCCGACAGCCGCCTGTCGCAAAAGAATTCGATTTCCCGCGCCCGCCTGCTGAAGTTACTGGAACTGGTGGCGCGCGACGCCGATGCCAATGAGCTGGAATCCCTGCTCAAGCAGGACCCGGCGCTGTCCTACCAGCTCTTCAAGCTGGTGAGTTCGGCCGCTTTCGGCTTCTCGGCCCATATCACCAATTTCACCCAGGCCATCAATCTGCTGGGGCGCCGGCAGTTGCAGCGCTGGCTGCAGCTGTTGCTGTATGCGCGCTTCCCCGGCGACGAATCGGCCAATCCGCTGCTGCCGCGTGCGGCAGCCCGTGCGGCCATGATGGAGGCGATGGCGCAGCGGGTGGAGTGCACGCCCGAGGAACTGGACCGGGCTTTCATCACCGGCATGTTCTCGCTGCTGGATATCCTCCTGGGTATGCCGCTCAACGACATCATCGAGCCCTTGAAGCTGCCGGTGGACATCTGCAATGCGCTGGTCTATCGCAGCGGCCGGCTGGGCAAGCTGCTGGACGTGGTGGAACGCTCCGAAGATGGCCGCATCCCCTTGCGCCATGTCGACCTGGATGCCGCCGGTCTGGACGCTGAGGTGTATTGCCGCTGTCTGATCCAGGCCTTCAGCTGGGCCACACGCGTCAGTACCGAGGCGTGATTACGATGATCTCCTCCGTGGGCAGTGACGATCTGGCATGCTGTTCGGCATTGCTGGACGCCATGCAAAACCTGCACGGCATGGCATTGCATGCCGCGCTGGGAGGAATCGCATCGGGTTTCCTCAAGCGCCCCGGCGGACGCTACGTGATCGGCATGCCGGGAGACGCCGGTAATGGCCTGTGCCAGCCGGTGGCGTATGAAGACGCGCAGTTCGGCTATTTCGTTTTTCCTTCCCTGACGCGGCCCTATACCGAGCTTGAGCGCAACCGGCTGGCAATGCTCGGCGCCTTCCTTGGCCGCCTGATGCAACGCCGCGCCGAGACGGAAAAGCGCGCCCGCTCCCTGGACCAGATCGAAGCCAAGCTGGAAGAGCAGGCGCAGATCCTGCACCAGATGCACGAATCAGTGATCACGATGGATCCGGCCGGTTTCATCACCAGCTGGAACCGCGGCGCTGAGCAATTGTTCGGCTATACCGCCCTGGAAGCCATCGGCCGCAACGTGCTCTTCCTCTACGAGAACGAGGAAGAAGAGGATTCGCTGCACGACGTATTCCTGGAGCAGGGCGGCCGCGAGATGGAGGTGCGGCGCCGCAAGAAGTCCGGAGAGGTATTCTGGGCCAGCCTTTCCTTGTCGGTGATGCGCGACCAGAGCGGGCATCCGATCGGCCTGATCGGCTATCTGAGCGACATCACGGAACGCAAGAACGCTGAAAAGCTGATTCATCACCTGGCCTACTACGACGCCCTGACCGGTTTGCCCAACCGCACGTTGCTCACCCGCACGGTGGACCAGGCGCTGATGGAAGCCAAGCATGAAAACATGCATGGTTGCGTCATGTTCATCGACCTGAACCGCTTCAAGCCCATCAACGACACCCTGGGTCACGTGGCCGGGGACATGTTGCTGGTGGAAGTGGCCATCCGTCTGCGCCGCGCCTTGCGCGAGCAGGACGTGGTGGCGCGCCTGGGCGCCGACGAGTTTGCGGTGGCCCTGTTCGATATCGATAAGGATTACCACCCCGGTTTTGTCGCCCAGAAGCTGCTGGCGGTGTTCGACGATCCCTTCTTCATCGATGGTCATGAGCTGCGCGTGGGCGCCAGCATCGGCGTGAGCATGTATCCGGAAGACGCCAGCGACACCGAGACCCTGCTGCGCCTGGCCGACATCGCCATGTACCGCGCCAAGCAGGGCGGGGACAACAATGAAGGCGGCTACGTCTACTACAGCGAAGAGATGAACCGCAACACGCTGGATCTGTTGCGCATCGAGACCGGTCTGCTGCATGCCTTCGAATACAACGAGCTGCTGTTGTACTACCAGCCCAAGGTGGACATGAACACCCTTGCCATCAACGGGGCCGAAGCACTGGTGCGCTGGCAGCATCCGGAGCGCGGCCTGCTGCTGCCGGGCGAGTTCATCCCCATCGCCGAAGAGACCGGCCTGATCGTCCAGCTCAGCGACTGGGTGCTGGATGCCGTGTGCCGGCAGGCAAGGGCCTGGAAGGAAGCCGGTATGGCGCCGATCCGTATCGCCCTGAACGTGACGGCGCGTGAGTTCACTCGTTCGCTGCCCGACCGCGTGCGCGCCGCGCTGAGCCGCCACATGCTCAGCGGCGACTGGCTGGAGCTGGAAATCACCGAGAGCATGCTGATGCATAGCACCGATCGCGTCATTTCCATCATGGAAAAGATCTGCAGCCTGGGTATCACCATCTCGCTGGACGATTTCGGGACTGGCTATTCCAGCCTGTCCTACCTCAAGCGTTTCCCTATCAATACCCTCAAGATCGACCGCTCCTTCACTATGGGCATCCCGGACGATACCAATGACTGCGCCATCGCCAGCGCCATCATCGGTATCGCCAAGCAGTTGCGCCACAAGGTTATCGCCGAAGGGGTGGAAACCGAAAAGCAGTTCAACTTCCTGCGCGAAGCCGGTTGCAACGAGTTGCAGGGCTATATCTTCTCGCGACCGATTCCCGCCGTGGATTTCCATGCGATGCTGCTGGAGGGGCGTAAGCTCAAGGTGGCGTTGGGTGGTGCCGATACAGGTGAGGGCAGCGAAACCGGCCACACGCCGCACGCCTGAGTCCGCTGTCAGGAAGGCGGCACCGGTTTGTGATGTAGTCCTGTCGGCGTGTGGTAGAGCAATTCAGCTTTGATTTTCGAAGTTTTCTGGGATAAAAATCTCGAACTTCGTCCAGTTCTGGCGGCGAGAATCCGTCACTCCCACCGCTGCGCTTGCGGACGACCTATCCTCCATCCTTTTCATTTTCGGAAGGAAACAAGCATGAAACGACACATTGCAGCATTGGCCATGATGGCCTGTGGAACCGCTATGGCTGCCTCTCCGGCGGCGATCAAGGTGCCGATGAACCTGGTCGATGCCAATGGTGTGGCCGCCGCCGTGGGTGAGGTGACCATCAGCGAGACTCCCTACGGTCTGCTGTTCACGCCGGCCATCAGCGGCCTGCCGGGCGGGCAGCACGGTTTCCACGTGCATCAGAATGCATCCTGCGCACCGCTTGAGAAAGACGGCAAGATGGAACCGGCCCTGGCCGCAGGGGGTCACTGGGACCCGCAAAAAACCGGAAAGCATGAGGGCCCGTATGGCGAGGGGCACCAGGGCGATTTGCCGGCGCTCTACGTGAATGCCGCCGGCAAGGCCGAGTACCCGGTCCTGGCGCCGCGCATCAAGACACTGGCTGAGGTCCGTGGCCATGCCCTGATGATCCACGTGGGCGGCGATAACCATGCCGACCATCCTGCGCCGCTGGGTGGAGGCGGGGTGCGCCTGGCCTGCGGCATCATCCAGTAAGCAGAGCGCTCAGATCAAAGCGTAGACGGCCACCGCTGCCGCCACGTCAATGGCAAGTACCAGCGCGCCGCCCAGGCGGCGCTGCATGTACGCACCGAGCGCCCAGAATCCGGCCAGCAGGGCGGTGCTGATCGCCAGAAGGTGCAGGTAGGGCTGTTCGTCTGCCTGCCACAGCAACGCCGAGGCTGCTGCCAACAAACCCACGAACTGTAGTCCGGAAAGCCACTGCCTCACGCGCGGCAGCTGTACGTCGTAACGGCGACGCGCGGCCTCAAGGTCGAAGGGCGGGTAAGGTTCCATCCCGGCGGGGCGCCAGCCTGGCGCCTTGAACCAGATCTTCAACTTATCCTGCCAGCGCGGCATCGTTGCTGCGCTGTGCAATAGCTGCCAGTAGCCGGACAGGACCGCCCACAGCGGATCCCAGCTATTGAGGGGCGTACGGGTGCCGTAGACGACTTTCTCCTTTTCCTCGGCAAAGGTGCCGAACATGCGGTCCCAGATCACCAGCATGCCACCGTAGTTCTTGTCCAGGTATTGCTCGTTGACCGCATGATGTACCCGGTGATTGGAGGGCGAGGAAAACACGCGATCGAACCAGCCCAGTTTGCCGATGTGCTCGGTATGGATCCAGAATTGGTAGGTCAGCACCACCAGTCCGGCGATGCCGAATTGTTCGGGCTCCACGCCGAGGATCGCCATGGGCAGGTAGAACACCCAGCCAAGCAGCGCCACGGTGCTTTCCTGACGCAGCGCAGTGGAGAGATTGAAGTCCTGGCTCTGATGATGCACCGAGTGTGCCGCCCAGCCCAATGCGTTCTCATGGCCGAAGCGGTGCAACCAGTAATCGAAAAAATCGAACAGCAAGATGGCCGCGATCCAGCCGAACGCGCCTTGCCAGAAGCGCGCCGCCGGGAAGACGGCCACGGCACGATAGGTGAGCGAATACAGCCCGACCTGGAACAACTGGGTGAGCAGCGCCACCAACTGGCTGATGACTCCTTGCGACATGCTCGCCAGGGCATCGGGCAGGCGGTAGGTATTGCGGCCGCGAACGTAGCCATAGGTGAATTCCGCCACGATCAACAAGAGGAAGACGGGAATGATGTAGACAATGATTTTTTCCATGGCGGATATTATGCCGCGGTGCACAAAACACTGTCTGACAATACCCTGACGACCGCGTCCAGCCGCGCAGATGCCGGGCGCCTGATTCTCCTGTTAGCCGTCCATGCTGCGACAACTTAGCAGCTGCCCCCGGGGAGGGGTGCCAATGTCGAGGAAGCAATAAAAAAGCCCCTGTAAAAACAGGGGCTTAGTAATGCTTGGCGGAGACGGAGGGATTCGAACCCTCGATACAGGTTTAAGCCCGTATGCTTCCTTAGCAGGGAAGTGCCTTCGACCACTCGGCCACGTCTCCACACTGAAGGCTGTTATCGCATTGCTGCGTTTCCTCAGCGAAGACCGAGATAATATCTTCTCATTTGCATCCGGTCAACAGTCGTCTTGCAAATAATCACTGTTTTTTACCGGTGCCGTCTTCGCTGCTGGGATAGTATGGGTGATGCAGATTACTTGGCGCTGTCCAGGTCGAAAGCCTTGTGCAGGGCGCGCACGGCCAGTTCCATGTACTTCTCGTCGATCAGCACCGAGATCTTGATTTCGGAGGTGGAAATCATCTGGATGTTGACGCCTTCTTCGGACAGGGTGCGGAACATCTGCGAGGCGATGCCCACGTGGCTGCGCATGCCCACGCCGACCACCGAGACCTTGGAGACCTTGGTGTCGCCGTTGATGGCGGCCGCGCCGATGTGCGCCTTCACGCTGCTGTTCAGCACTTCCACGGCCTTGGCGTATTCCGCGCGCGGGACGGTGAAGGTGAAGTCGGTCTTGCCTTCCACCGACTGGTTCTGGATGATCATGTCCACTTCGATGTTGGCATCGGCCACCGGGCCCAGGATCTGGTAAGCGATGCCCGGACGATCCGGTACGCCCAGCACGGTGATCTTGGCTTCGTCGCGGCTGAAGGCGATGCCGGTGATGGTTGCTTGTTCCATGTTCTTGTCTTCCTCAAACGAAATCAGGGTGCCGGAGGCGGCTTCTTCGGCCAGCGGCGTGAGCGGGTCGGTCAGAGACGACAGCACGCGGGTCGGCATCTTGTAGTTGCCGGCGAATTCCACCGAGCGGATCTGCAGGACCTTGGAGCCCAGGGAGGCCATTTCCAGCATCTCTTCGAAGGTCACGGTCTTGAGGCGGCGGGCGTCGCTGACCACGCGCGGGTCGGTGGTATAGACGCCGTCGACGTCGGTGTAGATCAGGCATTCGGCCGCCTTGATGGCCGCAGCCACCGCAACTGCGGAGGTGTCCGAGCCGCCACGACCCAGGGTGGTGATGTTGCCGTCGGCGTCCACGCCCTGGAAGCCGGTGATCATGACGATCTTGCCGGCATTGAGGTCCTTGCGGACCTTGGCGTCATCGATGGAACGGATGCGGGCCTTGGTGAAGGCCGAGTCGGTCTTGATCGGCACTTGCCAGCCGGCGTAGGACACGGCCTGCTTGCCCAGGGCCTGCAGGGCAATGGCCAGCAGGGCGACCGATACCTGTTCGCCGGTGGAGGCCAGCATGTCCAGTTCGCGACCGTCGGGCTGGGCCATGATTTCCTTGGCCATGCCCAGCAGACGGTTGGTTTCACCAGACATCGCCGAAGGTACGACGACGATCTGATGGCCTGCGTCGTGCCATTTGGCAACGCGCTTTGCGACATTCTGGATGCGCTCGATCGAGCCCATCGAAGTGCCGCCGTATTTGTGAACGTATAAAGCCATAGGGGGATAAAAAAAGGTGGCCCGACTTTGACAAGAAACCCTTAGCTAGGCCGGAAGGAACAAACCCTTGACTTTACATGCGGCGCGCCAAAATCTCAAGGGAAAGCTGGTTCTGGCTTGCGTTTGCACCAGGCCGGGATGGCAATTGAGGCATGTCGCGCCGCAGCAGAAATGAGCATGGGCGGGCCGCCGCATGCATGAATCTGGAGACTCACGGCATGGGAATGCGTACTCCGTGCGTTAAATTCGGCTGAAGCAGGAAAAGGGCGGGAGGATGCGGGGGCGATTCAGGAGGGGCGGGACGTAGGGCAGGAATGATTGGCGCACCAGCTGTCATGCGCCCGGTAACGACTGGCGGCATGGCAGGTGGTGCTGCGGTACTGTGAAGCATCGGTACTGCGGGTGAAGCTTTGCGGCGACGGCGGACCTGATTTCCAGGGCGGGCGGTTCGGACGCTATCGGGGCACTCATTCGCGTTCATTGATGATCAAACGCGGGGGATGCGCCGTGCGGAACACTGCCTGTGCGGAATCGGTCAATGCATCGACCGGGTGCGGAGTCTGTCGATCAGGCGCCGCTGTACAGGTTTTGCGCTGCGTTGTTGGCTTGTTGCACCTGGCTTTCGACTTCCTGGCGGCTCAGCTTGGAGGGCGCCTGACGCAGCACCGGGTACTCGTTGCGCGAGACGATCTCATGGTTGGCCTGGGCGCGTTGCAGTTCAGCCTTCACGTCGGCGCGGGTCTGGGTCGAATGGAACGGGGTTTCCGGCGGATACGGGGCTTCGGCCATGGCGGCACCGGCAGCGGCCAGCAGGGAGGCGGCAACGACAATATTCTTGATGTTCATGATAGGGTCCTCTGTTTGGTAAGTGGGTGGAACTACTTTGCCCAGATGCCGGCGAGTAAGGCACTCTCCTTGTGGGAAAGTCCACTCGTGGGCCAACTGGAGCAGGCGGTTGGGGCAGATGCTGCATTGCGCCAACCGATGACTGAAGTGTAAATATTGCGAAGCTAAAGAAAAATAGGTCTAATCGGAATTGACTATTTCTCTTTATGGAACAATCGGGGACTTGAAAAATGGATCGTCTGCAATCAATGCGGGTGTTTGCCAAGGTGGTGGAGCAGGGAAGTTTCGTGCGCGCCGCCGAGTTGCTGGAAATTTCCAACGCCGTGGCGACGCGTTTCATTGCCGATCTCGAGGCGCATCTTGGCACGCGTCTGCTCAATCGTTCCACGCGCAGGCTGTCGCTCACCGAGGCGGGGCAGGCCTACCTGGAGCGGGTGCGCATGATCCTGGGTGAGATCGATGACGCGGAAGCGCTGGTGTCGCTGGAAACCAAGCGTCCTGCGGGTACCCTGGCCATCTATGCCAATGCCGGTTTCGGGCAGTCGCAACTGGGCGAGTTGCTGGCAGGCTACGCCCAGGCATTTCCGGACGTGGCGCTGGATATCAACCTGTCCGACCGCTCCATCGATCTGGTGGAGGAGGGTATCGACATCGGATTTTTCAGCAGTCTGCAGAAATTCGACGCCAGCATGATCGTGCGCCAGCTCGGCGTGGCGCGGGTGGTCCTGTGCGCGTCGCCGGCATATCTGGAGCGCGCTGGCGCCCCGGAGCAACCGGAAGACCTGTCGCGTCATAGTTGCCTGAATTTTTCGCATGAATATCTGCGTCATCACTGGCACGTCAATACCGAGGCGGGGGTCCTGGATGTGCCCATCGTGAGCAAGGCGGTATCCAACAGTGGCGTGCTGCTGCGCGACCTGGCCCTGGCCGGGATGGGCATCGTCCTGCGGCCGTCCTACTCGCTGGGCGATGATCTGCGCTGCGGCAAGCTGGTGCAGGTACTGCCTGGCTTCGACATGGGGCAGGTGGTGATTTCCATGGTCTATCCGAGTCGCCGCCTGCTCTCGGCCAAGGTGCGCAGCTTCGCCGATTTCATCAGCGCACGCTTCCCCCATCCGGAGAGCGATCCCTGGCTGACCTGAAACAGTAGGGGATGGGCTTCAGCCGATGACGTCGGCGAGCTTGTCCAGCAGGCTGCACTCCTGCTGCCAGGTACGGCGCTCGGCGCTGCTGGCGGCTTCGCGCTGCAGTTCGGCGTCGCTCTTGTCGACCTGTGCCAGCAAAATGCGCTCGGCCAGCCGGGTGTCGGGCTCCATGGGGCCAAAGAAGGCCACGGTGGCGCCACGTTCGATCAATAAGGTCGGGAAGTTGTCGATATCGAGGTCACCAACGAGGTCGGCCTGGTCTTCGATGTCGATCCAGGTGAAGTGGTGTTGAGGGTAGCGTTCGGCCCAGGCCTGGAAGGCGGCCTCGTATTCGCGACAACTGCCGCACCAGTTGGCGCACAGGCAGGCAACGACCCACGTGTCGTTGCGCAGCGCCTCGGCGAGGTGGCGGCGGTTGGTCTGGTCAAGTTTCTGATAGGACATGGCGTGGCTATTTTACTCGCTTCACGTGCCGTTGTTTTGCGCCGCCGCATGAAGCTGCCGGAAGCTGCCGGAACGCGGCAAAGGAACCGAACAATTGCTCACCTCACGGTAAAATAGCGGGATGTCCACGATTCTTGCTATTGAAACTTCCACCGAGCTGGCCTCGGCCGCCTTGTTGCACCGGGGCGAACTGATCTCGCGCCAGTCGGCCGGCACGCAGACGCACTCCGATGCCATCCTCCCCATGATCCAGCAACTGCTGGCCGACGCCGGCCTGACATTGGCCCAGTGCGATGCCCTGGCCTTCGGCGTCGGCCCGGGCTCGTTCACCGGCGTGCGCACCGCATGCGGCGTGGTGCAGGGATTGTCCTTCGGCTGTGACCGGCCGGTGGTGCCGGTGGTCACGCTGGAGGCCGCAGCCCAGGCCTGTCGTGCCCTGGATGAGGGTGCCACCGAGGTGTTGGCCATCCTGGACGCCCGCATGGGTGAAGTCTACTGGGCGCGTTACCGGGCGCGCGCCGCGGGTGGCTGGGAGGTGCTGGCCGAACCCGCCCTGGCAGCGGCCGACCAGGTGCGTACCGAGGGACGCCCCACTGCCTGCGGCAATGGTTTGTCGGTCTATGCGGCCCATTTCGCGGCGCCATTCTGTGCCAGCCAGTTCGCGGCGACGCATCCGCAAGCCATGCCCCACGCACGTCAGGTGGCCCAACTGGGCCAGGTCTATTTCGGCCAGGGACGCGGATTGCCGGCGCAGGAGGCGCAACCGCTCTACCTGCGCAACAAGGTGGCCCTGACCACCGCCGAGCGCGAGCTGCGCGACGCTGCCAAGGGCGCTGCATGAGTGCAGGGGTCTTGCCGCTGTCGGCGCTCTCGCATCCGCAGCTGGGCCGCCTGCAATTCGCCCCCATGGGTGCGGGTGACCTGGATGCGGTCGTGCAGATCGAAGATGCCGTGTATTCCCACCCGTGGAGCCGTGGCAACTTCCAGGATTCGCTCTACAGCGGCTACCAGGCGCAGACCCTGCGCGACGCCAGTGGCCTGCTGCTTGGCTATTTCCTGGTCATGCTGGCCGTGGATGAGGCCCACCTGCTCAACATCAGCGTGGCGGCAGCGTATCAGCACCAGGGGCTGGGGCGCATGTTGCTGGATCAGGCCACTGCGGTGGCCCGCCAGCAGCAGATGCGGACCATGCTGCTGGAAGTGCGTGAATCGAATACGCGTGCGGCCAAGGTCTACCGTCGTTATGGATTCACGGAAATCGGCCGCCGCAAGAATTACTATCCCGCCGCCAACCAGACCCGGGAAGGGGCTATCGTCATGAGCCTGCCTTTATGAGTGAAGAAATGAAACAAGATCCCAGCTTCGGCTCCTCCCTGGCCCTGCTCGATGCACTGGGGATCGGCCCGGTATGGGTGAGGCGCGAACTGGCCGTGGAAGAAGCGGTGGAAGCGTCCGCAGCGCAAGATGCGGTCGCGCTGCCAGAAGTTGCCTCTGCCACCCAGCGCCAAGTCCCTGTGCCGCCACCGGAGGCCCCGGCCGTCGCTCCCGTTGCCCGGGCGCCGGTGACCAGTGATGCGGCAGCAATGCCACCTGCCGCGGCGCCCTCCGTTCCGGCACCGAGCGCGCCGCGGGTGCGTGCGCCGGTCGATGAGGACGGTGGTCCTCCGTCCTGGCTGGATGACATGAATTTCGCTACGTCGATGGAACCCATGCCCATCCCGGATGGCGATGAGGAAGAGGACGCCCCCGCCGTCGATCCGGTGATCGCCAGGATCAAGTCCATGGACTGGCCGCAGCTAAAGCAGCAGGTATCCGAATGCCGCCGCTGCGGGCTGTGCAACGGGCGCAAGAATACCGTCTTCGGCGTCGGTGACGAAAAGGCCAAATGGCTCTTCATCGGTGAGGGGCCGGGGCGCAACGAGGATATCCAGGGCGAGCCCTTCGTCGGACCGGCCGGCAAGCTGCTGGACAACATGCTGCTGGCCATGGGTGTCAAGCGGGGTGCCAACGCCTACATCGCCAACATCGTCAAATGCCGGCCGACCGATGACAATGGTCGTGACCGGCCGCCTTCGCCGCAAGAGGTGGCGGCCTGCCTGCCTTATCTGCAACGCCAGATCGAACTGATCCAGCCCACCGTGCTGGTGGCATTGGGCAAGACGGCGGCACTCTCGCTGCTGGGTCTGGACCCGGCCACGCCGGTCTCGCGCCTGCGCGGCAGCGTGCACCGCTATCAGGACCTGCCGCTGGTGGTGACCTATCACCCGGCTTATCTGCTGCGTACGCTCAACGACAAGAGCAAGGCCTGGGCCGACCTGTGCCTGGCCATGAGCACGTACCAGGCTTAGGCAGGCGGAGCGATGCACATCGGCGCCGCCCTGAGGACGCAGCTCGCCACGCATCAGGCCGGCTTTCACCAGCGCTGGCCTGAGCTACGCGACCCACACGTGCGGGCACTGGCCTGGTTGCTCTATGCTCCGGACCTGCTGGCGGCCGATGCGGCCAGCTGGGAGGGCAGCATTGCAACCCTGGGTCCCGTCTCACCCGCCGTGGCGGGCTGGCTGCACGACCTGCAATACGATCCCGTCCTCAACGCCGAGCTGCATGCCGAGATGGTGCGGCAACCGTCTGCGCGCCTGGGCCGCTATGCCGAGAAACTGCTCGGCTTCTACCTGCGCCAGCACGACTGGTTGGTTGCTGCCAATTTGCAGGTACGCAACCAGGGGCCGACGCGCGAGACGCTGGGAGAGTTCGATTTCCTGGTGAGTTCGCCGGAGGCGGACGAGCAGGGCGGAGTCGTACATTGGGAATTCGCGACCAAGTTCTATCTGCTGCAGGCACGCGATGCCTGCCAGGCCGATGCCTTTGTCGGCCCCAACCTGGCCGACTCCCTGGGGCGCAAGATGCGCAAGATCATGCAGCAGCAACTGATGCTGTCGGCCCACCCGGCAGCCCAGGCGGTGTTGCCGGCGCCGGTGGTGGCGGCCCGTGCATTGGTGAAGGGCTGGCTGTTCTATCGGCACGATGAAGCACTGGTGCTGCCGGCGGCGATGGGAATCGCGCCGGACCACTGTCGGGGTTTCTGGGGGGATGTGCAGTTCCTGAGGGAGCGCGACGATGTGGCAGACCGCTATGTGCTGCTGCCGCGCCTGTCCTGGCTGGCGCCGGCAAGGCTGCCGCTGGCCGAGGGATTGACGCTGGCGCAGTTGCTGTTGCGCCTGGAAAACCTGTTCCAGGCTGACGACAGCCCGGTCATGGTGGCCCGTTGTCGCCCGGGCGAATCCATGGAGCCGGAACTGCTGGAAACGGCGCGGGGTTTTATCGTGCCGCCGCAGTGGGAGCAGCGTGCCGCCGCAATCCAGCAGCACGCCATCGTTCAGGTCTGAATCGGCTGCAGTGCAGCTTCAGGCTCAGTGGTGGGGATGCTTGTCCTCGCCGATCAGGGCCAGGGAATCATGCTCGCGCTGGTTGGCCGCATGACGGCGCATGATCAGGTACATGATGCCGGCCACGAAGGTGCCGAAGATGATGATGACGGTATTCACATCCAGGTTCATGCGCACCATGAAGGCATACAGCACCAGCATGGTCAGCACCGAGAGGTTTTCGTTGAAGTTCTGGACGGCGATCGAGTGGCCGGCGCTCATCAGCACATGGCCCCGGTGCTGCAGCAGGGCATTCATCGGTACCACGAAGTAACCTGACAGCGCTCCCACGATCACCAGCAGCGGATAGGCGACCCAGACCGAGGTGGTGGTGGTCATCAGCATGACCACGATGCCCATGATGATGCCCAGCGGCATGACGGACAGCGATTTCTTCAGCGGCACGAAGCGGGCGGCGGCCATTGCACCCAGTGCCACGCCTACGGCGACGATCCCTTGCAGGATCGCTGCCTTGTCCAGCGGCATGTGCAGTGACTTCTCGGCCCATTTCAGGACGATGAACTGCAGGGTTGCGCCGGCACCCCAGAACAGCGTGGTCACGGCCAGCGAAATCTGGCCCAGCTTGTCCTTCCAGAGGGTGGTGAAGCAACCGGCAAAGTCCACGATCAGGCGGATGGGATTGCGTTGCTGGTTTTCGTAGCGGGCGCCAGTGTCGGGAATGTAGAAGTTGAACAGCGCGGCGATGACGTAGATGCAGGAGATGATGCACAGTGCTGCTTCGGTGGGGGTATCGATGGGAAAATCGACCATCGGGAAATCGAAGCTGAGGATTACCGCGGAAATCTTCGGGTTGACCAGCGCTCCGCCCAGGACCGTGCCCATGATGATGGAGCCCACCGTCAACCCTTCGATCCAGCCGTTGGCGGCGACCAGTTTCTCAGGTGGTAGCAATTCGGTGAGGATGCCGTACTTGGCCGGCGAATAGGCCGCCGCGCCGAAGCCCACCACCGCGTAGGCCAGCAGCGGATGGACGGTGAAGAACATGAGTGAACAGCCGACGATCTTGATCATGTTGGTGATCAACATGACCTTGCCTTTCGGGAAGGCGTCGGCAAAGGCGCCCACGAAAGCCGCCAGCAGCACGTAGGAAAGCACGAAGAACAGCTTCAGCAGCGGGGTCATCCACGCTGGCGAATGCATTTCGGCAAGTAGGGCGATGGCGGCGATCAGCAGCGCGTTATCGGCGAGCGACGAAAAGAACTGCGCCGCCATGATGGTATAGAAACCGCGATTCATCCCTGTCCAAGATGTATAACAAATGATGTCCGGCTAGCTTTATACCATGAAACCATGAGCTCTCCGTCATAAGTCAAACCAGAAAGATGTTCGTCCGGTAAAATGCCCGCTTGTTCCGCGCCAGGCAAAAACTTCCGGGCCAAGCGCGAGAAGCAGGCCCCTGGCGGGCCTGTCGCCTCGCCGCATGCGTTGCCTGTCATTTGCCCACCGTCATCAGCCTACCCCGACATCATGCCAAGACCGATCGTTGCCTCCATCAGCCTTTCCGCTCTTCAACACAATCTGGCCGTTGCCCGCGCCCATGCTCCCGGGGCCAAGGTCTGGGGCGTCGTGAAGGCCAATGGCTATGGTCACGGACTGGAGCGCGTCATGCGCGGATTTGCAGCCGCCGATGGTCTGGCACTGGTGGAACCCAACTATGCGGTGCGCCTGCGCGAACTCGGCTGGACCAAGCCCGTCCTGCTGCTGGAAGGCTTTTTCGATGCCGATGACCTGCCGGTGCTGGCGCGTCACGACATCCAGTTCGCCGTCCACTGCGAAGAACAGATCACCCTGCTGGAGGCCTACGCGGGTGAAGCCAACTGGCATGTCCACCTGAAGATGAACAGCGGCATGAACCGCCTGGGTTTCCAGCCCGACGTCTTCCGCGCTGCCTATGCACGCCTGCAGAAGATCGCCGGGGTGCGCAGCATCACCATGATGACCCACTTCGCCAACGCCGACGATGCCGGTAACCCGGCGCTGCCGCTGAAGGAACAGGTGCGGCGCTTCCAGGCCGCCACGGAGGGCCTGGTCGGTGCCAGGAGCCTGTGCAATTCGGCGGCCGACCTGATGCATGGCGAACTCGCGCATGACTGGATCCGGCCGGGCGTCATGCTCTATGGCGGTACCCCGGGTGGCGGCACGGCGGCCGATTTCGGACTGCGCGCAGCCATGACGCTGGAAAGCCGGATCATCGGCGTACAGGATGTCCAGCCCGGGGAGGCGGTCGGCTACGGCAGCCGCTTCGTGGCCGACAAGCCGATGAGGCTGGGGGTGGTGGCCTGCGGTTATGCCGATGGCTATCCGCGCCACGCACCCACGGGTACACCGATACTGGTCGATGGCGTGAAGACGACCACCGTGGGCCGGGTATCGATGGATATGCTGGAAGTCGACCTGACCGCTATCCCCGGTGCAGGCGTGGGCAGCCATGTCGAGCTGTGGGGGCAAGGCCTGCCCATCGACGAGGTGGCGTTTTCTGCGGGCACCATCGGTTACGAGTTGATGTGCGCGCTGGCCCCACGCGTGGCCGTGCGCGAAGTAGAGTAATCCGGGAACAGATCGGGAATAGACCGGAAACAGACCGGAAAAAGCCGAGACAGGTGCCCGGGACGCAATAAGGAACAGCAAGGCGACAATGGCGAAGCTCAAGACCAACTACACCTGCACGGAATGCGGCGGGATCAGCAACAAATGGGCCGGCCAGTGCCCGTCCTGCGGACAGTGGAACACCCTGGTCGAGACCCTGGTGGAGCCGGCCGGTGGCAATCGTTACTCCTCGACGCCGCAAAGCCTGGCGCAGACCGCCCCGGTGCTCAGCCTGGCCGACATCGAGGCCATCGACGTGCCGCGTTTCGGCACCGGCATCGAGGAATTCGACCGGGTGCTGGGCGGCGGCCTGGTGCCGGGCGGGGTGGCTCTGATCGGTGGCGATCCCGGCATCGGCAAGTCGACCCTGCTGCTGCAGGCGCTGGCCAATATCTCCAAGCTGAAGAAGGTGCTCTACGTCAGCGGAGAAGAATCCGGCTCGCAGATTGCCCTGCGCGCCAAGCGGCTGGCGGTGGATGCGCGCGAACTGCAACTGCAGGCCGAGATCCAGCTCGAAAAGATCCTCGCCACCCTGGCCGAACACAAGCCGGAAGTGGCCGTGATCGACTCCATCCAGACCGTGTATTCGGATGCATTGACGTCGGCGCCCGGCTCGGTTGCGCAGGTGCGCGAATGCGCGGCGCAGTTGACGCGGGTTGCCAAGACCTCCGGCATCACCATCATCATGGTTGGCCACGTGACCAAGGAAGGTGCACTGGCCGGCCCCCGCGTGCTGGAACACATCGTGGATACGGTGCTGTATTTCGAGGGCGATACCCATTCCAGTTTCCGCCTGGTGCGTGCCTTCAAGAATCGCTTCGGCGCGGTCAACGAACTGGGCGTGTTCGCGATGACGGAGAAGGGCTTGAAGGGCGTGTCCAACCCGTCCGCCCTGTTCCTCTCGCAGCACGAGAATCAGGTGCCTGGCTCCTGCGTCATGGTGACCCAGGAAGGTACACGTCCACTGTTGGTGGAAATCCAGGCCCTGGTCGACAGTTCGCATGTGCCCAACGCCCGCCGTCTCTCGGTCGGCCTGGAGCAGAACCGGCTGGCCATGTTGCTGGCCGTGCTGCATCGTCATGCGGGAGTTGCAGCGTTTGACCAAGATGTGTTCATCAATGCTGTGGGTGGAGTGAAGATTACGGAGCCCGCGGCCGATCTGGCGGTGCTGCTGGCGATCAATTCATCGATGCGCAACAAACCCCTGCCACGGGGCCTGGTGGTCTTTGGCGAGGTAGGGCTGGCCGGCGAAATCCGTCCGGCACCGCGTGGTCAGGAACGCTTGCGCGAGGCCGCCAAACTGGGCTTCTCGATCGCCGTCATTCCCAAGGCCAACGCACCCAAGCAGCCTATCGAGGGCTTGAAGGTGATTGCGGTGGAACGCATCGACGATGCCCTGCAGAAGGCACGCGAGATCGACGATCTGGCGGCCTGAGTCGCTTGCCCAGGCCGATAAGGCAGCGCTCAGCGGGGAATATCGAAGGTCACGATGACCTGGTTGACCTCGCCCTTGACCGGCGCTTCGCCGGTGCGCGTGCTGCCGCGTACGCCGTAGTAGAGCTGGAAAGGCAGGCTGGCATCGCGCCCGTTGAAGAAGTCGGTGCTGCCGCTGTCGGCATGGCTGACATCCCAGCACAGGGCCGCATCCTTCCAGCAGAGACGGGCTTCAAAGCCGGCCGGCTTGCGCGCTACCGTGTAGCGCCAGCTGACCTTGCTGATGGTGGCGCCCGGCGGGATCTGACCCACCACCTTGAACTGCGTGAGATAGTCGGCATTGCGGGCGCGGATGTCCGGACCCGCTTCGTCCGAGGCGTAGGCGCCGCTGGGGCCATTCGTGGCGGCGGCTGGTACTACGGGTGAGGGCGCTGTCGGCGTGACGGGCGATACGATGATGATGGGGCGGCGGTTTTCCGTGCCGCCCTGCGGCAGGCTCAGGATGCGATCAGCATAGCTCTGGGCCGGTGCCAGAGCAGGGAGCAGGGCGCTACCGGCCAGCAGCATCATGCTGGCCAGCCCGGCGCGCTCACGCATGGCGACGATGCCCCTTCAGCGGCAGCGTGATCTGCACCAGCAGGCCGCCACGGGTTTCTTCATGACCCTTCAAGCTCAGCTTGCCATTGTGCTTGAGCACGATGCGGTTGACGATCGCCAGGCCCAGTCCGGAACCGTTGGCCTGTCCGCGCGCGGTATCGAGCCGCGTAAACGGGCGCAGCAGGCGCTCGCATTCATTCTCCGGCACGCCCGGGCCATGATCGAACACATCCACCACTACGTGATGCCCTTCGATGCGACTGCGCAGATGGATCTCCGCACAATCGGTGCCCGGCGTCTTGCCGTAGCGGCGGGCATTTTCCACCAGGTTGCTGAAGACCCGCGCCAGCTCGGTGCCATTGCCGGCGACTTCGGTGGCCGGGGTGATCTGGGCGGTGATCTTCACGTCGGACAGCCGGCCGGAGTTGCTGGCAACGTCTTCCAGCAGGCTGGCCAGGTCGATGGTTTCCAGATTGCTGGTGTCAAAAGGTTTGGCGTAGTCGAGGAACTGCCCGATGATGCTATCCATCTGCGCCAGATCCGAATGCATGCCATCGCGCGATTCGTCGGAGAGGTTGGCCATCTCCACTTCCAGCTGCATGCGCGCCAGCGGGGTGCGCAGGTCGTGCGAGATGCCGGCCAGGATCAGGGCCCGGTCGGACTCGATGCGATTAAGGTCGGCCACCATCTGGTTGAAGCTGCGGTTGGCTTCCTCGATCTCGGTCGGTCCGGACTCGGGTAGCGGCTCCGGTTGCCGCCCCTTGGCGATGGCGCGGGCCGCAGCCGTCAGGCGCGCCAGCGGCTGGTTGATCAGGGTCGAGATGAAGACCGCGCCGATCAGCGACAGGAACAGTGCAATCGAGCCCCAGCCCAGCCATTGCAGGCTGGAGGTGCGATCCAGGCGGCCACGGTCGAGCATCAGCCAGTACTGGTCGTCATCGATGTTGAAGCTGATCCAGAACCCTTCGACGTCGTTCACGCTGGAGGCGAAGGTGGTGTTCTCATCCAGCGACTGGCGCACGTAGTACTCCAGTTCGGGGACGATGGGTGAGTCTTCCGGCGGGACGATGCGGTCGGTCTTTTCCAGCGGATAGATGCGGATACCTTCATTGCTGGCCAGGTCGAACAGGAGTTCGCGTCGCATCTCCGGCGCCGAGTGGGTCAGCGCAGCGCGGGTGATGGTCACGACCGAGACGATCTGGGCGGCCAGCTGCTCCGCACGCGGGCCGCGTTCGACCATGCGGAAACTGGCCACCCAGGCCACCATGCTGGCGGTGATCAGGAAGGTCAGGAGGAAGAAGGTACGCCAGAACAGGCCGTTGCTGAACCATCCTGATTGGGGTCGGGCTTTCATCGGCAAACGGCCTGCAGGTCAGGGGTGAAGCGGGCGATCAGCGCGGTTTCCCTTCCGGGATGAAGACATAGCCCAAGCCCCAGACGGTCTGGATGTACAAGGGATTGGCCGGATCCGGCTCGATCAGCTTGCGCAGGCGGGAAATCTGCACGTCCAGACTGCGGTCGAAGACTTCATATTCGCGACCGCGCGCCATTTCCATCAGTTTTTCACGCGACAGCGGCTGGCGGGCGTTACGGGCAAAGACCTTCAGTACCGAGAATTCGCCGGTGGTGAGGGAAATCGTTTCGCCGTTCTTTTTCAGGGTACGGGTCCCCAGATCAAGGATGAAATCGCCAAATTCGAAGGTTTCCGGCGTCTCCGAAGGCGCACCCGGAAGTTCGTCCGGGCCCTTGCGGCGCAGCACCGCGTTGATGCGGGCCACCAGCTCACGCGGATTGAACGGTTTGGGCAGGTAGTCGTCGGCACCCATTTCCAGGCCGATGATGCGGTCCACGTCCTCGCCCTTGGCGGTGAGCATGATGATCGGGGTCTGGTCGCCGGCGCCGCGCAGGCGGCGGCAGATCGCCAGGCCATCTTCGCCGGGCAGCATCAGGTCCAGCACCAGCAGATCGTAGCGCTCACGGATCCAGAGCTTGTTCATGGCCTGGGCGTTTTCGGCCGTGACCACGTTGAAACCCTGTTCGGTCAGATAGCGACGCAGCAGGTCGCGCAGGCGGATATCGTCATCCACCACCAATACTTTGAATTGATTGGCGGATGTTGTCGTATTACTATTGTTGCCAGTAGTTGTATTCATGTTGCCTATGGTAGCGTCTTGGCGATTTTGAGCAAGTCAGTGCGGATGATCCATTACAAACTGTTACATACCTTACCTTAATCATCTTATACCATCGCGGCCTGCGGCCTAAACTGGAATCAAGCACGAAAGCCATGTCGTCAGTGCTTTCCCTTTTGATTCTCTGTCCTCGGAAAATACGCACATTATGAAGATTGCAGTCGTCAACAAGCTATGTCTGGCAGTGATGCTGGCGCTCGGTGTGGGAGCGGCCGCGTCGGCAGCCCCACCACAGGGTGGCCGGCCGATGCCGGGGCAGCCGGGCGACTTCCGTCAGCACGCGGGTGATTTCAACCCGCAGGATCACCGCAATCAGATCGCCAGCGATCAGGATCAGCGCCGCAACGGCAAGCTCAGCGCCGATGAACGGCGTGAACTGCGGCGCCAGATCAACGAGGTCGGTCAGGACATCTACCGCGTCAAACGCTAGAGTTGATTGCTGATTCATGGATGTCGTCGGCACGGAAAGATTCCCGCCCCGATCCACAAATGCGAAAAGCCCGGATGCACAACATCCGGGCTTTTTTGCGTTCACTGATCGCAGTGCTCGCTGCGCCTGCGCAAGACCTCGCCCGATCTATATCTGGTGCGCCTTGCCTAGTTTCTTTTCCAGACGATGCTGCAGGGCCTCGAAACACAGGCTGAGCATCCAGTAGATCGCCGCTGCCGCCAGATAGAGCGGTAGCGGGCGGAAGGTCACGGCGATCACTTCCTTGGTGGCCAGCATCAGTTCCGTGACGGTAATGACGGAAACCAGCGAGGTATCCTTGATCAGGCTGATCAGGGTGTTGCTCATCGAGGGGACGGCGATACGCACCGCCTGCGGCACGATGATGTAGCGCAAGGTCTGGAAATAGGTCAGCCCGACGCTGTAGGATGCGTTCCACTGACCTCGGGTAACGCCCAGGATGGCACCGCGCAGGCTTTCCGACAGGTAAGCCCCGGCGTTCAGGCTCAGGGTCAGGACGCCGGCCGTCAGCGGCGAGAACTCGATACCGATCCCCGGCAGGCCGTAATACACCACGAAGATCTGCACCAGCAAGGGCGTGCCGCGCATCATGCTGACGTAGAGCGCAGCCGGCCAGTGGATTGGGCGCCAGGGAACGATGCGCGCCACGGCCAGCACGAAACCCAGCACCAGTCCGCCCACCATGGACGCCAGTGCAAAAAGCAGGGTATAGCCCACGCCCTTGGCCAGGGTGGGGGCGGCTTGCTGTAGCAGTTCCAGGATTTCCATAGGCATTCGATATAAAAAATTATCCCCGCAATGCGGGGATAAGTCGGTCCGCCCGGTCAGCGCCGGGCGGCATGGAGCGCCGGTGAGCGCGCCTTATTGTGCTTTCGGCGCCTGGCTCACGTCAATGCCGAACCACTTCTCGGAAGCGGCCTTGAAGCTGCCGTCGGCCTTGATGTCGGCCAGGGCCTTGTTCAGCGCGGCCTTGAATTCCGGGTTGCCCTTGCGGAAGGGAATGCCGATCTTGTCGACGGTGCCGATGGGGCTGCCGGCCTTCAAGGGCAGGTTGGTCGACTTCAGGATGTAGCCGACCAGGAGGCTGTCGTTCAAGGCGGCGTCGATGCGACCAGCGGCCAGGTCAGCCAGGTATTCCGGCGAACCCGGATAGGTGCGCACGTCGATGCCCGGCACGGCCTTGGCCTTCTGTTCGAAGTTGGTGCCCTGGCCCAGGCCGAGCTTCTTGCCCTTCAGGTCGTCCAGGCTCTTGAATTCGCGCTTCTCATCCTTGCGCACGATCAACTGGGCGCTGGAGAGGGTGTAGGGATCGGAAAAGTCGAAGGCCTTCTGGCGTTCGTCGGTAATGCCCACCTGGTTGATGATGACGTCATACTTGCCGGCGCCCAGGCCTGCCAGGATGCCGCTCCATTCGGTGGTGGTGAAGACGGGTTTCACGCCCAGCTTGGCCGCCAGCAGCTTGGCCACGTCGACCTCGAAGCCGGTCAGCTCGCCCGTCTTGGCGTCCTTGAAGTTGAACGGCGGGTAATTGCCTTCCAGCGCCACTTTCAGGGTGCCGCTGCTCTTGACCGATTGCAGCAGGTCAGCTGCGGAAACGCTCAGGGAAGAGGCCAGCAGTGCAGCGCCAACGCCAGCCAGCAGCCATTGCTTGATGTTCTTGTTCATTTGTCGATTTCCTTTCGAAAACAATCGCCACGAAAATGCAGCCAGGTCGCCATGATGCCTTCGTTTTGCCGAACTGCAAGGGCAGGCTTAAGACTTTGATGTAGAAAGCTTATGCCGGCCCCCAGCCAGGCGGCATCAGGCCTGCAGTTGCTCCAGCGCTTCCTGCTGCTCCAGCCACTCGTTCTCCAGCTGTTCGAGCTCCTTGCTGCAATAGGCCTGGTCAGTGATGAGCGTCTTCAGTTCTTCCTTGTTGGCCGCATCGTAGATATCGGCACTTCCCAGCCGCGCATCGATGTCAGCCTTGCGCGCATTGAGCTTGGCGATCTGTTCGTCCAGCCGCTTGATGCGCGTCTCGATGGGTTTCTTCAGCGCCGACATCTTCTGGCGCTGCTCGGCTTCCAGTCGCTTCTGCTCCTTGCGGTCCACATTGCTGGCCGATGAAGCAGCATCCACCACCTGGCTGGTCGTGGGCAGAGGCGCTGCGGCAGCGGCATCATTGCGTGCGGCCAGCTTGGTCTTGAAGAGCCAGTCCTTGTAGTCGTCCAGGTCGCCGTCGAAGTCTTGCAGCTTGCCCTCTGCCACGATCAGGAACTGGTCGGTGGTGGCACGCAACAGGTGACGATCGTGGGACACCAGGACCAGCGTGCCTTCGAACTGCGCCAGGGCCATGGTCAGGGCTTCGCGGGTTTCCAGGTCGAGGTGGTTGGTCGGTTCGTCCAGCAGCAAGAGGTTGGGGCGCTGCCAGACGATCAGCGCCAGGGCCAGTCTCGCTTTTTCGCCACCCGAGAAGGGCGCGATGGAGGACGAGGCCATGGTGCCGTTGAAGTTGAAGCTGCCCAGGAAGTTGCGCAACTCCTGCTCGCGCACATCCGGCGCCAGTCGCGTCAGGTGCCACAGCGGCGATTCGTCATGGCGCAGCATCTCCACCTGGTGCTGGGCAAAGTAACCGATCACCAGCCCCTTGCCCAGGCGGGCCGTGCCGGACAAGGGATCGATCTCGCCTGCCACCGTCTTGATCAGCGTGGACTTGCCGGCGCCGTTGACGCCCAACAGGCCGATGCGCTGGCCGTTCTGCAGCGAAAAGTCGATGCCGTGCACGATGATCTTGTCTTCATCCGGTGCGCCGTTCTTGCCCTCGATGTGATAGCCGGCATTGACCTTTTCCATCACCAGCAAGGGGTTGGGCGCCGACAGCGGTTCGCGGAACTCGAAGGAGAATTCGGCCGCCGCGCGCAGCGGCGCCAGTTCTTCCATCTTGGAGAGCGCCTTCATGCGGCTCTGCGCCTGGCGCGCCTTGGTAGCCTTGGCCTTGAAGCGGTCGATGAAGGATTGCAGGTGGGCGCGCTGGCGCTGCTGTTTCTCGATCATGCCAGCCATCAGTTCCAGCTGGGCAGCGCGCTGGCGCTCGAAGCCGCTGTAGTTGCCGGAATAACGCTTGAGCTTGCGATCATCGATATGAACGATGACATTGACCACGCCATCCAGGAAATCGCGATCGTGGGAAATGATCAGCAGGGTACCCGGGTAGCGCTTCAACCAGTCTTCCAGCCAGATGATGGCATCCAGGTCCAGGTGGTTGGTCGGTTCATCCAGCAGCAGCAGGTCGGACGGGCACATCAGCGCCTGCGCCAGGTTCAGGCGCATGCGCCAGCCACCCGAGAAGCTGGCCACCGGGCGCGCCATCTGTTCCAGCGAAAAGCCCAGGCCCAGCAGCAATTGCTCGGCACGCGAGCGCACCGTATAGGCGTCGGCATCGGCCAGTGCGGTGTGCAGTTCGGCGATGTGATTGCCGTCGTGCTTGTCATCGGGCTGCGCTTCGGCACGGGCCAGATCGGCTTCCAGCTGACGCAGGTGGGCGTCGCCATCGATGGCGTATTCGATGGCCGGACGGTCCAGCGCCGGCGTTTCCTGTGCCACGTAGGCCATGCGCCAGCGTGCCGGGAAATCGATATTACCCTGGTCGGCGTGCAGTTCGCCACGCAGCATGGCGAACAGGCTGGACTTGCCGGCGCCATTGGCGCCGATCAGGCCGATCTTGTCGCCCGGGTTGAGCGTCAGGTCGACATTCTCCAGCAGCGGCTTGACGCCGCGCTGGAGGGAGACTTGCTGGAAACGGATCATCGGTGATTCACAATCAGTGGAACGCGGTGGAGCAGGGCGGGCCTGGCAGTTCAGCCCAGTTGCAGTTGTTCGGCCGTGACCAGGAACACCATGTCGTCACCGGCGCTGGTGGTCAGCCAGGTCAGTTCCAGTTCCGGGAAGGCGGCTTCGGCAAAGGCGCGTTCGTTGCCGATCTCGACCACCAGCACGCCTTCGGGCGTGAGGCGTTCAGCGGCACCAGCGACGATCTTGCGCACCAGGTCCATGCCATCCTCGCCGCCGGCCAGCGCCAGCTGCGGCTCGCGCAGGTATTCCTGCGGCAGCTTGGCCATGGAACCGGAATTCACATACGGCGGATTGCTGATGATCAGGTCGTACTTGCGGGCCGGCAGCTTGGTGTAGAGGTCCGACTCGACCAGGGTGATGCGATCCTGCAGCTGGTACTCGTCCACGTTCTTGCGCGCCACCGCCAGTGCATCGGCGGAGATATCGACGGCATCGATCTGCGCATGGGGGAAGGCGTCGGCCAGCAAGACCGGCAGGCAGCCCGAACCGGTACACAGGTCCAGCGCATTCACGATGGCTTCCGGGTCCTGGATCCACGGCGAGAAATGCTGCGGAATCAATTCGGCGATGAAGGAACGCGGTACGATCACGCGCTCATCGACGTAGAAGCGATAGGCACCCAGCCAGGCTTCGTTGGTGATGTAGGCGGCCGGCACGCGGTCCTTGCTGCGACGCTCGATCACCCGCATGACGGAGGCAATTTCCTCGGGCAGCAGACGCGCATCGAGGAAGGGATCGAGCTGGTCCAGCGGCAGCTTCAGCGTATGCAGGATCAGGTAGGCTGCCTCGTCCAGCGCATTGCTGCTGCCGTGACCGAAGAACAGTTGTTCGGTGTTGAAACGGGTCACGGCGTAGCGCAGCAGGTCGCGGACGGTGGAGAAATTGTTGGGGGTCATGATGTTCTCTTCAATGCCGGGCACTCAGGCCAGCAGGTTTTCCAGCGTCTTGCGGTAGATGTTCTTCAGGGGATCGATGTAGCGCACCTCGATGTGCTCGTCGATCTTGTGGATGCTGTCGTTGGGCGGCCCGAACTCGATCACCTGCGGGCAGATCTGGGCGATGAAGCGGCCATCGGAGGTGCCGCCGGTGGTCGACAGTTCGGTCTCCAGCCCGGTCTCGTCCTTGATCGCCTTGGCCAGCGCGTCCGACAGGTCGCCGCGCGGGGTCAGGAAGGGCAGGCCGCCGACCGTCCACTTCAGGTCGTATTCCAGGCCATGCTTGTCCAGGATGGCATGCACGCGCTGCTGCAGGCCCTCCACGGTGCTGGCGGTGGAGAAGCGGAAATTGAAGTCGATCACCACTTCACCCGGGATCACATTGGAGGCGCCGGTGCCGCCGTGGATGTTGGAGACCTGCCAGGACGTCGGCAGGTAGTACTCATTGCCCGCATCCCACTGCTCGGCGACCAGCTCGGCCAGCGCCGGCGCGGCCTGGTGAATGGGGTTGCGCGCCAGTTGCGGATAGGCGATGTGGCCCTGGATGCCCTTGACCGTCAGCTTGCCCGACATGGTGCCGCGGCGGCCGTTCTTGATCATGTCGCCCAGGGTCTTGGCCGAGGTCGGCTCACCCACGATGCAGTAGTCCAGTTGCTCGCCACGTGCCTTCAGGGCATTGCAGACCACCACGGTGCCGTCGATGGCCGGGCCTTCTTCATCGCTGGTGATGAGGAAGCCGATCGAGCCCTTATGATCCGGATGGGCCGCGGTGAACTCCTCGCAGGCCACCACCATGGCGGCGATCGAGGTCTTCATGTCGGAGGCGCCACGGCCATACAGGCGGCCCTCGCGCAGGGTCGGCTGGAAGGGATGCGACTGCCACTTCTCCAGCGGGCCGGTGGGCACCACGTCGGTGTGGCCGGCGAAGACCACCAGCGGCTGGGCTGTTCCCTTGCGCGCCCACAGGTTGGTGACGTCGCCGGACTGGATGGTCTCGCAGACGAAGCCCAGGGGCGCGAGCAATTCCGCCAGCCGCGCCTGGCAGCCTTTGTCTTCAGGGGTGACGGAAGAAAGGGACATCAATTCCTGGGTCAGGGCCAGCGTCTTGCTCATGATCATTTCTCGAAAATGTGTTGATACTGATCGGCCTTGAAGCCGACGTGATAGTGCTTGCCGTCGAAGAGCACCGGGCGCTTCACCACCGAGGGGTTTTCCACCATGAGTGCAACTGCGGCAGCGTCATCGGTGATGGCGGCCTTGCGTTCGTCAGGCAGGGCGCGCCAGGTGGTCCCCTTGCGGTTGACCAGCACGTCGCGCTCCACGTCCTTCAACCAGGCTTGCACCTGTGCGGCCTCCAGGCCGGCCTTCTTGAAATCGTGGAAATGGAAGGCGATCCCTTGCTCGTCCAGCCACACGCGGGCCTTCTTGACGGTGTCGCAGTTGGGGATGCCGTAGAGGGTGATCTTGTCGCTCATGCTCGTTCTCGCGCTTTGCAATCGGGGCCACTAGAACACGACGCCGCGCCGGTGTACGAGACGACCGGCGCGGCGCGTGGTGATGCAGGACTTCAATGAAGCCGCAAGGCGGGATTACTCGCCGCGCAGCAGTTCGTTGATGGAAGTCTTGGAACGGGTCTGGGCATCGACCTTCTTGACGATGATCGCGGCGTACAGGCTGTACTTGCCATCCTTGGAGGGCAGGTTGCCCGGTACCACCACGGAACCGGCCGGCACGCGGCCGTAATGCACTTCACCGGTTTCGCGATCGTAGATCTTGGTGGACTGGCCGATGTACACGCCCATGGACAGCACCGAGTTTTCTTCGATGATGACGCCTTCGACCACTTCCGAACGGGCACCGATGAAGCAGTTGTCTTCGATGATGACCGGACCGGCCTGCACCGGCTCCAGCACGCCGCCGATGCCGACGCCGCCGGACAGGTGAACGTTCTTGCCGATCTGCGCAGCCGAGCCGACGGTGGCCCAGGTGTCGACCATCGTGCCTTCATCGACATAGGCGCCGATGTTGACGTAGGAGGGCATCAGCACCACGTTGCGGCCGATGAAGGAACCGTGACGGGCCACAGCCGGCGGCACCACGCGGAAGCCACCCTTGGCGAAATCTTCGGCGGTGTAGTTGGCGAACTTGGTGGGCACCTTGTCGTAGAACTGCGGGTAGCCGGTACCGGCCGACATCGGCACGTTGTCTTCCAGGCGGAACGACAGCAGGATGGCCTTCTTCACCCATTGGTTGACTTCCCACTGGCCGACGCCTTGACGGTTGGCGACGCGCAGGGTGCCATCGTTCAGGCCTGCGATCACTTCGGCGACTGCATTGCGGATGTCGGCCGGAGCGCTCTTGGGGGACAGGCTGGCGCGGTCTTCCCACGCCTGATCGATGATTTGCTGAATGGACTGTGTCATGTTGGTATCTATGAACGGTTGGGTGAAAGGGGTATTGGTCTCGCTTGTCGGCGGGCTTTTAGCCCTTGCCGGCGAGTTTCTTGGTAAAGGCGACGATGCGTTGCGCCGCCTCCAGGCATTCCTCGACTTCGGCCACCAGCGCCATGCGGATGCGACCGGCGCCCGGATTGACGCCATGCGCCTCGCGCGCCAGGTAGCTGCCGGGCAGCACCGTGACATTATATTCGGCGTACAGGCGACGGGCGAATTCGGTGTCGCTGATGGCGACCAGCTTGTCGACCTTCGCCCAGAGGTAGAAGGCCGCGTCCGGCAGCGCTACGTCCAGCACTTCCTGCAACAGCGGGGTGACCTGCGAGAACTTGGTGACGTACTTGGCGATGTTGTCCTGGACGTGGGTCTCGTCCTTCCAGGCTTCCACCGACGCTGCCTGGATCACCGGGCTCATGGCGCCGCCATGGTAGGTGCGGTAGAGCAGGAATTTCTTCAGGATCGCCGCATCGCCGGCCACGAAGCCTGAGCGCATGCCTGGCACGTTGGAGCGCTTGGACAGGCTGGAAAAGGCGATCAGGTTGCGGTAGTCGCGGCCCAGCTTATGGGCGGCTTCCAGGCCACCCAGCGGCGGCTCCTGCTTGAAGTAGATTTCCGAATAGCACTCGTCGGAAGCGATCACGAAGCCATAGCGATCCGACAGGGCGAACAGTTCCTTCCAGTCTTCCAGCGTCAGCACCGCGCCCGTGGGGTTGCCGGGCGAGCAGACGAACAGCAGCTGCACGCGCTCCCACACCTCCTGCGGCACCTGGCTGAAGTCCGGTGCAAAGTTGCGCGCCGGGTCGGAATTGACGAAGTACGGCTGGGCCCCGGCCAGGTAGGCCGAGCCTTCGTAGATCTGGTAGAACGGGTTGGGGCACATCACCAGCGCGCCGGGCCTGGTGGGGTCGATCACGGTCTGCGTCAGCGAGAACAGTGCCTCACGCGAACCATTGACCGGCAGGATTTCGGTGGCCGGATCAGGGCGCGGGATGCCATAGCGATTCTGCAGCCAGTCGGCAATCGCGCCGCGCAGGGCATCGCTGCCCAGCGTGGCCGGGTAGGACGCCAGGCCGGCCAGGTTGTCGGTCAGCGCGCGCTTGATGAATTCCGGTGTCGGATGCTTGGGCTCGCCGATACCCAGGCTGATCGGACGATAGGCGGGATCGGGCGTGATGCCGGCGAAGAGCTTCTTGAGCTTTTCGAAGGGATAGGGCTGCAGTTGGTCGAGTAGGGGATTCACGTCGCTGGGGCTGGAGTAAAGCTGCCCGGGCCGGCAACTGGCAGGATCATCAGCGAGAACGCGATCATCAGGCAGGAAGGACGGCCACGGCAAAGGGCTGGGAAAGCTTGCGATTATACCGTCATTGCCGCGCCGATGGTCGCCTGGCGAATTGATACGATGACATGCATGAGAGACAAGAGGTCCGGTTGCCGGCAAGCGGGCTGCGCAGGTGTTCAGTCCATGTTGCGGCCACGTTATGAAATGTGCAATCCCGAAAATCAGGCCTGCGTAGCGGGTGTATTCAGCGGATTGTCAGCAAGCTTTCGGGGGTATTGTGGGCGCTCGCCAAAACTGGCCGGCTCACAAGGCTGGCACTGAACCCCGGAGAACAAGAATGAAAAGCCTAAAGGCGCAGCTACTGTCTGCGCTGGTCGTGATGTGGGTAGGTCTGTTGCTGCTGGCCGCCTGGTCGGCCTTCAGCGCCCGTGAAAACATGATGGACGAACGCAAGGACGGCCTGCGTCGCGTGGTCGAGGCCGCCAATGGGGTGGTCAACAGCTATGTGGCCGATGTCGCCGCCGGCAAGATTTCCAAGGAAGAGGCGCAGAAGAACGCGCTGGAGCGCATCGCCGCCATGCGCTATGACGGTGACAACTACCTTTTCATCTTCGATTCCCGCCCGGTGGTGTTGATGTTGCCCTCCAACAAGGCCATGATCGGCAAGAACGTGGCCGATCGCAAGGATTCCGAGGGCAAGGCCTATTACGTCGAGATGATGAAGGTCGGCCAGGAAAAGCAGCAAGGCTTCGTCCAGTACATGGGGCGCCTGCCTGGTACCGATGACAGCAACCGCACCCCCAAGATGAGCTATGTCGTGCACAACAAGACCTGGGACTGGTTCATCGTCACCGGCGTGTTCCTGAGCGACGTACAGGCACAGTTCCGCAGCGACCTGATCCGGCTCCTGGGCATCCTGCTGGTGGTGGGCGTGGTGGTGTCGGTGATGATGCTGGCCATCATCCGCCGCATCACCGGCAGCCTGGGCGGCGAGCCGGCCTATGCGGTGGGCATCGCCACCCGTATTGCCAATGGCGACCTGACCGTGAAAGTCGATACCCGGCCCGGTGACAAGCGCAGCTTGCTCTACGAGATGGCGACCATGCGCGAACGCCTGGCCGGGGTGATCAAGGGCATCCGTCAGGGCACCGATGCCATCGACGTCGGTGCGCACGAGATCGCGGCCGGCAACCTGGACCTGTCTTCGCGTACCGAAGAGCAGGCTGGTTCACTGGCGACCACCGCGTCCAACATGGATTCGCTGACCGCCACCGTCAAGCAGAACGCCGACAACGCCCGCCAGGCCGGGCAACTGGCCAACAACGCTTCGGAAATCGCCAAGCGCGGGGGCGAGGTAGTGGGGCAGGTGGTGCAGACCATGGAAGGGATTACTGAAAGTTCGCGCAAGATTTCGGACATCATCGGCGTCATCGATGGCATTGCCTTCCAGACCAATATCCTGGCCCTGAACGCCGCCGTCGAGGCGGCGCGGGCCGGCGAGCAGGGCCGCGGCTTTGCCGTGGTGGCTTCCGAGGTGCGCTCGCTGGCGCAGCGTAGTGCCCAGGCTGCCAAGGAAATCAAGGCCCTGATCGAAGATTCGGTGCAGCGCGTGGGCAGTGGCTCCGACCAGGTGGCCCGCGCCGGTGAAACCATGGGCGAGGTGGTCTCGGCGGTGCATCGCCTGACCGATATCGTCAGTGAAATCTCGGCCGCTTCCGAAGAGCAGCGCCGCGGCATCGAACAGGTCAACCTGGCCATTGGCGAGATGGATCAGGTGACCCAGCAGAATGCGGCTCTGGTCGAGGAAGCCGCCGCCGCAGCCGGCTCGCTGGAAGAGCAGGCGCGACGCCTGAAGGCGGCCGTGGCCACCTTCCAGGTCGAAGGCGAGGCCTCCGCCGCGGAAGCTGCTGCGCGCCCGGTCCCGGCAATGGCGGCCAAGCCGGCGTCCGCTCCGGCCTTCAAGCCGACCCCGAAGGCGGCCGCTCCGGCGAACCCGGCAGCCCCCGCCAAGGCTGCCGCGCTGGCCATACCGGCGGCCAAGCCGGCTGCTGCCGGGAAGAAGCCGGCGCCCACCGGCGATGACGGCGACTGGGAAACCTTCTGATCCTTGCTGCCGCCGTAGATAGCGCTTGACGCTGTGCCGATGCAAGTCGGCGCAGCGTTTTTGATTGGGCGAGGAAGGGGCGGTGACAGCGCCGGCCAGGGCTTGGGCGAGGGCCGTTTTTGGCCGTGGCGGGGGCTGGCGATGTTATGATACCGGCCTTCCCGGAAGCAAAATTCCCGCTTTCCCTCAATTGTTCTAATTTGTCGATAACGTGCGTCTAACTTCCATCAAATTATCTGGATTCAAGTCCTTCGTCGAGCCTACGCATTTCCAGGTTCCGGGGCAGCTGGTAGGCGTGGTCGGACCCAACGGCTGCGGCAAATCCAACATCATCGACGCCGTGCGCTGGGTGCTGGGCGAGTCCAAGGCTTCGGAACTGCGCGGCGAGTCGATGCAGGACGTCATCTTCAACGGCTCCACCCACCGCAAGCCGGCCGGGCGCGCCTCGGTCGAACTGGTGTTCGACAATTCCGCCGGCAAGGCGGCCGGCCAATGGGGCCAATATGCCGAAATCGCCGTCAAGCGCACCCTGACCCGCGACGGCACCTCGTCCTACTACATCAACAACCAGTCGGTGCGTCGCCGCGACATCCAGGACATCTTCCTCGGTACCGGCCTGGGCCCGCGCGCCTACGCCATCATCGGCCAGGGCATGATCTCGCGCATCATCGAAGCGCGTCCCGAAGAGCTGCGCATCTTCCTGGAAGAAGCCGCCGGCGTCTCCAAGTACAAGGAGCGCCGCCGCGAGACCGAGAACCGCCTGCACGACACCACCGAAAACCTGACCCGCCTGGAAGACATCCTGCGCGAGCTCAACGCCAACCTGGAAAAGCTGGAAGCCCAGGCCGCCGTGGCCAAGAAATTCCACGAGCTGCAGAACGACCAGGAAGAAAAGCAGAAGCTGCTGTGGCTGCTGCGCAAGAACGAAGCCAAGGCCGAGCAGGAAAAGTTCTTCAAGGAAATCGAACGCGCCCAGATCGACCTGGAAGAGCAGACCGCCAAGCTGCGCCACGTCGAGACCGAACTGGAACACATGCGCCAGGCCCACTATGGCGCCGGCGATCGCCTGCACCAGGCGCAGGGCCATCTATACCAGACCAACTCCGAGATCGGCAGCCTGGAAGCGCAGATCAAGTTCGTCATCGAATCGCGCAACCGCCTGCAGGCCCAGTTGAACTCCCTGGGCGCGCAGCGTGACCAGTGGCAGCGCCAGGGCACGCAGCAGCAGGAAGAACTGGCCGAGGCCGAGATCCAGCTGGAAGAATTCGGCATGCGCGTGGAGCAGGCCCAGCACGCCGTGCAGGACACCAGCGACCGCCTGCCCTCGCTGGAAGCCGCCTGGCGCGAGTCACAACTGAAGACTACCGAATCGCGCGGCAAGATCATGCAGGTGCAGCAGCAGATCGAGCTGCAATCGACGCACCAGCGCAATGCCTCCAACATCCTCTCCGGCCTGGCGGTGCGCCGCGAGCGGCTGATGCAGGAAAAGAATGGCATGGCCCTGCCCGACGAGACGCACCTGTCCAACCTGCGCATGCAGCTGGAAGAGAAGCAGGCCTCGCTGGAAGAGGCCAGCATGTATCTCGAAGAGGCGCAGGAGCAGTTGCCGCGCCTGGAAGAAGAGCGCCGCACCGCCCAGGAACTGGTGAGCAAGGAAACCTCGGCCAACGCCCAGCTGGAAGCACGCCTGAGCGCCCTGAAGCAATTGCAGGAAAGCGTGCAGGCGCAAGGCAAGGTCCAGCCCTGGCTGGAAAAGCACGGCCTGGCCGAACTGCCGCGCCTGTGGCAGAAGCTGCACATCGAATCCGGCTGGGAAACCGCGCTGGAAGCGGTGCTGCGCGAGCGCATGTCGGCCCTGGAAATGTCCAACCTGGACTGGGCCAAGGCCTTCTTCAGCGATGCACCGCCGGCCAAGCTGGCGCTGTACGCCCCCAATGCCGGGCTGGCCCAGCCGGAAGCGCAGCCGGTCGCCGGCCTGAAGCCCTTCGTGGGCCTGCTGCAGCTGAACGATCCGGGCCTGCGCGCCCTGATGAACGACTGGCTCAACCACATCTACATCGCCGACGACACGGCTACCGCCTTTGCCGAACGTTCGAAGCTGCCGCTGGGTGGCCTCTTCGTGACCCGTCAGGGCCATGTGGTGAGCAATTCCAGCGTGCGCTTCTATGCCTCCGATTCCGAGCAGGACGGCATGCTGGCGCGCCAGCAGGAAATCGAGAACATCACCAAGCAGCAGCGCGCCCAGTCCATGCTGGCCGAGGAAGCCAAGGGCCGCGCCGTGCGCGCCGAGGCGGCCTTGTCGGGCGCCTCGCAGCGCCTGCAGGAACTGCGCCAGCGGGTCAACTCCCTGACCCAGTCGGCGCACAGCCTGCAGATCGAAGTGATGAAGCTGGCCGAGGTGCAGGAGCGCTTCAACCAGCGCAGCACCCAGATCGCCACCGACCTGGAAGAAATCGGCATGCAGGAAACCGAGCAGCAGCAGGTCCAGGCCGAATCCGAGGCGCGCTTCGAGGAACTCGATATCGAACTGGCCGAGCTGCAGGAGCAGCACGAAAACGGCCAGACCGATTACCTGAACAAGGAGCAGCAGCTCAACGACGCGCGGACCCGCCTGCGCGAACTGGAGCGTGCGGCCCAGGAGACCGAGTTCGCCGAGAAGTCGCATCGCAACAAGATCGAGGAATTGAAGCGCGGCATCGCCACCGCCCTGGAACAGGCGGCGCAATTGTTCGCCAGCATGCAGCAAGGCTCGCTGGAGCTGGAAAGCCTGGACGACCAGGCCGCCCAGGCCGGCCTGCAGGAGTTGCTGGACCGTCGCAGCGAGCAGGAACGCGCACTGGCCGATGCCCGTCACGAACTGGACCAGCTGTCCCAGCAATTGCGCTCGCATGAAGAAAGCCGCATGCAGGCCGAACGCAGCCTGCAGCCGCAGCGCGACCGCATCACCGAACTGCAGCTGAAGGAACAGGCCGCGCGCCTGAACCAGGAACAGTTCTCCGAAGCCCTGGCCCAGACCCAGGCCGACGAGGCCGCGCTGTCCGAGAAGCTGACCAGCGACATGCGCCCGTCCTACCTGCAAGGCGAAGTGACCCGCCTGACCAATGCCATCGCGGCACTGGGCGCGGTCAACCTGGCCGCGCTGGATGAACTGGCCACGGCTTCCGAACGCAAGCACTTCCTGGATGCGCAGCATGCCGACCTGAACGAAGCCATTACCACCCTGCAGGATGCGATCCACAAGATCGACATGGAAACCCGCGACCTGCTGCAAGACACCTTCGACAAGGTCAATCACCACTTCTCGGAGCTGTTCCCGGTGCTCTTCGGCGGTGGCCAGGCCAAGCTCATCATGACCGGCGACGAGATCCTGGATTCCGGCGTACAGGTCATGGCGCAGCCGCCGGGCAAGAAGAACGCCACCATCCACCTGCTCTCGGGTGGCGAGAAGGCACTGACGGCGACCGCACTGGTGTTTTCCATGTTCCAGCTGAACCCGGCGCCGTTCTGCTTGCTCGACGAGGTCGACGCGCCGCTGGACGATGCCAACACCGAACGCTTCGCCAACATGGTCAAGCGCATGTCCGACCATACCCAGTTCCTGTTCATCTCCCACAACAAGATCGCCATGGAAATGGCGCAGCAGCTGATCGGGGTGACCATGCAGGAGCAGGGCGTGTCGCGCATCGTGGCGGTGGACATGGAGTCGGCCGCCAACTTCTCCAGCGCCGAGCAGGCGGCCTGATGTCGGGTGCGGGATGCCTTTTGCTAGCAGTGCCAAGGTCTTTGTCGGCTTGACAAGCAGGGGGCGCGACCGTACCCTGAAAAACTTGTCGATCGGCCCGGTCCGGGCGTCTGCCCAGCCGGTGTCGGGTCGGCGCTGCGTTTGCCGCAGCGTTCGCAGTAGCTTCGATTCTCGGCCCCCACGGGCCATGGAAAATAACAATATCTTGACCGCGATCTTGCCGTACTCCTTCTGTCCGACGCGCCCGATGTCCGCCTGCCTGGCCGACGCCGATGGCGGCGCAGCAATGCCGAGCGTGGCAGCGACGGACGCGCATTTACCGGCGGCCGCGGTCGGCCTTCTTGGATTGATAGGATTCGGATTTCTTCGATGAGCAGCTTCTCCCAGCCGACCATGCCCTGCGGCGCCCATGATGGCGCCCCCCAGCCAGATAGCCTGAAAGGTCGTGCAGCATGATGATGGATCTCCAGACCAGCCTGATCATTCTCGGCGGCGTCTTCGTCGTCGGTGTCATCTCCTACAACAAATGGCAGGAACACAAGGCGCGCAAGACCGTCGAGCGCGCCTTCTCTTCGTCCCATGACGATGTGCTGATGTCGCCGGACGAGCCCTCGGCCATTGAACCGGTGTTCGCCGCGCCGCAGGGCGAGCGTGCCGCTGCCGGCTCCTCGGCCCTGGCCGAGGAAACGGCCGAGCGCACCGAGCCCTCCCTCTACGATATTCCCGAGCGCAAGCCCGTGCCGGCGCCGGTGAAGGCTTACCAGGACCAGGCCGAGTTCGAGCCGCGTGAACCCTTCCTGGGCGAGCCGCCGGCCGGCGAGCTGCCCCGCGTCGCCGACGAGGCGGTGCTGGGCGAGGCCCTGGCGCAAGCCCCGCAATCGACCGTGGCCCAGGTCATCGCCGGTGCCGAAGACCAGATCGAAGCCGCGCCCGCCTTCACGCCGCCGCCCGAAATGCAGGCGCGCCTGGCGCCGCGCCGCGAGCTACCGGTCGATGAACTCATCGACTGCAACATCCCCATCGCCCTGGACAACCCCCTGCGCGGCGACAAGCTGCTGCCGCTGCTGCAGAACCTGCGCCATGTCGGCAACAAGCCGGTGCACTTCATCGGCCGCACCGCCGAGGGCGACTGGGAAGCCGTGGCCCATGGCGGCATCTACACCGCGTTGCTGGCTGGTGCGCAGCTGGCCAACCGCAGCAATGCCCTCAACGAAATCGAATACTCGGAACTGGTCATGCGCCTGCGTGACCTGACCGATTCGCTCTCAGGCGAACCGGAACTGCCGGACATGCCCGACGTGATCCGTACCGCCCAGGCGCTGCACCAGTTCATCGCCGACCATGATGTCCAGCTGTCGGTGAATGTGCGCTCGCAAGGTGCGCCGTGGAGCCTGGCGACGCTGCTGGCGGCGCTGACCCGTCAGGGCTTCGACCGTCGCACCGAAGGCTTCCTGGTGATGCAGGACGGCGAGGGCGAAGTACTCTTTGCACTCTCCACCAATGCCACGCCGACCGACGAGACCACCGACCGCCTGACGCTGCTGCTGGATGTGCCGCGGGTGTCCCCGGCACGTGACGGCTATGGCGCCCTGGTGGCCTGCGCCCGTTCGCTGGCCCAGCGCCTGGGTGGCGTGATCGTCGACGACAGCGACCAGCCCCTTTCCGATGAAGCCCTGGCCGATATCGCCGAACAGGTCGCCGCCTTCTACAGCGCCATGGAATCGGCCGAGATCGCAGCCGGCTCCACCCGTGCCTTGCGCCTGTTCAGCTAAGGCCCCGTTCCTACTCCTCCACGATGCAAGCAGATCTGTTTTCCGCCGGCCGGCCCCCGCAAGGGGCGCCAGACTGGCTGGTGCGCGCCTTCGCGCTGCGCGCCGACCTGAATCGCCACAATCACAGCTACTACGTGCTGGACCAGCCGAGCATTCCGGATGCCGAATTTGACCGGCTGTTCCAGGAACTGCAGGCGCTGGAAACTGCCCACCCCGAACTGCTCACCCCGGACTCGCCCACCCAGCGCGTCGGGGCAGGCCCCTTGCCGCAATTCGAGCCGGTGCGCCATGAAGTGCCGATGCTGTCGCTGGGCAATGGCTTTTCCGATGAAGACATCGAAGCCTTCGATAAGCGGGTGCGCGACGGGCTGGAAAGCCTGCAGGAAGTGCGCTATGCCACCGAGCTGAAGTTCGACGGCCTGGCCATCAGCCTGCGTTACGAAAACGGCGTGCTGGTCCAGGCTGCCACGCGGGGCGACGGTACGACCGGCGAAAACGTCACCGCCAACATCCGCACAGTGCGCGCCATTCCCCTGCGCTTGCATGGCGAACAGGTGCCGCAGGTGATCGACGTACGCGGCGAAGTGCTGATGTACAAGAGCGATTTCGCCCGCCTGAACCAGCGCCAGCGCGATGCTGGGCAGAAGGAGTTTGCCAACCCCCGCAATGCCGCTGCCGGCAGCCTGCGCCAGCTGGATTCGCGCATCACCGCCCAGCGCACGCTGCGCTTCTTCGCCTATGGCATCGGCGTGCTGGAAGGTGCCGAGATGCCGGCTTCGCATTCGGCACTGCTGGACTGGTACCAGGAACTGGGCCTGCCGGTGTGCAAGGAGCGCGCCGTGGTCACGGGTGCGGCCGGGCTGCTGGATTTCTTCCGCGGCATCGGCGCCAAGCGCGACAGCCTGCCCTACGAGATCGACGGCGTGGTCTACAAGGTTGACCGGCTGGACCAGCAAAAATACCTGGGCTTTGTTTCGCGCGCGCCGCGCTTTGCGCTGGCCCATAAGTTCCCGGCGCAGGAAGCGCTGACGGTGGTGCAGGACATCGAGGTGCAGGTCGGTCGCACCGGTGCCATCACGCCGGTGGCGCGCCTCAATCCGGTCTTCGTGGGCGGCGTGACGGTCACCAATGCCACCCTGCATAACGAGGACGAGGTGCGCCGCAAGGACATCCAGATCGGCGACACCGTCATCGTGCGGCGTGCCGGCGACGTGATCCCGGAAGTGGTCGCCTATGTGCCCGAGAAGCGCCCGGCCGACGCCCGTGCCTTCGTCATGCCCACGGCCTGCCCGGTGTGCGGCTCGCCCATCGTGCGTGCGGAGGATGAGGCGGTGGCGCGTTGCTCCGGGGGCTGGCTCAAGTGTGCCGCCCAGCGCAAGGGCGGCCTGCAGCACTTCGCCTCGCGTCGCGCCATGGATATCGAAGGCCTGGGTGAGCAACTGGTGGAACAACTGGTTGATCGCAAGGTGGTCAACACCCCGGCTGACCTCTATCGGCTGGGCCTGTCGGCACTGTCCGAACTGGACCGCATGGCCGAGAAATCGGCACAGAACGTGCTGGACGCGCTGCAGAAGTCCAAGACCACCACGCTGGCGCGCTTCATCTATGCGCTGGGCATCCGCCACGTGGGCGAGGCCACAGCCAAGGAGCTGGCACGCCATTTCGGCGGCATCGACAAGCTTCTGGTGGCCAGCGAAGAGCAATTGCTGGAAGTGGCCGACATCGGCCCGGTGGTGGCCAGTTCGCTGCGCGCCTTCTTCAGTGATCCGCTCAACGTGGAACTGGTCGAGCAATTGCGTGCAGTCGGCGTACACTGGCCCGAAAGTGCGGGCGTGGAGGCCGGCGCCAAGCATCTGGCCGGCAAGACCTTCGTGTTGACCGGCAGCCTGCCCAACCTGTCGCGTGACCAGGCCTCGCAGTTGATTGAGGCGGCCGGCGGCAAGGTGTCGGGCTCGGTGTCCAAGAAGACCAGCTACGTGGTGGCCGGCGCCGACGCAGGCAGCAAGCTGGCCAAGGCCGAAGAGCTGGGGCTGACCATCCTGGACGAGGACGCTCTGAAGGCACTGTGTGCAGGCGAGGGTGGTGCGGGCGATGCGGACAGTGAAGGCGGCGACGCTGACAACGCTGACAACGCTGACAACCCGGCGTAATTACCTTGTCTTTTTATTCATATACAATGCGCCACCATGACATTCCCGTTCAGTCGGGGCTGCTCTGCCAAAGCAGACGATAACGCACTACCAAGACCTATTCCTACCTCGGAGTCATGATGATCAAGAAGATCAAGAAAGCAGTCTTTCCCGTCGCCGGTCTCGGCAGCCGCTTCCTGCCCGCCACCAAGGCACAGCCCAAGGAAATGCTGCCCATCGTCGACAAGCCGCTGATCCATTACGCTGTCGAAGAGGCGGTGGCCGCCGGCATCACCGAGATGGTGTTCATCACTGGCCGCAACAAGCGCGCCATCGAAGACCACTTCGACAAGGCCTATGAGCTGGAAAGCGAACTGGAAGCGGCCGGCAAGAAGAAGCTGCTGGAAATCGTCCAGAACGTGGTACCCAAGAACGTCAATTGCATCTTCATCCGCCAGTCCGAACCACTGGGCCTGGGCCACGCCGTGCTGTGCGCCCGTCCGGTGGTGGGCGAGGAACCTTTCGCCATCCTGCTGGCCGACGACTTCATGGATACCGACGACGGTGTCAAGCCGGTGCTGGCGCAGATGACCGACATCTATGCCCGCGAAGGCATGAGCATGCTGGCCGTGCAGGAAGTGCCCAAGAGCGATACCCGCCAATACGGTATCGTCAGTGCCACGCCTTACCAGCCCGATCTGGAACGCATCAACGCCATCGTCGAGAAGCCGGCGCCGGAAGAGGCACCGTCCACGCTGGCGGTGGTGGGTCGCTATGTGCTCAACAGCCGCATCTTTCACTACCTGGAAAACATCCCCCGCGGTGCCGGCGGCGAAATCCAGCTGACCGACGGCATCGCCAAGCTGATGCAGGCCGAGTCGGTTCTGGCCTATCGTTACCAAGGGCAGCGTTATGATTGCGGTTCCAAGCTGGGTTACCTGAAGGCCATGGTGGCCATGGGCCTGAAGCACCCGGAAACCGGCCCGGCCTTTTCCGAGTACCTGCAGGAAGTGGCGAACAAGCAGCGCTGAAGATGAGCTCGCATGGCGGGACCATGATGATGCCTTGATGTGCTCACACCCTGACGCCCGGCCCGACCGGGCGTCTTTCATGGAGAAAATGAATGGCGATACGCGAGATTCTCAAGATGGGCGACCCACGCCTGCTGCGCCAGGCGCAGCCGGTGACCGAGTTCGGCACGCCCGAGCTGGCGCGGCTGGTCGATGACATGTTCGAGACCATGCGCGCCGTCAACGGTGCGGGACTGGCGGCGCCCCAGATCGGTATCGATCTGCAGCTGGTGATCTTCGGCTTCGGCCACAACCAGCGCTATCCGGACGCCCCGGCCGTGCCCGAGACGGTACTGATCAACCCCATCCTGACGCCCCTGTCCGACCAGGAAGAGGAGGGCTGGGAGGGCTGCCTGTCGGTGCCCGGCATGCGCGGCGTGGTACCGCGCTGGAGCCGTCTGCGCTACCAAGGCGTGGACCAGAACGGCAAGCTGATCGACCGCACCGTGGAGGGTTTCCACGCCCGCGTGGTGCAACACGAGTGCGACCATCTGCAGGGCATCCTGTACCCGATGCGCATTCGCGACTTCCGCCAGTTCGGCTTTACCGAAGTGCTGTTCCCCGAGCTTGACCCCAATCAGGACGACTGAGTCCCGGCCTTGCGCTTGAGGCAGTCGTAAAAAAAGCATCCCGGCACGGCGCCGGGATGCTTTTTCGCCTTTTACATCACCCGCCAGGCGGGTGTACGGTCGTGGTCAGTGGCTTTCCTTCACGCGGGCGTCGATGTGCGCCAGCGCCTCTTCCACCTGGTCGATCAGGATCAGGCACAGGTCACCCGGTTGCAGCGACGCCAGGGCGGTATCGATGGCGATGAATTCGCCGTCGATTTCCTTGATGTCGCTGGTGCGGCTGGCCTTTTCCAGACCCTGGCGCAGCAGGGCGATTACTTCTCCATCTTCACGGCCGCGCTGGCACTGGTCCTGATACAGCACCACCTCGTCGAAGGCATCGCCCAGCAGTTCGGTCTGGCGGGTGATGTCGACATCGCGCCGGTCACCGGCACCGCTGATGACCACCGAACGGCGCTTGGCGGGCATGCTGTCGACAGCCTTGATCAGGGCCTGGATGGCGTCCGGATTGTGGCCGTAGTCGGCGATCAGGGTGGCGCCCTTGTAATCGAACAGATTGAAGCGGCCCGGTGCGGTGCCGCTGTCGCTGATGAAGCTGGCCAGGGCGCCGGTGATCTGCTCCCAGTCCAGGTTCAGGGCCCATGCCGCGCCGACCGAAGCCATCACGTTCTCGACCTGGAAGCCGATGGCGCCGGCACGGGTCAGGGGGATGCCGGCGAGCTTCAGGCGTTTTTCGAAGCTGCCCTGGGCGGCCACGATGGCGTCGCCATCGCGATAGACGATGCGATGGCCCTGGGCGCGATGGGTGGCCATGATGGGGTGGCTGGGATCGAGCGCGAAGAAGGTCACCGAACCGGGGCAGGAGGCCGCCATCTTGGCCACCATCGGATCGGCTGCATTGAGCACGGCCGTGCCGGTCGGTGCGACGTTCTCGACGATGACGCGCTTGACCACGGCCAGGTCTTCCACGGTGCTGATGTAGGACAGGCCCAGGTGGTCGCCCATGCCGATGTTGGTGACCACGGCCACGGCACAGCGATCAAAGCCCAGGCCTTCACGCAGTACGCCGCCACGTGCGGTTTCCAGCACGGCCGCATCGACTTCCGGGTGGAACAGCACGTTGCGGGCGCTGCGCGGGCCGCTGCAGTCGCCGGTGTCGGTACGCAGGCCGTCGATATAGACGCCATCGGTATTGGTCATGCCCACGCGCAGGCCGGTCTTGGCCAGCAGATGGGTGATCAGGCGCACGGTGGTGGTCTTGCCGTTGGTACCAGCCACGGCCACCACGGGGATGCGACCATCGTCGCCATCGTCGTACATGGTCGAGACGATGGCTTCACCGACATCGCGCGCCTTGCCGTAGGAGGGCGAGAGATGCATGCGCAGGCCTGGCGCGGCATTGACTTCGACGATGCCGCCGCCTTGCTCTTCCAGCGACATGTGTACCGAGTTGCAGACCACGTCCACGCCGCAGATGTCCAGCCCCACCATCTGGGCCGCCGCAATGGCGCGTGCCGCCACGTCGGGATGGACGTCGTCGGTGACATCGGTGGCAGTGCCGCCGGTGGACAGGTTGGCGTTGTTGCGCAGGACCACGCGTACTCCCTGGGCGGGGATGGATTCGGGTTCCAGGTTCTGGCCCGACAGCACCAGCAGGGCGATGTCGTCCAGGCGGATCTTGGTCAGCGAGGTGGCGTGGCCATCGCCGCGCAGCGGGTCGGCGTTGACCTGGTCGATCAGCTGGCGGATGGTGTGCACGCCATCGCCGATGACTTGCGGCGGGTCGCGGCGGGCGGCCGCCACCAGGGTCTTGCCGATCACCAGCAGGCGGAAGTCGTGGCCGGGCAGGTAGCGCTCGACGATCACTTCATCGCTGATCAGGGCGGCGTTGTTGAAGGCGCGGGTGATCTGTTCCGGGGTGCTGATGTTGACCGCCACACCCTTGCCCTGGTTGCCGTCCAGCGGTTTGATGACCACGGCCGAACCGATTTCCTCGGCCGCCTTGAGCGCGTCTTCGGCCGTGGTGACCACGCGGCCGTTGGGCACCGGCACACCAGCGGCGTGCAGCAGCATCTTGGTCAGATCCTTGTCCTGAGCGATGGATTCGGCAATGGCGCTGGTGTTGCTGGTCTCGGCGGCCTGGATGCGCTTCTGACGGCTGCCCCAGCCGAACTGCACCATGCTGCCCTGGGTCAGGCGGCGATAGGGAATGCCACGCTTGATGGCGGCATTGACGATGGAGCCGGTGGAGGGCCCCAGGCGGACATCTTCGTCCAGCTCGCGGATGCGGGTAAGCGCGGCGGTCAGGTCGAAGGGCGCATCAGCCTGGGCTGCCTGCACCAGTTCCAGCGCCAGGTCGAAGGCCAGGCGGCCGACTTCCTCTTCGCTGTATTCCACCACCACCTGGTAGATGCCGGTCTCGACGGTGGACACCGTGCGGCTGAAGGTCACCGGACAGCCGGCCTGCGATTGCAGCGCCAGGGCTGCGGCAGCCAGCGCGTGGGCCATCGACACCACCTGCTTGCCGCCGTCGGGTTCGAGGAAGCCGATTTGCGGGAAGCGGGCGCGCAGGCGCAGTTCGAAGCCGGGCATGTCGTCGATGACGCGCTCGTGTTCCGGGCAGGAAACGATGGCTTCGATGGCAGTGTGTCTGCTCCAGAGATTGGGGCCGCGCAGGGCGCGAATGCGGGATACGTCCATGGACAAGTTTTCCTAGGTGTCTCTTGATCTTGAATCTGTCTGTCTTGCAGTGCGGATGCAGTCCAAGCCGATGGCTCAGGCCACCTGGCTCTTGAACTTCAGGCCTTGCTCTTCGGCCCGTTCGGTACCGAAGAGCTCGATGCCGGCGCGGATGACCTCGGGGCTGATACCCAGCGCCCAGGCTGCGCCCACGGCGGCCAGCACGTTCTCGACCTGGTAGGCGACGGCGCCGTTTTCGGTCAGCGGAATGGCATCCACCGAGCTGACCTTGCATTCGCGTTCACCGTCGGCCTGGATCAGGTCGCCATCGCGCAGGAACACGGCGCGGCCACCTTCCTTCAGATGGCCGACCAGCAGTTCGGAGGCCGGGTCGGTGCCGAAGAAGATCACCTCGCCATCGCACAGCTGGGCCATGTCCGCCACCAGCGGGTCGTCGGCATTGAGCACGGCCGCGCCATCGGGTAACACCAGGTCCACCTGGGTGCGCTTGACCTTGGTGGCGATCTGTTCGGCGTTCTCGATGTAGAACTCGGGCAGGCTGTCGTCGGGGTCGATGTTGGCGACCACGCCCACCAGGCAGCGGTCATAGGCCAGGCCTTCGGCCAGGATGGAGGCGCTGCCGTTCTCGAACACGGCGGCTTCCACCGCACGGTTCAACAGCACGCGGTGAGCTGCGTCCCAGTTGGCGCGGTTGCCACGCTCGATCTGGCGTTCACCGAAGTACAGGCCATCGCCGCAGGCCAGGCCCACATGCTTGCCCGAGAGGTGCACGATGCGCGCGATCAGGCGCGAGATGGTGGTCTTGCCGTGGGTGCCGGTGACGCCGACGATGGGGATGCGACCGTTTTCTTCCGGGCCGAACAGGTTGTCGATGATGGCTTCGCCGACCGGACGCGGCTTGCCGTCGGAGGGCTTCAAGTGCATCAGCAGGCCGGGGCCGGCGTTGACCTCGACGATGGCACCGCCCTGGTCGGCCAGCGGGCGCGAGATGTCTTCGGCCACGATGTCCACGCCGGCGATGTCAAGGCCGACGATGCGGGCGGCCAGCGAGGCGGCGGCGGCCACGCTGGGGTGGACCAGATCGGTGATGTCGGAAGAGACGTTGCCGTTGCGCAGCAGCAGGATGCGGCGGCCGGCGGCGGGGACCGATTCGGTGGTCAGGCCCTGGCGTTGCAGTTCCAGCGCGGCGGCCGGTTCGCGTTCCAGCAGCACCGGGTCCAGCAGGTGTTCTTCCAGCAGGCCACGACGCGGGTCGCGGTTCAGCTCGTCCAGCAGGTCCTGGACGGTGGACTTGCCATCGCCGACGATGAAGATGGGTTCGCCACGGGCGGCGGCGGCCAGCTTGCCACCAACGATCAGCAGGCGGTGTTCCAGGCCCGGCACGAAGCGTTCGACCAGCACGCCGCTGCCTTCTTCCAGCGCGACCTTGTAGGCGGTTTCGATTTCTTCGCGGGTATTGAGGTCAATGAAGACGCCGCGGCCATGGTTGGCGTCGCAGGGCTTGACCACCACCGGCAGGCCGATGTCCTGGGCGGCCTCCCAGGCGTCTTCCGGGCTTTCCACCAGACTACCTTCAGGGACCGGCACGCCGCAGGTTTCCAGCAGCGACTTGGTCAGATCCTTGTCGCGTGAAATGCCTTCGGCAATGGCGCTGGTCTGGTCTGATTCTGCGGTCCAGATGCGACGCGACTTGCAGCCGTGGCCCAGTTGCACCAGGTTGCCTTCGGACAGGCGGATGGTGGGGATGCGGCGCTCGTCGGCGGCGTCCACGATGCAGGCCGTGCTGGGACCCAGGCACAGGCGGTCGACCATGCGGCGCAGCTTGGAGAGGGTGCCGTCGAGGTCGTAGGGACGGTCTTCGATGGCGGCCATCACCAGATCGCGGGCGGCAAAGAGGGCGGCGCGGGTGACGGTCTCATGGCGGGCGCGCACCACCACCTTGTAGACGCCGCGCACATTGGTTTCGCGGGCCTTGCCGAAGCCGCCGGGCAGGCCGGCCAGGTTCTGCAGTTCCAGGGTGACGTGTTCCAGGATGTGACCGGGCCAGGTGCCCTCGTGCAGGCGACGCACGAAGCCGCCGCGCTCTTCATAGCTGCAGCGGTGTTCGATCAGGGTCGGCAGCCAGGTGGTCAGGCGGTCCGGGAAGCCGGGAATGGTGTTGGAGGGGCAGTCTTCCAGTTCGCCGATATCGATCCACACTTCGAGAGCGGAACGGTAAGTCCAGATGTTCGGACCCTTGAGGTTCAGGAAACGGAGGAATTCGATATTTTTCATGTGTGGTTGGTGTGCCGCTGTGTTGGCCTAAGCCTGGATTGCCGAAGCTGCTGAAATTCTGAAATGCTGGAGCTTGTCCGTTTTGCCCATGCTGCCTGTACTGCAGATGCATTTGTCGCCGCCCTCAGATGAAGCCCGGCGCAGACCGGTCAGCACTCTGTCAGAATAACGCATGGTTCACTAACGCGCAGGGCGGCGTTTGGTTTACTGGATACGACAGAACGACCCCGGATTTTCTTGTCGGGAAGAACGCTGGCGGCCTGGCCCCGATCCGGGAGACCGCTCAAATGGGCGCAGAAAGGGCATAAAAGTCATCTGTAGGCTGATGCTGGGGGATGGGAAGTGAACGATATTGTCGCAGACTGTTTCTCCCCGTGGCACGCCCGGCGCAAAAAACGCGGTGTTCAGGCGCTCCCGGCATTCGCATTTGGCGGGAAAATTGCGCTGAATCTCTGCTCTGGTGCACCGTTTTGCCGGTTCTCGCGTTATCGGGTGAAGCTTGTCGCCTATCCGGGGTGCGCGACGCAGGCAGGGGCTGCGGGGCGCTGCGCTATAATCGCGCGCTGCTCGCCGCTGAGGCGTTGCAAGCGGTCCGGCGAGACCTGCTCATCCATAAAACAATAGCCAAACTGCTCACTTCGGGCCTCAACGTTGCCGTTACATGACTACTGACTCACATCCTTCCGCGACCGCCAGCCTGCCCGAGCGCTGGCAAACGGAAACTGCTGCCCGCCTGGCGCCCGGCGAAGCCGTGCTGGCCTGGCTGGAGCTGGACCTGGACGCCCAGTTGCAATTCTCCCGCTCTTTGGTGCTGGCGACCGAACGCCGCCTGCTCTCCAGCTCTGCCGACGGTCGCGTCTGGCAGGAATGGACCTACGGGCCCGATCTGCAAATGAAGCACCACGACCACGCCGGCGTGGGCACGCTGGAACTGTGCGACGGCACCGGCCGCCTGGCGGCCTGGCGCTACACGCTGGCGCAGAACCCGCAGGCGCTGCGCCTGATCAAGTTGTTCGAGCAGCAACGCGACCTGCTGGCCTCGGGCGTGCAGGTCGAGGAAGAGGGCGACGTCTGCCCGACCTGCAAGGCGGTCCTGCCGGAAGGCCAGGAAACCTGTGCCATCTGCCCCGAGACCAAGGAGGCGCCGCCGTCCACCTGGGCGCTGTTCCGCCTGTCGCGCTTTGCCAAGCCCTACAAGGGGTCGCTGCTGCTGGGCTTCCTGCTGACGCTGGCCTCGACGGCGGCGACGCTGGTGCCGCCCTACATGACCATGCCGCTGATGGACAATGTGCTGATCCCGTTCCAGAACGGCACGCCCATCGATACCCATCTGGCCACGCTCTATCTGTCGGGCCTGCTGGGCGCGGCGCTGCTGGCCTGGGGCCTGGGCTGGGCACGGACCTATATCCTGGCGCTGGTGTCCGAGCGCATCGGGGCCGACCTGCGCACCACCACCTATGCGCACCTGCTGCGGCTGTCGCAGGAATATTTCGGCGGCAAGCGGACCGGTGACCTGATGGCCCGCATCGGCTCCGAGACCGACCGCATCTGCGTCTTCCTTTCGCTGCACCTGCTGGACTTCGCCATCGATGTGCTGATGATCATCATGACGGCGGCCATCCTGATCTCCATCAATCCCTGGCTGGCGCTGGTGACTTTGTTGCCGCTGCCTTTCATCGCGTGGATGATCCATGTGGTGCGCGACCGCCTGCGCCACGGCTTCGAGAAGATCGACCGCATCTGGTCTGAGGTGACCAACGTGCTGGCCGATACCATCCCCGGCATCCGCGTGGTCAAGGCCTTCGCCCAGGAAAAGCGCGAAGTGGCCCGTTTTCGTGAGGCCAACCGCCACAACCTGATGGTCAATGACCGGGTCAACAAGATATGGTCGCTGTTTACGCCGACCGTCACCTTCCTGACCGAAGTGGGCCTGCTGGTGGTATGGGTGTTCGGTATCTGGCAGGTCTCCAGCAACCAGATCACGGTGGGTGTGCTGACGGCCTTCCTGGCCTACATCAGCCGCTTCTACACGCGCCTGGATTCGATGAGCCGCATCGTGTCGGTGACCCAGAAGGCGGCCGCCGGCGCCAAGCGCATCTTCGACATCCTGGATCACGTCTCCAGCGTGCCGGAACCGGCCAACCCGGTGCACCTGGAGAAGGTGCAGGGTGCCATCGAAGTGCGCAATATCGGCTTCCGCTACGGCAACCGCGCCGTGATCCGCAACATGAGCCTGTCGATTGCTCCGGGCGAGATGATCGGCCTGGTCGGACACAGCGGTTCGGGCAAGTCGACCATGGTGAACCTGATCTGCCGCTTCTACGATGTCTCCGAAGGGGCGATCCGCATCGATGGCGTGGACATCCGTTCGCTGCCGATTTCCGAATACCGCCGTAACATCGGGCTGGTGCTGCAGGAGCCTTTCCTGTTCTTCGGCACGATTGCCGAGAACATCGCTTACGGCAAGCCCGAGGCCACCCGCGAGGAAATCATCGCTGCGGCCCGTGCCGCCCATGCCCACGAATTCATCCTGCGCCTGCCGCAGGGTTACGACTCGCTGGTCGGCGAACGCGGGCAGGCGCTGTCGGGCGGCGAGCGCCAGCGCATCTCGATTGCGCGGGCGCTGCTGATCGATCCGCGCATCCTGATCCTGGATGAGGCCACTTCCTCGGTCGATACCACCACCGAAAAGGAAATCCAGAAAGCCCTGGACAACCTGGTGCAGGGCCGGACCACGATCGCCATTGCCCACCGCCTGTCCACGCTGCGCAAGGCCGACCGTCTGGTGGTGCTGGATCGCGGCCAGGTGGTCGAGGTCGGCAACCATGAAGAACTGATGGCCCGCGAAGGGCATTACTACAAGCTCTATCAGGCACAGGCGCGCAACCCGGACGGGGATGCCGAGGTGTCGGTGAGCGACGATGAGAAGGGCGATTGAAGCCATGACGACCACCACTATTGCCCAGCCGTCCTGGCAACTGCAACGCAACAGCTTCGGCCGCCTGGTGCTCACCGATGTCGATGGTGTGGCCCATGAGAATGTGATTCCGGTGCGAGCCTTTCCCGTCTCCGCGCCGGATCACGGGCTGTCGCTGGTCAGCAGCGATGGCCATGAACTGGCCTGGATCGATACGCTGGATGAGCTCGCCGGAAACGCGCGCAAGCTGATCGAGGAAGAGCTGGCCAGCCGCGAATTCATGCCCGAGATCGAGCGTATCGTCAGTGTCTCGACCTTCGCCACGCCCAGCGACTGGACCGTACAGACCACCCGTGGCACCACGACCTTCACCCTCAAGGGGGAGGAGGATATCCGTCGCCTGGCGGCACCGGCGCTGTTGATTGCCGACAGCCATGGCATCCAGTTCCTGATCCGCGACCAGAAGGCGCTGGACAAGCATAGTCGCAAGATCCTGGATCGTTTCCTCTGATCCTTTTCCCTGTTTTGCTGGAAAAAGCAACGGCCCTGATGTTGAGTCAGGGCCGTTCTCGTTTGCGGGTAGTGATCTGAACTTCTAGAACTTTTCGTCAGGCCGCAGGTAGCGCCATTGCCCCACCGGCAGGTCGCCCAGCTTGACGCCGCCGATGCGCACGCGTTTCAGGCCGATCACCTTCAGTCCCACCATGTCGCACATGCGGCGGATCTGGCGCTTCTTGCCTTCGCGCAGGGTGAAGCGCAACTGGTCTTCGTTCTGCCAGGCCACCTTGGCCGGACGCAGCGGCTTGCCGTCCATGATCAGGCCGTGGTTCAGGCGCTTGAGATCGGATTCGGGAAGCTTGCCGGGGCGGGTGTATTGCACCCGCACCAGATATTCCTTGTCGACCGCCGAATCTTCGCCGATCAGTTGCTTGGCGATGCGGCCATCCTGGGTCAGTACCAGCAGGCCGACCGAGTCGATGTCCAGTCGCCCGGCCGGTACCAGGCTCTTCAGCTGGCGCGGATGGTAGCGCATGTCGGTCTGGTCTTCGACCCAGCGGGATTGCTCGTTGACCAGCACCACGGCGGGCTTGTAGCCGTCCTCGGCCTGGCCGCTGACATAGCCCATGGGCTTGTTGAGCAGGATGGTCACGCGCTGTGCCTGTTCGGCGCTGGCCTGGCGTTCCACGGTCACCTTCTGGTGCGGCAACACCTTGCTGCCCAGCACCGATACCACCACGCCATCGACCCGCACCCAGCCCTTTTCTATCCATTCGTCGGCCTCGCGGCGCGAGCACAGGCCGAGTTCGGACATGCGTTTGGAAAGTCGTACGGGTTCAGTCATGGGAATTGCCTTGCGAAAAACGGGGAGCCGGCCAGCGGCGAGGGTGAGATTGTAAGGCCGGCAGGGCCGGCGCGCCAGACTGGCGGCGGCCCTGCCGGTACCGGCGAGGTCAGATGCGCAGGGTCTGCAGGAGTTCGGTTTCCAGCAGGATCTGGTTGCGCGGCTGGGACAGCCCGGGGCCGTCGATCAGGAACACGTCTTCCACCCGCTCGCCCAGGGTCATCACCTTGGCGGTGTGCAGGTTGATCCGGTACTTGGCCAGGACGTTGGAGATCGAATACAGCAGGCCGGCGCGGTCATTGGCCGAGACCGACAGCAGGTAGTACTGGCCGCGTTCGTCCGGGCGCAGGTCCACCGATGGATTGACCGGGAAGGTGCGCGACAGCCGCGACAGGCGGGCCTTGGATGGCGGCGGCAACGGCTGGTCCGACTGCAGCAGGGCGCCCAGTTCGTGTTCGATCAGGTTGATGATGTCGCGGTAGTTCTTGGCGAACACCGGGGCATTGATCAGGAAGGCATCCAGTGCGTAGTTGTTGCGGGTGGTGTGGATCTTGGCATCGAAGATGCTGAAGCTTTTTTCATCGAAATAGCTGCAGATGCGCGCGAACAGGTCGGGGCGGTCGGGCGTGTAGACCGCCACCTGCACGCCTTCGCCGATGGGCGCCAGGCGGCAGCGCACCAGCGGCACCCCGGTATCGACCTTGTCGTAGAAACAGCGCGTCTGCCAGGCGATGTCGGAGGCGTCGTGGCGCAGGAAGTAGGCCACATCCAGCTGCTTCCAGAGCTGTTCGTGGGCGTCGGCCGGCAGACCATAGAGGCGCAGCGTCTTGATGGCTTCCTGCTGGGTGTTCTTGAGCTCGCGGTCGGCCGAGGGTGCTTCGCCGCCCAGCACGCGCAGGGTCATGCGGTAGAGGTCTTCCAGCAGCTTGCCCTTCCAGGCGTTCCATACCTTCGGGCTGGTGCCGCGGATGTCGGCCACGGTCAGCAGGTAGAGTGCGGTCAGGTGGCGTTCGTCCTTGACCAGCTGGGCGAAGGCGGTGATGACGTCGGGGTCGGACATGTCCTGCTTCTGCGCCACATGCGACATGGCCAGGTGCTGTTCGACCAGGAACACGATGAGCTCGGTATTCTCTTCGGAGATGCCATGCTGCAGGCAGAAGGCCCGCGCATCGGCCATGCCCAGCTTGGAGTGATCACCGCCGCGCCCCTTGGCGATGTCGTGGAACAGGGCGGCGACGTACAGCACCCAGGGCTGGCCGAAGTTGGCCATCAGCTGGCTGCAGAAGGGGTATTCGTGGGCATGCTCGCTCATGGTGAAGCGGCGTACGTTGCGCACTACCATCAGGATGTGCTGATCCACCGTGTAGACGTGGAACAGGTCGTGCTGCATCTGTCCGACGATCTGGCGGAAATTGGGCAGGTAGCGACCCAGCACGCTGGTTGCGTTCATTCCGCGCAGGGCATGGGTGATGCCGCGCTTGCTCTGGATGATCTGCATGAACAGCCGATGGTTGTGCGGATCGTTGCGGAAGGCATTGTCGATCTTGAAGCGCGCATGCCACAGCGCGCGCATGGTGCGGGCCGACATGTCCTTGAGCTCGGGATGCTCGGAAAGCACCAGGAACACCTCCAGCATGGCCGAGGGAGTGTCTTCGAAGACCTTGTCGTGGGCGATGTCGAGGAAGCCGTTGACCTCATTGAAGCGCTCGTTGATCTGGCGTGGCACCGCCTGCTGCGGGAACAGGTGGGCTTCGATGTTCTGCAGCAGGATGGTGTTCAACTGGGTCACCGCCTTGGCGGCCCAGTAGTAGCGCTGCATCAGGTATTCGCTGGCGCGGCGGGTATCGGTGGTCTTGAAGCCGAAGGTTTCGGCCAGTTGCGTCTGGATGTCGAACACCAGCCGGTCTTCGCGGCGGTCGGTGAGGATGTGCAGACGGATGCGGATGTCCTTGAAGGCGCGTTCCTTCTGGCGCAATTGCCGTGCCTCGGTAGAGGTCAGCATGCCGTGCTCGGCCAGTTCGCCCCAGGAATTGCCCAGGCCGGCCGCCTTGGCCACCCACAGGATCACCTGCAGGTCGCGCAGCCCGCCGGGGCTTTCCTTGCAGTTGGGTTCCAGGCTGTAGGGGGTATCTTCATATTTCACGTGGCGCTGGCGCATTTCCAGGGTCTTGGCCTGGAAGAAGGCCAGCGGGTCGAGCGCGGCGTGGTAGCGCTCCTGCAGGCGCTTGAAGAGGGCCCGGTTGCCGGTGACCAGACGGGCTTCCAGCAGGCTGGTCTGGACCGTGATGTCGGCCGCCGATTCGTCCAGGCATTCGTCGATGGTGCGGATGCTGTGGCCGATTTCCAGGCCGATGTCCCAGAACAGTTGCACCAGCGATTCCAGCTTTTCCTTCTTGGCGGCGTCCGGTGCCTGGTCCAGCAGGATCAGTACATCCACGTCCGAATGCGGGAACAGTTCGCCACGGCCATAGCCGCCCACGGCCACCAGCGCGGCATTGCCGGACATGCCCAGTTCTTCCCAGGCCTTGGTCAGCGCTTCATCGACATTGCGGCGCAATTGCGCCAGCAGTTGCTCGGTCTTGTGATTGGACTGGAACACATCGATGGCTTGCTGGCGCGCGGCCTTGAGCTGTTTCTTGAGCGTGATGGCGAGAGTGGGCATCGGTGGATTCGATCAAAGGAGGCAGGGCGCGGGGGGAGCGCCAACAACGGACGGGGCCGCATCCCCATGCGGCCCCGAGCCCTTAGCAGGTTTCATGCCGGAAACTGCGGGCGGGGCAGGTGGCGTCACCGTTGCTTGCCCCGCCATCGTTCGCTCAGGCCGCGGCAGCGACCTGGTTCTGGATGAAGGCCGGCGGCGCCGGCATGCCGGGCGAGACGGTCAGCACCTCGAAACCGGTCTCGGTGACCAGGACGGTGTGTTCCCACTGCGCCGACAGGCTACGGTCCTTGGTTTTGATGGTCCAGCCGTCGCCCATCTCGCGGATTTCGCGGCGGCCGGCGTTGATCATGGGTTCGACGGTGAAGATCATGCCGGCTTCCAGCTTTTCCAGGGTGCCGGGGCGGCCATAGTGCAGCACCTGCGGCTCTTCGTGGAAGACCTTGCCGATGCCGTGGCCGCAGAACTCGCGCACCACGCTATAGCCGGCCTTTTCGGCATGCTGCTGGATGACGTGGCCGATGTCGCCCAGGTGGGCGCCCGGCTTGATCTTGGAGATGCCCAGCCACATGCATTCGTAGGTGATCTCGGTGAGGCGGCGCGCCAGGATGGAGGGCTCGCCCAGGAAGAACATGCGGCTGGTGTCGCCGTGGTAGCCGTCCTTGATGATGGTGACGTCGATGTTGAGCACGTCGCCGTTCTTCATCACCTTGTCGCCGGGGATGCCGTGGCAGATCACGTCATTGAGCGAGGTGCAGATGGCTTTGGGGTAGGGGGTGTAGCCGGGAGGGCAGTAATTGAGCGGGGCCGGGATGCTGCCTTGTACATTGGTCATGTACTCGTGGCAGAGGCGGTCGATCTCGCCGGTGGTCACGCCGGGCTTCACGAAGGGGGTGATGTAGTCCAGCACCTCGGCGGCCAGGCGGCCGGCCACGCGCATGCCTTCGATGTCTTCGGCGGTCTTGATGGTGATATTGCCCATGATGAATCGCAATTCGCTAGAAAATCGTCAAGTCGGGATTATAGACGACGAGGGTGTTTTCTGTTTTGCCGGCCATGGTGGCGGGCTGGATGGCAATTCGGGGTGATTTGCGGCGAATTGACGTGCTACTTGAACAAAAGGGCGGGGTCGAGTAGAATGCCGGGCTGATCTGAAACCTCGGGTCGGTTGCCGGAATCGGTGTGCGGAATGAATCTTCATATCTTTTTGGCAATATGTGTTGTAAATCTTTTTGAAACGCGAATCCGTTCGCTAAAAGGGTGTCTGGCTGCATGAGCCGGATGACCGAGCGGATTCCAGACCTAACCCTGGAGAAATTCATGTCCGTTACCATGCGCGAAATGCTGGAAGCCGGTGTCCACTTCGGTCACCAAACCCGCTTCTGGAACCCCAAGATGGCCCCCTTCATCTTCGGCCACCGCAACAAGATTCACATCGTCAACCTGGAAAAGACCCTGGGCATGTACCAGGAGGCGCAGAAGTACGTGCGTCAACTGTCGTCCAACCGCGGCACTATCCTGTTCGTCGGCACCAAGCGCCAAGCGCGTGAAATCCTGGCCGCTGAAGCACAACGTGCTGGCGTGCCTTACGTCGATCAGCGCTGGCTGGGCGGCATGCTGACCAACTTCAAGACCATCAAGACCTCGATCAAGCGTCTGAAGGACATGGAAGCAGCAGTCGAAGACGGTTCCGTCGAGAAGCTGTCCAAGAAGGAAGCCCTGCTGTTCAGCCGTGAACAGGAAAAGCTGCAGAAGGCCATCGGCGGCATCAAGGACATGGGTGGCATTCCTGACGCCATCTTCGTCATCGACGTCGGCTACCACAAGGGCGCCATCACCGAAGCCGCCAAGCTGGGCATCCCGGTCATCGGCGTGGTCGATACCAACCACTCGCCCGAAGGCGTCACCTACGTGATCCCGGGTAACGACGACTCCGCCAAGGCAATCGCACTGTACGCTCGCGGCATGGCTGACGCCGTGCTGGAAGGCCGTGCCAACGCCGTCAACGACGTGGTCGAAGCAGTCAAGGGCGATGAATTCGTCGAGGTCGAGCAGGCTTGATTCTGCTCTTCCGGTAGTACGGTAGTACAAAAAGGGGTGACAGCGGGTAGTGACGCAGTGGCCCCTTTTTTTTGATTCAATTTTCGAGTTTCAGGCATGCCGCAGGACGCGGGATGCCTCCAAGTCAGGAGAATAGTATGGCGGCAATTACCGCAGCAATGGTGGGCGATCTGCGCGCGAAGACCGACGCGCCGATGATGGAATGCAAGAAGGCGCTGACCGAAGCCGGTGGCGACATGGCCAAGGCGGAAGAGATTCTGCGCGTCAAGCTGGGCAGCAAGGCTTCCAAGGCCTCTTCCCGCATCACCGCAGAAGGCGTGATCTCGACCTACATCGCCGGCAACGTCGGCGCGCTGGTCGAGGTGAACTGCGAAACCGACTTCGTGACCAAGAACGACGAGTTCATCGGTCTGGTCGAAGCCGCTGCCAAGCTGGTGGTCGAGCAGAACCCGGCTGACGTGGCTGCCCTGGGCGCCTGCAAGCTGGCCGACGGCAAGACCCTGGAAGAAGTGCGCACCGAACTGATCGGCCGCATCGGCGAGAACATGTCGTTCCGTCGCTTCCAGCGTTTCGAAACCAGCGGCAAGCTGGCTTCCTACCTGCACGGTACCCGTATCGGCGTGATCGTCGAGTTCGACGGTGCCGACGAGCAAGTGGGCAAGGACGTGGCCATGCACATCGCCGCCATGAAGCCGGTCGCCCTGTCGGCCGAGCAAGTGCCGGCCGACCTGATCGAGAAGGAACGCTCGGTCGCCGCCCTGAAGGCTGCCGAATCCGGCAAGCCGGCCGAGATCGTCGCCAAGATGGTGGACGGTTCGGTGCAGAAGTACCTGAAGGAAGTTTCCCTGTTCAACCAGGCTTTCGTGAAGAACGACAAGCAAAGCGTCGAGCAGATGCTCAAGGCCGCCAATGCGACCGTCAAGTCGTTCGCCATGTACGTGGTGGGTGAAGGCATCGAGAAGAAGCAAGACGACTTCGCCGCCGAAGTGGCTGCGCAAGTGGCTGCAGCGAAACAAGCTCAGTAAGCGTTGCAAGAAAAACGGGCCGAGAGGCCCGTTTTTTTAAGCCGGTCCCCGGGAACTTTCGGAGAAGGCTGCATCTATCCTCTGGGTCGGCTGCCGGGTGATCCGATGGCAGGTGCAGTGGACAGGCTGCAAGTGGCAATGGCAACAGCATGGAAGCAATGGCAGTCGTAGTGGCAATAGAGTAGGGCGCAGCAGTAACCCCCTCATGCGTTCGGGCTACATCCAGATGACGAAATCGCGCCGTTTCGTCGGGTGACAGCGAGTGCCGACGCGTCAACAAGCAATTCAACATCGGAAAGAACACGGAGCCCTGCAATGACAACACCTGCTTATAAGCGCGTACTCCTCAAACTCTCCGGCGAAGCACTGATGGGCGACGACGCCTACGGTATCAATCGCGCGACCATCGAACGCATGGTCGCGGATGTAGCAGAAATCAGCAAACTGGGCGTGGAACTGGCCATCGTGATCGGTGGCGGCAACATCTTCCGCGGCGTGGCGCCGGGCGCCCAGGGCATGGATCGTGCGACCGCCGACTACATGGGCATGCTGGCCACCGTCATGAACTCGCTGGCCCTGGCCGACGCGATGCGTCAGGCTGGCCTGACAGCCCGCGTGATGTCCGCCATTGGCATCGAACAGGTGGTCGAGCCCTATGTGCGCCCGAAGGCGCTGCAATACCTGGAAGAGGGCAAGATCGTGGTCTTCGCTGCCGGTACCGGCAACCCCTTCTTCACTACCGATACCGCCGCCGCCCTGCGTGGCTCGGAAATCGGCGCCCAGATCGTGCTCAAGGCCACCAAGGTGGACGGTGTCTACACCGCCGACCCCAAGAAGGACCCGGCCGCGACCCGCTATCAGTCGATTTCCTTCGACGAAGCCATCGCCAAGCATCTGCAGGTGATGGACGCGACCGCCTTCGCGCTGTGCCGTGACCAGAAGCTGCCGATCAAGGTGTTTTCCATCGTCAAGCCGGGCGCGCTCAAGAGCGTGGTCATGGGTGACGACGAGGGTACCCTGGTCCACGTCTGAGCCGTATTGCGGAACAGAAACCGGCCGCAGGCCGGTCATTCCCGTTTACAATGCCCCTCTTTCAGGCATTTGCCATCAAGAAAAGCCAAGTTATTGCACCAAGTTAGGAGAGCAGCATGAGTGTCGCTGACGTCAAGAAAAATACTGAACAGAAGATGGGTAAGTCCATCGAGACCCTGAAGGCCAACCTGGCCAAGGTCCGTACCGGCCGCGCCCATACCGGCCTGCTGGACCAGGTGATGGTCGATTACTACGGTTCGCCGACCGGCCTGTCGCAGGTCGCCAACCTGACCCTGATCGACGCCCGCACCATCGGTGTGCAGCCGTACGAGAAGAAGATGGTCGCTGCCGTCGAGAAGGCCATCCGTGAAGCCGACCTGGGCCTGAACCCGGCCACCCACGGCGAACTGATCCGCGTGCCGATGCCGCCGCTGACCGAAGAGCGCCGCAAGGAAATGGTCAAGCTGGTCAAGAGCGAAGCCGAAGATGCCAAGATCGCGGTGCGCAACATCCGTCGCGAAGGCAACGAAGGTCTGAAGAAGCTGGTCAAGGACAAGGTCGCCTCGGAAGATGACGAGCGCCGCGGCCAGGACGAAATCCAGAAGCTGACCGACAAGTTCGTCGCCGAGATCGACAAGCTGGTGGGCGACAAGGAAAAGGAAGTGATGACCGTGTAGGTCGTCCGGCAGGCCCCACGCGCGACCGTGCAGACGGTCGCGCTGCACGAGAAGTCAAAGACAGCAAATGTGCGGGCGCGCAGCGGGGAGCAATTCGGGTGGCGCAGGGCGTGGGCGGCTGGTTTGTCAAAGCGCCCGGCTGCCGTTACCATGAGGCGCTGCACCGCTCCCCATGCACCGAAATGCACTAAATTATTTTCATGAAGCATCAAAGCTCAACTCTTGCGGTTCCGGATTCTTCCGCGGTTCCGCGCCATGTTGCCATCATCATGGACGGCAACGGTCGTTGGGCGACCAAGCGTTTCCTGCCGCGCGTGGCGGGGCATGCCAAGGGGGTGGACGCAGTACGTTCCATCGTCGAGGCCAGTGCCGAACGCGGCATCGAATTCCTGACCCTGTTTGCCTTCAGTTCCGAAAACTGGCGTCGTCCGGCCGATGAAGTGTCGGTATTGATGCGTCTGTTCATGACCGTGCTGGAGCGCGAAGTGGGCAAGATGGCCAACAACGGCATCCGCCTCAAGATCGTCGGCGACATGAGCCGATTCGATCCCAAGCTGCAGGAGATGGCCGCCAAGGCTGAGGCCCAGACGGCCGGCAACAGCCGTCTGACCCTGACTGTCTGCGCCAATTACGGTGGCCGCTGGGATGTCATGCAGGCGGTCTCGCGCATGGTCAAGGACAAGCCAGGCGTATCCGATTACACCGAAGAAGAACTGGCACCCTATCTGGCCATGGCCTATGCCCCGGAGCCGGACCTGTTCATCCGCACCGGCGGCGAACAGCGCATTTCCAATTTCCTGCTGTGGCAACTGGCCTACAGCGAACTGTATTTCACCGAGACCTTCTGGCCCGACTTCGATGCCAAGGCGCTGGACGTGGCGATCGGGTCCTATCAACAACGCGAGCGCCGCTTCGGGCGCACCAGCGCCCAGGTGCTGGACCAGAAAAAGGCTTCCTGATGCTCAAGACGCGTGTCATCACGGCGTTGATTTTGCTGGCAATCCTGTTGCCGATCCTGTATTTCGGCTATTTCCCGGCCTTTGCCATGGCCGCGCTGGTGTTTTTCGCCGCCGGCGCCTGGGAATGTTTCCGCCTCTTCAAGAGCCCGCGTCCGACCTTGTGGGCAGTCGTGTGGACGCTGGTCTTCTGCGTGATCCTGTTCTTCAGCGGCCTGCCCAGCGTGCGTCCGCTCTACGTGCTGTGCGTGCTGTTGTGGGCATTGCGGTTCGTGCCAGCCCTGGGGCTGGGCCTGCCCAGGGTCGAGGCCTTCGGCAATCGCCTGCTCAATGCGACCTATATGCTGTCCATCCTCGGCTGCTTCGTGGCCATCGTGGATCTGTTCCAGCGTTCGCCGCTGTATCTGCTGTCGGTGATGGCGGTGGTGTGGGTGGCTGACATCGGCGCCTATTTCGCCGGCAAGGGTTTCGGTCGCCACAAGCTGGCGCCCACCATTTCTCCGGGCAAGTCCTGGGAAGGTGCCATCGGTGGCTGGCTGGCGGTGCTGGTGATTTCGGCCGCCGTGGCCATGTCCATGAGCGCGGGCGAGACCTTCCAGTATCACCTCTTCAACCGCTGGGGCTGGGCCGGTTTTGTCGGGGCCTTGAGCCTGATGGTGGTGGCCAGCGTGGTGGGCGATCTCTTCGAGTCGCAGCTCAAGCGGCGCGCCGGCATGAAGGACAGCAGCAATCTGCTTCCTGGCCATGGCGGCGTCCTCGACCGCATTGATGCGCTCATCCCGGTGCTGCCCCTGGCGGCGCTGGTCGACCTCTGGCTGGCGGCTGCCTGAGCCGCCGCTTTCCTTCTGGAAATTCCATGCAGTCCATCAGCATTCTCGGTTCCACCGGCTCCATCGGCGTGTCCACGCTGGATGTGGTCGCCCGTCATCCGGACCGTTATCGCGTCCATGCCCTGAGCGCGCATGCGCGCGTGGCCGAACTGGCCGAGCAATGTCAGCGTTTTCGCCCGCAAGTAGCCGTGGTCGGTTCGGCCGAGGCGGCCGCCGAGTTGCAGAAGCTCTTGCGAGCAGCTGATCTGAAGACCGAAGTGGCCTTTGGGCCGCAGGCCCTGTGCGATATCGCCGCCGCCGATGGTTGCGACATGGTCATGGCCGCCATCGTGGGCGCTGCCGGCCTGGCATCGACGCTGGCCGCCGCTCGTGCCGGCAAGAAGATATTGCTGGCCAACAAGGAAGCCCTGGTCATCTCCGGCCAGTTGCTGATGGACACGGTGGCTGCCCATGGTGCCAGCCTGCTGCCCATCGATAGCGAGCACAACGCCATTTTCCAATGCCTGCCGGCGGACTATTCCCGCTCGATGCCGGCGCACGGCGTCGAGAAGATCCTGCTGACCGCCTCCGGCGGACCCTTCCTGAACCGCGATGTCAGCACGCTGGACCAGGTGACCGTGGAAGAAGCGGTGGCGCATCCCAAGTGGGTGATGGGGCGCAAGATCTCGGTGGATTCGGCCACCATGATGAACAAGGGCCTGGAAGTGATCGAGGCGCACTGGCTCTTTGGTGCGCCGGCCGACAAGATCGAGGTGGTGATCCACCCTCAAAGCGTGATCCATTCCATGGTGTCCTATGCCGACGGCTCGGTACTGGCGCAGTTGGGAAACCCCGACATGCGTACGCCGATCGCCAATGCGCTGGCCTATCCGGAGCGGATCGCCTCCGGCGTGGCCCCGCTGGACCTGGCGCAGATCGCGCAGCTGTCCTTCTCGGCACCCGATTATCGGCGCTTTCCCTGCCTGAAACTGGCGTATGATGCCCTGCGAGCCGGTGGCACACTGGCGGCCATCCTCAATGCCGCCAACGAAGTTGCCGTGCAGGCCTTCCTAGACCGCCGCATCGGCTTCGGGAAGATCGCTCCCCTGATCCAAGAGGTCATGTCCGCCATCCCCAACCGCCAAGCCGACGATATCGCCGCCTTGCTGGAGCAGGACCGGCAGGCACGCACCCACGCCGAGGCTCTGATTTCACGATGACACTGCTGCATACCCTGATCGCTTTCTTCGTCGCCCTGGGCAGCCTGGTGGTGGTGCACGAACTGGGCCATTACCTGGTCGCCCGCTGGTGTGGGGTCAAGGTACTGCGTTTCTCGGTGGGTATGGGGCGGGTGATCTGGTCGCGACGTTTCGGGCGTGATCAGACCGAGTGGGCGCTGTCGATCCTGCCGCTGGGCGGTTACGTCAAGATGCTCGATGCCCGCGAGCAACCACTGGAAGACATTCCCGAAGCCGATCTCAAACGCGAATTCACCCGGCAGTCGGTATGGCGCCGCATCGCCATCGTGGCGGCGGGGCCGATTGCCAATTTCCTGCTGGCCATCGTCCTGTTCGCCGGGCTCTACATGCATGGCGTACCCGAGCCGGTGCCGGTGCTGCGCGCCGCGGCCGAGCAAAGTGCGGCCTACCAGGCCGGCTTGCGCGCCGGTGACCGCATCACCGCCATCAATGGCGCACCGGTGCAGGTCTGGTCGGAGGTGCGCTGGAAGCTGATGCAGCTGGTGCTGGAGAAGGCCGATGCCCGTGTGGATGTGGAGCGTCCCAATCCGAATGGCAGCGGCAAGCTGCTCAATAGCGTGACACTGCGTCTGGCCGGGATCGACAGCAATGAGCTGGAAGGTGATTTCCTGGGCAAGCTGGGCCTGGCCCTGGCGCGTCCGCCGGCCGTGCTGGGCAAGATCATGGACGGCCCGGCCAAGGCGGCCGGGCTGCAGAGCGGTGACCGCATCACTGCCATTGACGCCGTCCCGGTCCAGGATGGCCTGGCCTTTGTCGAAAAGGTCCGTGAATCGGCCGGCAAGCCGCTGCTGCTGGAGGGCGTGCGCGGCGGCAACCGCTTCGAGGTACGCGTGACCCCGGAAGCGATGGAAGAGGGCGACAGCGGCAAGCGCATCGGTCGCATCAAGGTGGAAGTACCGCTGGCACCGGAGATGGCCACCGTCAGTGATGGCCCGCTGACCGCCTTGGCCAAGGGCGCACAGCGTACCTGGGATACCAGTGCGATGACCGTCAAGATGATCGGCAAGATGATCGTCGGCCAGGTTTCGCTGAAGAACATCACCGGCCCCATCACCATCGCCGACTACGCCGGGCAGACCGCGCGCGTGGGTCTGGTCAGCTATCTGAGCTTCCTGGCCTTCATCAGCATCAGCCTCGGCGTGATGAATCTCTTGCCGATCCCGGTTCTAGATGGCGGTCATTTGCTGTATTATGCGCTGGAGATTTTGACAGGACGGCCCGTTTCCGAACGGTTTGGGGAAATCGCACAGCGTGCCGGCCTGGGTTTACTGATGGCGCTGATGCTCGTTGCCGCATTCAACGATATCGTGCGGCTGATGTTCCAAGGATGAATCCGGCCTGATGCCGGCCCCGGCGATACCAGCGGCGGGGCGGCGCGAAAGACCGGATTTTTTACATTTGCCGGCCAAGCCCGATGGCAGTTGTTAAGCAATTGGCAATGGATCTGGGATCCGTTTTCAATTCCTTACCAGCATCTTGTCAGGCAGTGTCACGGCGAAAAACTGTTGATGAACGATAGATGAAATTACACCCTGCGCAACATCCCATCCCGACCTTCTCCCGTCGCCTGATCGCCGCAGCCGCCTTTGCCCTGTGCTCCAGCCAGGCCATGGCGGTCACGCCCTTCGTGGTCAAGGATATCCGCGTCGAAGGCATCCAGCGTACCGAGGCCGGCACGGTCTTCAGCTACCTGCCGGTGCGCGTGGGCGACACGTTCAACGATGAAAAGGCCACTGCCGCCATCAAGGCGCTGTATGCCACCGGCTTCTTCCGCGATGTCCGCATCGAGGCCGAAGGCGACGTGCTGGTGGTGCAGGTGGTCGAACGTCCGGCCATCGCCAGCGTCGATTTCTCCGGCATCAAGGAGTTCGACAAGGAACAGCTGACCAAGGCGCTCAAGGAAATCGGCGTGGCCGAGTCGCGCATCTTCGACCGCTCCCAGGTCGATCGTGCCGAGCAGGAATTAAAGCGCCAGTACCTGTCGCGCGGCCTGTACGGCGCCAAGGTGTCCACCACCGTCACCCCGGTCGAGCGTAATCGCGTGGCGATTACCTTCTCGGTGGACGAAGGTGAAGTTTCCCGCATCAAGCAGATCAATTTCGTCGGCAACAAGGTGTTCTCCGACAGCACCTTGCGTGACCAGATCAAGCTGACCACCCCGGGCTGGTTCACCTGGTACACCAAGGCCGACCAGTATTCCAAGGAAAAGCTGCAGGGCGACATCGAGACCCTGCGCTCGTACTACCTGGATCGCGGCTATCTGGAAATGCAGGTCGAATCGACCCAGGTGTCGATCACGCCCGACAAGAAAGACATCTACATCACCGTCAACATCAAGGAAGGCGAGAAGTACACCGTCTCCGGCGTCAAGCTTGAAGGTGAGATGTTCGGCATGGAGCCGGAACTGTCCAAGCTGGTGCAGTTGAAACCGGGCGACGTCTATTCCGGCGCCAAGCTCACCGACAGCACCAAGAAGATCGGCGAGCGCCTGGGCAACTTCGGCTATGCCTTCGCCAACGTCAACGCCAACCCCAATGTCGATCGCGAGAAGAAGGAAGTCGCCTTCACCATCATGGTCGACCCGGGCAAGCGCGTCTACGTGCGTCACGTCAACATCGCCGGCAACACCAAGACCCGCGACGAGGTGATCCGCCGCGAATTCCGCCAGTTCGAGGATTCCTGGTACGACGGCGAAAAGATCAAGCTCTCGCGCGACCGCGTGGACCGTCTGGGCTACTTCAAGGAAGTCACCGTCGATACGCCCGAAGTGCCGGGTACCAGCGACCAGGTGGACCTCAACATGAAGGTCGAGGAAAAGCCGACCGGCAACATCATGGTCGGCGCCGGCTTCTCGCAGTCCGACAAGCTCAGCCTGACCGGCTCGATCTCGCAGGAAAACGCCTTCGGTAGCGGTAATACCGTGGGTATCGACATCAATACCAGCTCGCGCTATCGCACGATCTCGCTGTCGACCACCAATCCGTATTTCACCGATGACGGCATCAGCCGCACCTATGAAATCTACCTGCGCACGATCCGTCCCTCGGTCTATACGACCGGTGACTATCGCGTCAAGACGCTGGGTGGCAGCATCAAGTTCGGCGTGCCGTTCTCGGAACTGGATCGCGTCTTCTTCGGTATCGGCGTGGAAAACACCAACGTCAGCACCGACAGCACCAGCCCCTCGCTGTACCGCCAGTATGTGCGCGACTTCGGCGGCGCCGGCGCTGCGGGTTGCGATGTGACCGACGTCTCCTCGGGGGCAACGTGCGGTATCGGCAGCGCCCGTACCACCAGCATCCCGCTGACGGTGGCGTGGCAGCGTGACGGCCGCGACTCGGCACTGGTTCCGACTTCCGGCCGCTATCAGCGCGCCAACCTGGAAGTTTCGTACCTTGGTACCCTGAAGTACTACCGTGCCAGCTATCAGCACCAGTACTTCCAGCCTTTCTTCAGCAAGGCCGTGACCCTGGCCCTGAATGGCGAAGTCGACTACGGCCGCGGCATCGGCAGCAAGCCTTATCCGGTGTTCAAGAACTACTATGCCGGCGGTATCGGCACCGTGCGCGGCTACGAAGCGTCTTCGCTGGGTTCGCTGAAGGACCAGTACGGCGACTCCATGGGTGGCGCCTCGCGTCTGTACGGCAACGCCGAGTTGCAGTTCCCGTTCCCGGGTTCGGGCCAGGACCGTACGCTGCGCTGGTTCACCTTCTTTGACGGCGGCAACGTCTTCGCTGACGGCCAGAACATCAAGCTGAACGACCTGCGTTATTCGGCCGGCGTGGGTATCAGCTGGGTGTCACCGATTGGCCCTCTGAAGCTCAGCTTCGGTAAGCCATTGAACCTGAAGACGGGTGACAAGTCTCAAACCTTCCAGTTCCAACTGGGTACCGGCTTCTAAAGCGGTCATCATTGATTCGTAATACGGAGAGTAATCTTGAAGTTCATGACCAAATCGTTCCTGTCCCTGCAGACCATCGTGATGGCTGCCTGCCTGTTGAGCTTTGCCCCTGCCCATGCGCAGGAGAGCTCGAAAATCGCCTTCGTCAGCACCGAGCGCATCTTCCGCGAAGCCGCTCCGGCCAAGGCTGCCCAAGCCAAGCTGGAAGCCGAATTCGCCAAGCGCGACCGTGAGCTGCAAGACATGGCGGCCCGTCTGAAGGCCCAGTCCGACAAGCTGGACAAGGACGCCGCCGTGCTGTCCGATTCCGACCGCGCCAAGCGCCAGCGCGACCTGTCCGATCTGGACAAGGAATTCCAGCGCAAGCAACGCGAGTTCCGCGAAGACCTGAACCAGCGCCGCAACGAAGAACTGGCGGTTGTGCTGGAGCGTACCAACAAGGTGATCCGCCAGATCGCCGATGCCGAGAAGTATGACATCGTGTTCCAGGAAGCCGTCTACGCCAGCAAGCGTATCGACATCACCGACAAGGTGCTCAAGGAACTGGCCAAGTAATTGCATCACCGCCGTGCGGGCGCGGGGCAGCATCGCCCCGGCGCCCGCATGTCGCTTCAGGGGCCGCCATGCAGGCGGCTTTCGTTTTATCGTCATTCCAGGCAACGCCTGTCATTCGGAAAGCCAAGATGAGTATTCGACTGGAGCAATTGGTCGAGCGCTTGGGCGGGCAGTTGAAGGGTGATGCGAACATCGCAGTCCAGGGCATCGCGCCCTTGGATGCCGCAGGTTCCAGCCACATCACCTTCCTCTCCAATCCCAAATTCCGCGCACAAGCCGACCAGACCCAGGCCGCGGCGCTGATCCTGTCCGAGGCCGACGACGCCCAGGTACAGGCTTATGCCGGTGCCCGCATCGTCACCCGTAATCCCTACGCCTATTTCGCCCGTGCTGCGCAGATGTTCCAGGCCCTGGCCGAGGTGCTGCCTCCGGCCGGCATCCACCCCAGCGCCGTGGTCGACCCCGCTGCCAGCGTGGCAGCGGATGCGGTGATCGGTCCGCTGGTGGTGATCGAAGCCGGTGCCGTCATCGGCCCGCGTGCCCGCATCGATGCCGGCAGTTTCATCGGGCAGCACGCCAGCGTTGGCGAGGATACCCATTTCCACGCCCGTGCCACCTTGCACTACGGCTGCGAAATCGGCGCCCGTGGCATCGTCCATTCCGGCGCCGTGATTGGCGCGGATGGCTTTGGTTTCGCCAATGAAGCGGGCCAGTGGATCAAGATTCCCCAGGTGGGCCGCGTGATGATCGGCGACGACGTCGAAATCGGCGCCAATACCACCATCGACCGTGGTGCGCTGGCCGACACCGTGATCGAGGAGGGCGTCAAGCTCGACAACCAGATCCAGATCGCCCACAACTGCCACATCGGCGCGCACACCGCCATTGCTGCCTGTGCAGGCATCGCCGGCAGCGCCCGCATCGGCAAGTATTGCTCCATCGGTGGCGCAGCCATGATCCATGGCCACATCACCATCGTGGACAAGGTCCACGTCTCGGCCGGCACCCTGGCCCTGCGTTCCATCCTGGAGCCAGGCCAGTACACCGGCTTCTATCCCATCACCGAACACCGCGACTGGGAAAAATCGGCGGCATTAGTGCGCAATCTGGGCACGATGCGTGAGAAAATCCGGGCGTTGGAAAAATCGCTCAAAACGTTGACACAAGAACAAGCGGGCCAAGCCCCGCTTTCAGAGAATCAAGAAGAGAATGAATAGCCTCGACATCAATCAAATCAAACAGTACCTGCCGCACCGTTACCCGCTGCTGCTGGTCGATCGCGTGCTGAACTGGGAGAGCGGCAAGACCATCACCGCGATCAAGAACGTGACCGTGAATGAAGAATTCTTCAACGGCCACTTCCCGCACAAGCCGGTGATGCCGGGCGTGCTGATGATCGAGGCACTGGCCCAGACGGCTGCACTGCTGTCCTTCCTGACCGAAGGCCGCAAGCCGGACGAAAACACCGTGGTCTATTTCGTGGGCATCGACAATGCACGCTTCAAGCGTCCGGTGGAGCCGGGCGACCAGTTGAAGATGGAAGTCGAGATCACCCGTCGCGCGCGCGGCATCTGGAAGTACCGCGCAGTGGCCACCGTCGATGGTCAGGTGGCAGTCGAAGGCGACCTCATGTGCACCATGCGCAGCGCCGCCGACGCCAGCCAGAGCGCCTGACCCGGCCGGCCTGACGACAGGCTGCAAGGCAGGCCCGGCGGCGATCGGCAAGGTCGCGCCGGGCCTGATTCATTGTGCATGTTGCGCATCTGCAATGTGTACATCCAGCGAACCCAAGCGAAGCACAGGATATGTCCAAGATCCATCCAAGCGCAGTGATTGCCCCCGGAGCACAGATCGACGAGTCGGTCGAGATCGGCGCCTATGCCGTCATCGGCCCTGATGTGCGCATCGGTGCCGGCACCCGCATCGGTCCGCACGTGGTCATCGAAGGCCACACCAGCATCGGTCGGGACAACGAGATTTTCCAGTTCGCCTCCATCGGCGCGGCGCCGCAGGACAAGAAGTATGCCGGCGAGCCTACCACCGTCGAGATCGGTGACCGCAACACCATCCGCGAATTCGTCACCTTCAACCGTGGCACCGTCCAGGATGCTGGTGCCACCCGCATCGGCAACGACAACTGGATCATGGCCTACGTCCACCTGGCCCATGATTGCCAGCTGGGCAACAACATCATCCTGGCCAACAATGCCACGCTGGCTGGGCACGTGCACCTGGGCGATTACGTCTTCCTGGGCGGTTTCACCACCGTGCACCAGTTCTGCCACATCGGCGCGCATGCCATGACGGCCTTCACTGCCGCAGTCAGCCAGGACGTCCCGCCCTTCGTGACGGCTGCCGGCAACCGCGCCGTCCCCGCCGGCATCAATAGCGAAGGCCTCAAGCGTCGTGGCTTCAGCAGCGAGCAGATCATGGAGATCAAGCGCGCCTACAAGTTGATCTATCGTGCCAACCTGCCGCTGGAGCAGGCCAAGCAGGAACTGGCACAGATGGAGGCCAAGTCCTCCGATGCTGCCCAGTACATCCGCATGTTGCGCGAGTTCATCGAGGCTTCGGCCCGTGGCATCATCCGCTGACATCACGCGGCGCCAGTCGATTGCGCTGGTCGCCGGGGAGAGTTCAGGCGACCTGCTCGGCAGCCGCCTGCTGGCCGGCGTGCGTGAACGCCTGCCGCAGGCGCGTCTGCATGGCATCGGCGGTGAGCACATGGCCGCGCAAGGTTTCACCAGCCACTGGCCGATGGACAAGCTGACCGTGCGCGGCCTGTTCGAGGTGATTCCGCGTTATCGCGAGATCAAGGGCATCCAGGAAGCGCTGCGCGACAAGCTGCTGGCCGACCGGCCGGACGCCTTCGTCGGCGTCGATTACCCGGGATTCAACCTGGGCCTGGAAGAACAGCTCAAGAAGGCCGGTATCCCGACCATCCATTTCATCGGGCCGCAGATCTGGGCCTGGCGGGGCTGGCGCATCAAGAAGATCCAGCGTGCGGTATCGCACATGCTGGTCATCTTCCCCTTCGAGGAAAGCATCTACCGCAAGGCCGGCGTGCCGGTGACCTATGTCGGCCATCCGCTGGCCGAGGTGATTCCGCTGCAACCGGATACCGCCGGCGCCCGCCAGCGCCTGGGTCTGACCGGTCCCGGCCGGGTGGTGGCCATCCTGCCGGGCAGCCGCATGAGCGAGCTCAAGCAGAATGGTGAAGGCTTCCTGGCGGCGGCGCGCCTGCTCAGGCAGCGTGACGCACAATTGCAGTTCGTCACCCCGATGGCCGGCGATCACCAGATGGCATTCTTCCAGGAACAGATTCGCCAGGGTGGCTATGAAGACCTGGACATCCAGGTCATCCGTGGCCAGTCGCACAGCGCCATGGAAGCCTCGGATGCGGTGCTGGTGGCCTCCGGTACGGCCTCGCTGGAAGTGGCGCTGTACAAGAAGCCGATGGTGATCTCCTACAAGGTCAACTGGGCCTCTTACCAGATCATGCGTCACATGGCCTACCAGCCCTGGGTCGGTCTGCCCAATATCCTGGCCCGGGACTTCCTGGTGCCGGAACTGCTGCAGCATCAGGCGACCCCGACCGCGCTGGCCGACGCCATGTGGCATCAGCTGGAAGACCACGCGCACCAGCAGCGCCTGCTGCGGCGCTTTGCCGACATGCACCATGCGCTGCTGCGCGATACCAGCCGCGAGAGTGCCAATGCCGTGTGCGAGGTCATCGGCAGCCGACGCCGCTGACCTTGGCAGCGACGGTCCGTTATCAAGTTTGAAGAAGGAAATTCCCATGCCCAAGCTGGCGCCGCAGACAATGGCATTGTTCGACGACCACACCGGAGAGATCATCTGCGGCGTTGACGAGGCGGGCCGCGGGCCGCTGGCCGGTCCGGTGTTCGCCGCTGCCGTGATCCTGGATCCGGCGCGCCCGGTCAAGGGCCTGCGCGACTCCAAGAAACTCAGCGAAGCCGCCCGCGATGGGTTGGCGCTGGAGATCAAGGAATGCGCGCTGGCCTGGTCCATCGCCTCCTGCACCGAGCAGGAAATCGACGAACTCAACATCCTGCAGGCCAGCATACTGGCCATGCGACGCGCGGTGGAAGCACTCTCCACCTTGCCCACGCTGGCGCTGATCGACGGCAATCGCTGCCCGGTGATGAGCATCCGCTCCGAAGCCATCGTCAAGGGCGACGACAAGGTGCCCTCGATTTCGGCCGCCTCCATCCTGGCCAAGACCGCGCGCGATGCCGCACTGATGGTCTTGCACGACGCCTATCCGCATTACGGCTTTGACCGTCACAAGGGTTATCCGACCCCCTTGCATCTGGAGATGCTGCGCCTGCATGGCGTGTCGCCGGTGCACCGCCGCTCCTACGCTCCGGTCAAGGCCCTGCTGTCGGGCCAGGTAGTATCAAGCCCGGCCGTCATGGTGGCGTAGGGAGGGCACATGAAATTGATTACTTCGAAAGACAATCCGCTCTTCAAGGATCTGAAGCAGCTGGCCTCCAGCAGCCAGGCGCGCCGCCGCGCCGGCCAGAGCCTGTTGGACGGCGTGCACCTGGCCCAGGCATGGCTGCAGTATCGCGGCGCGCCACAGCTTTGCGTAGTCGCAGAGGGCGCCCAGTACCATCCCGAGGTCGCACCCATCCTCGCCCGGAGTGAAGCGCTGGGTGCCCAGTGTCTGGTGCTGGCCGACAAGCTGTATGACGCCATCAGCACCGTCGAAAACGGTGTCGGGCTGTTCCTGCTGGTGATGACCCCACAGGCGGTCGCGCCCCAATCGCTGCGGGATTCGGCAGTATTGCTGGATGGTCTGCAAGACCCCGGCAACCTGGGTTCCATCTTGCGCAGCGCCGCCGCGGCCGGGGTGAAGCAGGTGTTCTGTTCCCCCGGCACCGCGGCAGCCTGGTCGCCCAAGGTCTTGCGCGCCGGCATGGGCGCACATTTCGTGCTGGATATCTTCGAGAATGTGGACCTGGTCGCCTTGTGCGCAGCCAGTCGCATTCCGTTGCTGGCCACCAGCTCGCACGCCGCGCAGACCATCTACGATTGCGACCTCTCTGGTCCAGTGGCCTGGTTGCTGGGGCATGAAGGGCAGGGCGTCTCGCCAGCCTTGCAGGAGGCTGCAACGCAAGAAGTGGTGATCCCGCATCTGGGGCAGATGGAGTCGCTCAACGTGGCCGCTGCGGCGGCCGTTTGCCTGTTCGAACAACTGCGTCAGCGCACGCTGGGGCGCTGAGAGGGCATCATGGCGACGACGGCGGTCACGACGGCGTTTCCTCCCCCGGACTTGGCCGCCCTGGCGGCCTACTTCCTTGGGCAATGGCAGTTCGATCGCACCATCTGGGAAGGCAGCGAGACGCCGCAGGCTACGGCCGTCGGCACCTTCGATTTCATTTCGGGCGAAGTGCCGGGCCAGTTGCTCTACCGCGAACGTGGCCAGCTGCGCATGCTGGCAGGGGCACTGGGGCGCCCCATCCTGTTTTCCCGTCTCTTCGATTACCGTTTCGGCGCCGACCGGGTCGCGGTGCTGTTCGCCGACGGCGAGCGCGTCGGCCAGCCTTATCAGTCTTATTTGCTGCGTGGAAATATGTTGGGTCCGGCCGCCGACCACCTCTGCGGCCCGGATTGCTACAACGCCGCCTACACCCTCGATACTGAAGATTCCTTCACCATGGAAACCTTCATCAGCGGCCCCAAAAAGCGCACCCGCGTGCTGACCGTGGCCCGTCGCTGCGGGCCTGAGGTCGGGCCCGAGTTCAGCGCGTCTCCAGCTTGATTTCCTGCAGGATGGTGGCAGCGATTTCCTCGATGGACTTGGTGGTGGATGACATCCAGCGGATGCCCTCGCGCCGCATCATCTTCTCGGCCTCATTGATTTCATAGCGGCAATTTTCCAGCGCGGCGTACTTGCTGCCCGGGCGGCGCTCATTGCGCACTTCCGAGAGGCGTTCAGGAGCGATGGTCAGGCCAAAGATCTTCTTCTTGTGCATCACCAGGCCGCTGGGCAGCTTTTCGCGCTCGAAGTCTTCCGGGATCAAGGGGTAGTTGGCGCACTTGATGCCGAACTGCATGGCCAGATACAGGCTGGTCGGGGTCTTGCCTGAGCGCGAGACGCCCACCAGGATCACGTCGGCTTCCGAGAGATTCTTGTTGGACTGCCCGTCATCATGCGCCAGCGAGAAATTGATGGCCTCGATGCGATTGCGGTATTCCTCGGAATCGGTGGTGTTGTGGCTGCGGCCGATGGTGTGCGTGGATTTCATCTCCAGCTCCTGCTCCAGCGGCTCCACGAACGTCTGGAACAGATCCATGTGCATGGCCTTGGCGCGGCGGATCACCGAGGACAGCTCCGACTTGACCAGGGTGGAAAAGACGATCGGCAGCTTGCCGTCGACCTGATAGGCCTCGTTGATCTTGCGGGTGGCGTCGTGGGCCTTGTCCAGGGTGTCGATGAAGGGCAGGCGGATCTGCTTGAAACGCAACTCGAACTGGCTCAGCACCGAATGCCCGAAGGTTTCTGCGGTGATCCCGGTGCCGTCGGAAACAAAGAAAACGGTGCGGTTGGCGGCCAGGACGGGCGAAGGATGCGGGATCGGCATGGGGTCGAGCATGGTCTGATTATCTTGTCTTTTGGAAAATTGAAAAAAAGTTTGGTGCTACGAACAAAAATGATTTCACGCGGTACAATGCCTAGCAATATTTCGAGAAGCCCATTCTGATGACTGTCATTCGCCTGCGCAATTCGACCGAGTTCCTGATGATGTTTGCATTGGCAAACGTCCTCGGTGCCTGCGCGCGTCTGCTCATGTCCCTGGGCTCTTCCTCGACACCGCACCTGCTGCCGCAACCGTCGCAGAATAACAAAAATAAACCGACCCATGCCGCGCCCGCGAAGATTTCTTATCATCAAGCTAGGGGTAGTCATGTCCAACGCAGTAAACACCCAGGGGGCGGTATACGTAGCCTCCTTTGAAACTCTTCGCATGACGGACGTCGAGTCCGTCGGTGGCAAAAACGCATCGCTGGGAGAAATGATTTCCCAGCTGGCCGGCGCCGGTGTACGCGTGCCGGGCGGTTTCGCCACGACTGCGCAAGCTTTCCGCGATTTCCTGGAACACAGCGCCGATGGCGGTCCGACGCTGGCCGCCCGTATCGCCAAGCGCCTCGAAGGTCTGGATATCGATGACGTGCGCTCGCTGGCGCAAGCCGGCGCCGAGATCCGTCAATGGATCATCGACACGCCATTCCAGCCGCGCCTGGACCAGGAAATCCGTGCCTTCTACGACAAGCTGGTAGCCGATTCGACCGCCGAGATGTCGTTTGCCGTGCGTTCCTCCGCGACCGCCGAAGACTTGCCTGACGCCTCCTTTGCCGGTCAGCAGGAGACCTTCCTGAACGTGGTCGGCATCGACAACGTTCTGGAAGCGATGAAGCACGTCTTCGCCTCGCTCTACAACGACCGCGCCATCTCGTATCGCGTCCACAAGGGCTTCACCCACGCGGAAGTGGCGCTGTCGGCCGGCGTGCAACGCATGGTGCGCTCCGACGTCGGCGCGGCCGGCGTGATGTTCACCATCGACACCGAATCGGGCTTCAAGGATGTGGTCTTCATCACCTCCAGCTATGGCCTGGGCGAAACCGTGGTGCAGGGCGCCGTCAACCCGGACGAGTATTACGTCCACAAGCCCATGCTGGAACTGGGCAAGCAGCCCGTGATCCGCCGCAACCTGGGTTCCAAGCTGATCAAGATGGAATTCACCGGCGAAGCCAAGGCCGGCCGCTCGGTCAAGACCGTGGATGTGCCGGTGGAACTGCGCAACCGCTATTCCCTGACCGACGCCGAAGTGGTGGAACTGGCAAAGTACGCCACCATCATCGAAAAGCACTACCAGCGCCCGATGGACATCGAGTGGGGCAAGGACGGCCGTGACGGCAAGCTCTACATCCTGCAGGCTCGCCCGGAAACCGTGAAGTCGCAGCAAAAGGCCACCGACGCCCAGCAGCGCTTCAAGCTGAAGAGCTCCGGTACCGTGCTGGCCACCGGCCGTGCCATCGGCCAGAAGATCGGCGCCGGTCCGGTGCGCGTGATCACCGATCCGGCGGAAATGGAACGCGTACAGCCCGGCGACGTGCTGGTGGCCGACATGACCGATCCCAACTGGGAACCGGTGATGAAGCGTGCCTCGGCCATCGTCACCAACGGTGGCGGTCGTACCTGCCACGCCGCCATCATCGCCCGTGAACTGGGCGTGCCGGCGGTGGTCGGTTGCGGTGACGCGACCGACGTGTTGAAGGATGGCACCCTGGTGACCGTGTCCTGCGCTGAAGGCGACGAAGGCAAGATCTACGACGGCCTGCTGGAAACCGAAGTGACCGAAGTGGCCCGTGGCGAACTGCCGCCGATCCCGCTGAAGGTGATGATGAACGTGGGTAACCCGCAACTGGCCTTCGACTTCCAGTCGATCCCCAATGGCGGTGTCGGCCTGGCGCGTCTGGAATTCATCATCAACAACAACATCGGCGTACACCCCAAGGCCATCCTGGAATACCCGAACATCGACGCTGACCTGAAGAAGGCTGTGGAGTCCGTCGCCCGTGGTCATGCTTCGCCCAAGGCTTTCTATGTGGACAAGCTGGCCGAAGGCATCGCCACCATCGCCGCGGCCTTCTGGCCCAAGCCGGTAATCGTGCGCCTGTCGGACTTCAAGTCCAATGAGTACAAGAAGCTGATCGGTGGTTCGCGCTACGAGCCGGACGAAGAAAACCCGATGCTGGGCTTCCGTGGTGCGGCCCGTTATCTGGCGCATGACTTCGCCGAAGCCTTCCAGATGGAATGCCAGGCCATGAAGCGCGTACGCGAAGACATGGGCCTGACCAACGTCGAGGTGATGGTGCCCTTCGTGCGTACCCTGGGTCAGGCTGAAAAGGTCATCGGCCTGCTGGGCAAGTACGGTCTGAAGCGCGGCGAGAACGGCCTGCGCGTCATCATGATGTGCGAAGTGCCGTCCAACGCCATCCTGGCCGAGCAGTTCCTGGAACACTTCGACGGCTTCTCCATCGGTTCCAACGACCTGACCCAGCTGACCCTGGGCCTGGACCGCGATTCCGGCATGGAGCTGCTGGCAGCCGACTTCGACGAGCGCGACCCGGCGGTGCAGGCCCTGCTGACCAAGGTCATCGCCACCTGCCGCGAGAAGGGCAAGTACGTCGGCATCTGCGGCCAGGGCCCTTCGGACCATCCGGACTTCGCCGAATGGCTGATGGACCAGGGCATCGAGTCGATCTCGCTGAACCCGGATACCGTCATCGATACCTGGCAGCAGCTGGCCAAGAAGTGATGATGCGGTAAGCGTCAGTGACCAACAACTGACGTCGATCGTTGAAAGAAGTGAAAGGCGCGGACAGAAATGTCCGCGCCTTTGTTTTTGTGTTCTCAAGCTGCGGTAGACTTGGCGCGTTTGCTATTAACTGACGAGGTGGGCTGATGAGCGACTGGGCGATCTGGTGGGCGCTGGCAGGTGGGCTGCTGGCCGCAGAACTATTCACCGGGACCTTCTATCTGCTGATGATTGCGCTGGGTCTGGCCGCCGGCGGCGTCGTTGCATGGGGTGGCATACCACTGGAGTGGCAACTGCTGGTAGCGGCCATCGTGGGCGTGGCGGCGGTGCTCGCGCTGCGCCGCAGCCGCTACGGCCGCCTGCGCCAGGGCAATGCCAACGACGATCCCAACCTGCTGCTCGATATCGGCCAGAGCGTCGAGGTGCCAGCCTGGCAGGCACAGGGCAGCCAATACATCGCCCGCGTCCCCTACCGCGGTGCGCAGTGGGATGTCGAACTGCTGCCCGGGCACCATGCCTTGCCCGGCCCCTACGTCATCCGCGAAATACGCGGCAGCCGCCTGCTGGTGGCACCGCGCTGATCCATCCCCCTCAAGTTCCAAGGAGAGTTCTATGCTGGGTAGCGTCACTCTGGTCATTTTCTTCCTCGCCATCGTCTTCGTCGTGCAGACGGTCAAGGTGGTCCCGCAACAGCACGCCTGGGTGGTGGAGCGCCTGGGCAAGTACCACGCCACGCTGGCGCCGGGCCTCAACATCGTGGTGCCTTTCATCGATCGCGTGGCCTACAAGCACATCCTCAAGGAAATCCCGCTGGACGTGCCGCCGCAGGTCTGCATTACCCGTGACAATACGCAGCTGCAGGTCGATGGCATCCTGTACTTCCAGATCACCGATCCGATGCGGGCCTCCTATGGTTCGTCCAACTACATTGCCGCCATCACCCAGCTGGCGCAGACCACGCTGCGCTCGGTGATCGGCAAGATGGAACTGGACAAGACCTTCGAGGAACGCGATCACATCAACACCGCCATCGTCAGTGCCATCGACGAATCGGCCGAGAACTGGGGCGTGAAGGTGCTGCGCTATGAAATCAAGGACCTGACCCCGCCCAAGGAAATCCTGCACGCCATGCAGGCCCAGATCACTGCCGAACGCGAAAAGCGCGCACTGATCGCCGCCTCCGAAGGGCGCAAGCAGGAACAGATCAATATCGCCACCGGTGAGCGTGAAGCCGCCATCGCCCGTTCCGAAGGCGAGAAGCAGGCATCGATCAATCGCGCCGAAGGTCAGGCTGCGGCCATCCTTGCCATCGCCGAAGCCAGTGCCGAGGCGATCCGCAAGACGGCTTCGGCAATCCAGCAACCGGGTGGTTCGGACGCCGTCAACCTGAAGGTGGCGGAACAGTATGTCGATGCCTTCGGCAAGCTGGCCAAGACCAACAATTCCATCATCGTGCCGGCCAATCTGTCCGATATGGGCGGCCTGATCGCATCGGCACTGCAAGTGGTGAAGCAACAGAAATAGAAATCGCCCATGAACTTCGCGTCTTTTCGTATCGCCTTGCCACGGCCAGCCCGCTTCGTGCTGACGGCCGCCTTGTTGTCGACCGCCTCCGTCACCCACGCCCAGCAACAGGATGATGCGCTGGCCGCCCGCGTGGATGCCCGCATGGAGCAGATCCTTGCCCGTTATCCGGTTCCCGGGGCCAGCATCGCCATCGCTTATCAGGGCCGGCTGGTGTACCAACGTGGCTATGGCATGGCGCTCACCGAAAGCAATACGCCGGTCACGCCCCAGACGCGTTTTCGCATCGGCAGCATTTCCAAGGCGGTGACGGCGGTGGCGGTGCTGAGGCTGTTCCAGAACGAGTTGCCGCAGGTGCTGGATCACCCGGTCTTCGGCCCGCAAGGTCTGTTGCCCGATGCGGCCTATCCGGATTTCGCCCAGCCGCTGGACCAGCGCGTGCTCAGGATCACCTTGCGCCAGCTGCTGCAACACACCAGCGGCTGGGGTGGCAGCGACTACGACCCGCAATACGACCTGGTCAATATCGCCCGCGCACGCCAGGTCCCGGCGCCGGCCTCGGCACGCGACGTGATTGCCTATGTGCTCAAGCAGCGTCTGCTGGATGCTGCACCGGGCACTGAATTTTTCTACAGTAATTTCGCCTATAACGTGCTGGGTCGCATCATCGAGCACAAGACCGGGCAGCCCTATGAGCAGGCGGTGCAGGCATTGGTGTTCGGCCCGGCCGGGATCGATGATGCGGTGATCGCCGGGGATCGCCGCAACGAGCGCGCTGCAGGCGAGGCCGGCTATTACGATGACCCGCGCTGGCCCGCCGTGGCCGACCGCGATGGCAGCGCGGCGACGTGTCCGGAATCCTATTGCGCCTATCATTTCAGGAGCATGGACGCCACTGCCGGCTGGGTGACCACGGCGGCCGACCTGGTGCGCCTGGTCGATGCGGTCCAGGGGCGCGGCAGCCCCGCATTGCTCAAGCCCGAAACGCTGGCCCTGATGAAGCAGCGCGATCCCAGGCTGGCAGAAAACAACTATGGCCTGGGCTGGGTGGTGACCCGTACCAACGGCATGGAAATCCTCTCCCACAGCGGTGCGCTGACCACCGGCAGCTACGCCTATCTGCAGTCGCGAGCCGATGGCTGGTCGTGGGCGGTGCTGATGAACCGCTTGCCGATTCCCTATCCGGCCGAACAGGGCGTGCAGGAACTGCAGGCCTTCCAGGTCGCGGTGCAACGCGGATTGATGACGACCATCGTCGATCCCGAACCACAGGCCCTAGCACACTGACGGCTGCGGACGGATCGCAGCCAGCCGGTAGCCAGCCATCAGGCCTCCACAGTCTCTCCCCGTGCCGGTTCATCGGCCATGAAGGGCAGGGTGATGTCCACCCGCAAGCCGCCATCCGGCCGATTCGCGGCGCGGATGCTGCCTTGATGGGCTTCCACGATACGTCGCGCAATCGACAGCCCCAGGCCGTGCCCGGCGCTGTTGCTCTTGGTGCGGCTGCTGCGGAAGAACAGCTCGAAGATGCTGTTCATCTCTTCCTCCGGTACACCCGGCCCACGGTCGAGAATGGACAGGTGCAGCAGCTTGCCGACCTCGTCGATCTCGGCCACGACCTGCACCGTGGTCGCTGGCGCGGTGTGCTTGATGGCATTGCGCAGCACGTTCTCGATGGCGCGATAGAGCAACTCCGGATTGCCCTGCACCTGCACCCGGCAGGCGATCTGGCTTTCCACCTGCTTGCCCAGGGTCTCGGCCTCGAAATTGGCGTCATTGATCATGTCCCCCAGCATGGGCTGGATGGCGATGGCTTCTTCCATCGAACCGGGGACATTGGCTTCCAGTCTCGACAGCGTCAACAGTTCACCTACCAGCTTGTCCATGCGCACGCTCTCGCGTTCGATGCGTTCCAGGGTCAGTTCCAGCTTGTCACGGTCCTGCACCCGCGCCAGACCGATGGCCATCTGCAGGCGCGCAATCGGCGAGCGCAATTCGTGCGAGACGTCATGCAGCAGGCGACGCTGGCTTTCCATCAGGGTGCGCAGCTTGGCGGTCATGGCGTCGAAATCGCGACCGAGGTCGGCCAGTTCGTCATTGCGCGCGCTCATCACCGGCTCCAGTTCCAGATCCAGGTTGCCATTGGCGGCCTGGTTGAAGGCGTTCTTGAGGTGGCGAATCGGATGCGAGAAATACCAGGCCAGCAGCAGGGCGAATATCAGGCTGGCCATCAGTGCCACGGCCAGCGGCATGGTCGGGAAGAACAGCGGCTTGGGTCCGCGTTCCTTCATGTAGCGGGGTTCGCGACCGGGCATGCCGCCGGGTCCGGAGCCGGGCGGTGGCGCAAACTCATCGTTGGGCGCCGGGATGAACATCAGGTAGCTATGGCCGTTGGTGGCCTTGACCAGTTCCACCGAGCGTCGCTCTCGTTCGGTCGTCAACAGGTGACGCGCCTCTTCCACCAGCTTGGGCGGTACTTCTCGACCCATCAGGTCCTTGTTCTCTTCATCCACCGCATACAGCTGCAGGCGATGCGGACGTCCTTCGTTGATCAGGCTGCGCAGCGCTTCCGGCCCGCCGAACTGCAGCGTGGCCGCCGCCGAGCGGATCATGAACGAGGCCGGCGGACTGAGGTCGATTTCCGAGTTGCGGTTGCTGCGTTCCAGGTTTTCTATCCAGAACAGCACGCCCACGCCGAAGGTGGCGGTAATCTGGGCGATCGCGATAAAGAAGAAGAACTTCCAGAAAAGCCGGCCCACTTTATTCCTTGATGAACTGGTAGCCGAGGCGATAGACGGTCTGGATGCAGCTCTTGTCGCTGCCCAGGGCGGCGATCTTCTGGCGGATGCTGGAGAGGTGGACGTCGATGTTGCGATCGAAGCGCGCCAGCGGGCGGCCCAGGCCCTGCTCCGACAAGGTCTGCTTGCTGACGGGCTTGCCGGCATTGCGGGCCAGCACTTCCAGCAGGTTGAATTCGCTGCTGGTCAATTCCAGCGGCCGGCTGTTCCAGGTGGCGCGACGCTGTTCCGGCCACATCGACAGCGCGCCCACGGCCAGCGGCGAATAGGGCGTCTGTTCGCTGCTCTCGGCAGAAGCGCGGCGCAGGATGGCGCGGATGCGGGCGGCAATTTCGCGTGGTGTGCAAGGCTTGGGCACGTAGTCGTCGGCGCCCAGTTCCAGGCCGATGATGCGGTCGGTATCATCGCCCTTGGCGGTCAGCATCACCACCGGCATGCTGCTCTTGGCGCGGATACGGCGCAGGGTATCGACGCCGTTCAGGCGAGGCATCATCACATCCAGCACCGCGATGGCGTACTGGCCGGTGAGCGCCTCGGCGGCGCCGGCTTCGCCATCGTAGGCGACGTTGACTTCGAATTTTTCCTGCTCCAGGTATTCCTTGAGCATATCGACGAGCTCCACGTCATCGTCGATCAAAAGTACTTTAGACATCGCTGCATTCCATTCTCGAATTGCCCTGCCTCCAGGCCGCAGGGCGTCGGCAGCCCGTAATATGCCGTAAAAGGTTTTGCAGGAGTGTTTCCAGCCGTCTTTACAATTGCATCTTTACATTCATTTACCGCGTGCTGGTGAACCTGCTCGACAGGGTATTGCGCCCATCCCTCCTTGACCGATTTTTTCATCACCCGCTGATAGGCCGCGCCAGGCTTGACTTGCGGCAATGGCGCGCGCTGCGCGTGTTGACAGAACTTTACTCCGCTTTACGCTTTCCGGTTCAACTTAACAGGTCTTGATGACCGATACTGTTGGCCCTGACAAGGGAGCGACGCAAGGGGCGTCGCACACAATAAAAGGGGAGTGTCATGGCCATCAGCAGCGTCGGTTCCAGCAGTTTCAGCCTGTCCGATCTGTCCGCGCTCAGCGGCACCAGCGGTTTTTCCACCAGCGCCGCGCAGCGCATGGATGTGCCACCGCCACCACCGCCGCGTGGCGACAAGGGGGGAGGGCTGATCGGCGCGCTCAAGGATATTCTCGCCTCGCTGGGCGTGGCGCTTGATGCGACCGCCAGCAGCGCCACGACAACCAGCGCTTCCACCTCGGCCAGCACGACCTCTTCAAGCAGCAGCATTTCGGCTTCGAATGTCGATTCCAAGCTCGATGCCTTCCTGCAGGAACTCATGGCCGCCCTGAAAGGCCAGGACAATCCCCCACCGGGAGCGCCGCCGGCACTTTCGTCGTCTTCTGACGGCAGTTCCTCCAGCAGCGTGTCGGCCACCAGCGAGGTCGACAGCACCAGTGGCTCCAGCAGCACTAGCAGTGCCAGCACCACGGCCACCGACACCACGGCGCGCTCCTACTCGCCAGCGGGTCGTCCGCCACCGCCCGGCGGTGGGCTGGAGGCAGACCTCAATAGCCTGATCTCCAGTCTTTCCTCTGGCAGCAGCGATAGCGGTGATGGCGCGAGCTCTTCACTGGAAAGTGCCTTCAGCAACCTGCTCAGTTCCCTGGGCGCATCGTCGACCACCACGTCGCTTTCCAGCTTCCTGCAAAACCTGCAGAGCAAGCTGGCGGCAGGCAAGACCACAGGCAACCTGATCGATACCACGGCGTGATCCGGCGGCGGCGTCACGAGCCGGCGGCGTGATAAGCTGCCGGCCATGATTTCTCCCGACCCCGCCAAACTGGCAAGCATCATGGGCCTGATGTGTGAGGCCATCGCCCTGCGTGGCGCCCAGCAACCTGCTGCTGCCGTGGCCGTGCTGGAGCAGGGACTGGCGCTGGACCCCGGCTTCCTGCCATTGCACATGCAGCGTGCCGATCTGCTGGTGGAAATGGGTGAGCTGGCCGGCGCGATCGCTGCCTACGAAGCCTGCCTGGATCTGGTGCCGGACTACCACGACGCGCGCGTCGCCCATCGCGCAGTGATGGCGCAATGGGCCGATACGCTGGCAGGCGCCCAAGGGCCGGAAGAGACGCCCGACACTGAGCGCGCCGCCACGCTGGCGCGCCTCTACTACAAGCTGGCGCAGCCACAACAGGCATTGGCCGCCCTTGCTCCTGCGCTACCGCTGGCCACCCTGGAACACCAGGCCTTGCACGCCGATATCCTGCTTCTGTTGAACCGCCACGAAGAGGCGCTGCATTGCTACTCGGAAGCCCCCGGCAGCGACGACGCCACCCGCGCCCTGATTGCCTTCAATCGCGCCGACATCTTGCGCCGCATGGGCCGCATCGATGAAGCGCAAGCCGCCTATGAAGAGGCTCTACGCTGGCATGCCGATTTCCCGCAGGCCCAGGTGGGTCGCGCCCACATGCTGCTGACGCGGAATGACTATGCACGGGGATGGCCAGCCCATGAAGCCCGTTTCGCGATTGCCGAACTGGCCCGGCATGGCGTCAGCAGCCCGAGCCCGCGCTGGCAGCCAGGCCAGGATGTACAGGGAAAGCGAGTGCTATTGTGGGCCGAACAGGGGCAGGGCGATTGCCTGCAATTTTCCCGCTACATCCCACTGGTCGCACAGCGTGCAGCGCAGGTGACGCTCTGCGCCCCCGCAGCGTTATTGGCGGTGCTCGCCCCCTCCTTGCCCGGGGTGGACTGCGTGTCCCACGCACATGAAGCGCCGCCCCATGATTGCCACGCCTCGCTGCTGAGCCTGCCGTTGTTGCTTGCGTTGCCTGATCCTCGCCAGGGACCGCAGCCGCCTTATCTTTTTGCCGATCCTGGGCGCATAGCGCAGTGGCAGCAGCAACTGGCGTTGCTGGACGGCGCTGGGCCGCGTCGTCCGCGTATTGGCCTGGCCTGGGCCGGGCGGCAGTACGCCACCACGCATCCCAGCCGCGACGTGCCACTGGCCGCCTTGCTGCCGCTCTTGGACCTGCCGGCCGACTTCATCAGCCTGCAGGTGGAAATTCCCCTGGCCGACCAGGCCCTGCATCAGCAAGTGGCGGGCCGGCTGCACAGCTTGCCCTTGGCGGATTGGGCCGATACCGCAGCGCTGGCCTGCGCGCTGGACCTGGTGATCAGTGTCGATACTGCCGTCATACACCTGGCCGGTGCCCTGGGCCTGCCATGCTTTTTGCCGCAACGACTGGAAGGCGAGTGGCGCTGGGGCGTCGAGGGGGACTCCAGTCCCTGGTATCCCTCGGTCCGGCTGTTCCGCCAGCAGGAGCGCGGGCAATGGGCGCCGGTGGTGGCCGGGATGGTGGCCGCCTGCCGCGAGAAGTTCGCCGTCTGGTCGTAACGGCGGACATGAAAACGGCTGCCCTGGGCAGCCGTGGTCGCAATGGAAGAGGGTAGAGCGGGATCAGCGACGATTCTGCTTCATGGCCGCCTGGATTTCACGCTGGCTGTCACGCTGCTTTTCGGTCTCGCGCTTGTCGTGCTGCTTCTTGCCCTTGGCCAGGCCGATGTCGCATTTGACCCGGCCCTTGCTGTAATGCAGGTTCAGTGGCACCAGCGTATAGCCGGAGCGCTCCACCTTGCCGATCAGTTTGCTGATCTCCGCCGCATTGAGCAGCAGCTTGCGGGTACGGGTCGTTTCCGGATGCACGTGGGTGGAGGTGCTGGTCAGCGCACTGATGTGGCAGCCGAACAGATAGACCTCGCCATTGCGCACGATCACGTAGGCTTCCTTCAATTGCACGCGGCCGGCGCGGATCGATTTGACTTCCCAACCTTGCAAGACGAGACCTGCTTCGAATCGCTCTTCGATGAAGTAATCGAAAAAGGCCTTTTTGTTATCAATAATGCTCATCTAAATAAAAATTCGTCTCGTCGGTTAAAATTGTGCCTTTGCGATTTTATCAAACGGATCACCCTCGATGGCAGTCGTTCACAAAACCGTCCTGATCAACTATAGCGCGGAGCAGATGTTCAACCTGGTCGACAAGGTTGAGGATTACCCTGAATTCCTGCCCTGGTGTGGCGGTGTCGAGGTGTCTGAACGCAGTGACGATAGTCTCACGGCCAAGCTCAAGATCAACTACCACGGCCTGAAACAGTCCTTCAGCACCCACAATACCAATGTGCGCCCCACCAGCATGACCATGCGCCTGGTGGAAGGCCCGTTCAAGCATTTCGAAGGTCGCTGGAGCTTCAAGCCGCTGCGCGAGGATGCCTGCAAGATCGAGTTCGACATGGAATATGAATTTTCCAGCCGCATCCTGGAGGGCGTGATCGGCCCGGTCTTCAGCATGATCGCCAACAGCTTCGTCGATTCCTTCTGCAAGCGGGCCGAACAGATATATGGCTGAAGCAGCCCCTTTGCAAGTCCAGCTCTGCTACGCCGCGCCCGGACTGCAGATTCTCAGGGATCTTGAGGTGGCCCCGGGCTGCACCATCCAGCAGGCCATCCTCGACAGCGGCCTGCTGCGCGAACAGCCGGCCATCGACCTGTCCACCTGCAAGGTCGGCATCTTCGGCAAGGTCAGGCCGCTGGATACCCCGCTGCGCGAACATGACCGCATCGAAATCTACCGTCCCCTGATCGCCGACCCCAAGCAATCCCGCCGGCGCCGGGCCGCGCACCAGGAGCGCGGGCAGGGCGAATAGCCTGCGCGGCTTGCCGGGCTACCTATAACGTGCAGGATATCCGGCATTTTTACGACGCCCGGAGGCAGAAACGCAAGCAGAGCAAGACGCGCGGTCAAGTTTTCTGTATAATTCGCTTTTGCGCCTATAGGAAACACTATGCGTCTTCTCCAAAAAGCACTCACGTTCGATGATGTGCTGCTCGTTCCGGCCTTCTCGGACATCCTCCCCAAAGATACTTCCCTGACCACGCGCCTGACGCGCAACATCTCGCTGAACATCCCGCTGGTGTCGGCTGCGATGGATACCGTCACCGAAGCACGCCTGGCCATTGCCATGGCGCAAGAAGGCGGGATCGGCATCATCCACAAGAACCTGACTCCCAAGGAACAGGCGCGCGAGGTTTCCAAGGTCAAGCGTTTCGAGTCCGGCGTGGTCCGCGACCCGATCACCATCCCCCCCACCATGAAGATCCGCGACGTGATCGCGCTGTCCAAGCAGCACGGCATTTCCGGTTTCCCGGTGGTTGAAGGCAAGGCACTGGTGGGCATCATCACCAACCGCGACCTGCGTTTCGAGCGAGAGCTGGACGCCGAAGTCCGCGCCAAGATGACCCCGCGCGACAAGCTGGTCTACGTCAAGGAAAACGGTTCCAGCGCTGATCCCGAAGAAGCCAAGCGCCTGATGAACAAGCACCGCCTGGAGCGCGTGATGGTCGTCAACGATGCCTTCGAGCTGCGCGGCCTGATCACCGTCAAGGACATCGAAAAATCCACCGAACACCCCTTCGCCTGCAAGGACGAACACGGCAAGCTGCGCGTGGGTGCCGCCGTCGGCGTGGGTCCGGACAATGACGAGCGCATCGAACTGCTGGTCGCTGCCGGCGTGGACGTGATCGTGGTCGACACCGCCCACGGCCACTCCGCTGGCGTGTTGAACCGCGTCAAGTGGGTCAAGACCCGCTACCCGCACGTGGAAGTCATCGGCGGCAACATCGCCACCGCCGCCGCTGCCAAGGCACTGGTCGAACATGGTGCCGACGCCGTCAAGGTCGGCATCGGCCCTGGCTCCATCTGCACCACCCGTATCGTCGCTGGCGTGGGCGTACCTCAGATCTCCGCCATCGCCAACGTCGCCGACGCCCTGAAGGGGACCGGCGTACCGGTGATCGCCGACGGCGGCATCCGCTTCTCCGGCGACGTCGCCAAGGCGCTGGCCGCCGGGGCGTCCGCCGTGATGATGGGCAGCATGTTCGCCGGCACCGAAGAAGCCCCCGGTGAAGTGATCCTGTACCAGGGCCGCAGCTACAAGTCCTACCGTGGCATGGGTTCGCTGGGCGCCATGGCCGACGGTTCGGCCGACCGTTACTTCCAGGATGGCGACAACACCGCCGACAAGTTCGTACCGGAAGGCATCGAAGGTCGCGTCGCCTACAAGGGCTCGGTGGTCGCCATCCTGTATCAGCTGGTGGGCGGCGTGCGCTCCTCCATGGGTTACTGCGGTTGCGGTTCCATCGACGACTTCCGCGAACGCGCCGAATTCGTCGAAATCACCTCGGCCGGCATGCGCGAATCGCACGTCCACGACGTGCAGATCACCAAGGAAGCCCCGAACTACCGCGCCGAGTAATTTCGATGCGGCCACAGCCCGACAGTCCACCGGCATTGCGCCAGGCTGTCGGGCTGTTGAATTTTTCAGCAGTCCATTTTCAACGTAGCTAACGTAGCCAGACCTCATTGCCCATGTCCACGCATTCGCATTCGAAAATCCTGATCCTCGACTTCGGTTCCCAGGTGACCCAGCTCATCGCTCGCCGCGTGCGCGAAGCCGGTGTGTTTTCCGAGGTATTCCCGCATGATGTGACCGACGAATTCGTGCGCAACTACGGCGCGGCCGGCGTCATTCTCTCCGGTGGCCCCAACAGCGTCACCGAAGGCGACACCCCGCGCGTACCGCAATCGGTATTCGAACTGGGCGTGCCGGTCCTGGGCATCTGCTACGGCATGCAGGCCATGGCCGAGCAACTGGGCGGCAAGGTCGAAAACGGTCACCTGCGTGAATTCGGCTACGCCGAAGTGCGCGCCCACGGCCACACCAAGCTGCTGGAGAACATCAGCGACTTCACCAATGCCCAGGGCCACGGCATGTTGAAGGTCTGGATGAGCCACGGCGACAAGGTCAACGACATGCCGGCCGGCTTCAAGCTCATGGCCTCCACCGGCAACTGCCCCATCGCCGGCATGGCCGACGAAGAACGTCGCTTCTACGGCGTGCAGTTCCACCCCGAAGTCACCCACACCGTGCAGGGCAAGGCCATGCTGGCGCGCTTCGTGCACGAGATCTGCGGCTGCCAGTCGGACTGGAACATGCCGGACTACATCTCCGAAGCCGTCGAGATGATCCGCCAGCAGGTCGGCAGCGATGAAGTCATCCTGGGCCTCTCCGGTGGCGTGGACAGCAGCGTGGCTGCGGCCCTGATCCACCGCGCCATCGGCGACCAGCTGACCTGTGTCTTCGTCGACCACGGCCTGCTGCGCCTGGACGAAGGCAAGATGGTCATGGAGATGTTCGGCAAGAACCTGGGCGTGAAGGTGATCCATGTGGACGCTACCGCCCAGTTCATGGGCCATCTGGCTGGCGTCACCGATCCCGAAGCCAAGCGCAAGATCATCGGCCGCGAGTTCGTCGAAGTGTTCCAGGCCGAATCGGCCAAGCTGACCAGCGCCAAGTGGCTGGCCCAGGGCACCATCTACCCGGACGTGATCGAAAGCGCCGGCAAGGGCAAGAAGACCGCCCACACCATCAAGAGCCACCACAACGTTGGCGGCCTGCCGGAAACCCTGAACCTGAAGCTGCTGGAACCCCTGCGCGAACTGTTCAAGGATGAAGTCCGCGAACTGGGCGTGGCCCTCGGCCTGCCGCCGGAAATGGTCTACCGCCACCCGTTCCCCGGCCCGGGCCTAGGCGTGCGTATCCTGGGTGAAGTCAAGAAGGAATACGCCGACCTGCTGCGCCGCGCTGATGCAATCTTCATCGAGGAACTGCGCAATACGAAGGATGACGACGGCCAGAGCTGGTACGACAAGACCAGCCAGGCCTTTGCCGTGTTCCTGCCGGTGAAGTCGGTAGGCGTGATGGGTGACGGCCGTACCTACGAATACGTCGTGGCCCTGCGCGCCGTGCAGACCCAGGACTTCATGACCGCCCACTGGGCGCACCTGCCGCATGAACTGCTGGGACGCGTGTCCAACCGCATCATCAATGAAGTCCGCGGCCTGAACCGGGTGGTGTATGACATTTCGGGGAAGCCGCCAGCGACCATTGAGTGGGAGTGATGTGGGGTCTGGCAATGTCAGACGCTTGAAAGCATCAAATCGCCATGAAGCCCGCATTACTGCGGGCTTTTTGCGTTCCTGCATCCAGCGAGGTTTCAAAGGCCGGTAGCGGCTTTTCTGCCCTTCAGTACTGGGTAAAGTGGAGTTTCGCCGGCCTCAGGCGCCGCCGCGCTCGACGATCACATAGTGCTTGCGCATCGGCTCCACCACCTCGAACACGCCCTTGAAACCCGCCGGGATCACCATGGCATCCCCCGGGCCGGCTTCGGCAGCCAGTCCTTGCTCATCAATGACGCGGCAGCGACCTTCCAGCACGTAGAAATATTCATCTTTGGTCGGTGCAAAGGCAATGCGCCAGCTGCCTTTTTCGCAGGCCCAGATGCCGGCGTTGATTTCGCCGCTGGCGCTGGTGAAGTGGTTCCAGGTGGTGCGCAGGGGATTGCCTTCCAGGCGGCGCTCTTCGATGGGGTGGTCATGTTCGGGAGCGGGGGAGCCGAGGCGGAATTGGGTGATGGCGGTCATGGAAAGGGCCTGCAATTTAAGGAAGAGGACGAAAAAGGAGGAAAAAGGGGATAAGGCGGGCGGTCGATCAAAGGGCAGCAGTGTACCAGCAGCATGCTACTGCCGCGTTGGCCGGCACCAAGTCCGCCTACCCCGGTCACACCGTGCATGAACAGGATCAAGGAGGCAGGCATGGGCAAGATCTGGATCGGTATCTCCGGCTGGCGTTACGCGCCCTGGCGCGGCGGTTTCTACCCCAAGGGACTGCGCCAGGATGACGAATTGGGTTATGCCTCGCGCATGCTGCCCAGCATCGAGCTCAACGGTTCCTTCTATGCCCTGCAGCGGCCGGAAAGCTATCAGCGCTGGTATGAGTCCACGCCACCCGGCTTCGTCTTCAGCCACAAGGGCAATCGCTTCATCACCCATACCCGTCGGCTGAAGGATATCGATGGCGCCCTGGCCAATGTCTTCGCCTCCGGTGTATTCAACCTGAAGGAAAAACTGGGCCCCTTCCTGTGGCAGTTCCCGCCCAGTTTCAGTTATGAGCCGGAGGCCCTGGAGCACTTCCTGAGCCTGCTGCCACACGATACCGAAGCCGCACAGAAACTGGCCCGTGGACATGAGCCGCGCATGGAGGGCAGGGTGCAGCTGGAGATCGACAGGAAGCGCAAGCTGCGCCATGCCATGGAAATCCGCCATGACAGCTTCGTCGACGAGTCCTTCATCAAGCTGCTGCGCAAGTACAAGGTGGCGCTGGTGGTGGCCGATGCGCCCAAGAAATGGCCCTACCAGGAAGATGTGACGGCTGATTTCATGTATCTGCGCCTGCACGGTGACAAGCGCCTCTACCAGAGCGGTTACAGCGATGAGGCCATCGACGCCTGGGCCGAACGCATCCGGGCCTGGGCCGGGGGCGGTCAGCCGGCGCAGGGGCCGCGCATTGTTTCCGGTGCGCCACGGCAGCGCGCCAGTCGTGATATTTATTGCTATTTCGATAACGATATAAAGGTCAAGGCGCCGTTCGACGCCCGGCGCCTGATTGAACGCCTGGGGCTGAAGCTGGACCTGCCCGAGCCCGGCGAACCCCTGGAATGGCGCAAGTGATCAGTTTCGTGGACTGAAAACTGACAAATCGTAGCTGCTTCCATATAATAATGATTCTCATTATTAAGAATCATGCTCATGGAAGCCCGGTTACTCGACAGGCAGGAAAGCGATGCATTGCAAAGGATGTACAGCGGCCATCATGGCTGGCTGCTGCAATGGCTGCAGCGCAAGCTGGGTAACCGTGGCGACGCGGCCGATCTGGTGCAGGACACCTATATCCGGGTGGCCACGGGGCGCAGCATGCCGAACCCGGAGCAGGCGCGCCCCTATCTGGTCCAGATTGCCAAGCACCTGATGATCGACCTGCATCGGCGTCGCAAGCTGGAGGCGGCCTATCTGGAGGCCCTGGCAGCCTTGCCCGAAGCCCATGCGCCATCCCATGAAGACACCCTCATCGTGCTGCAGACCCTGGCCGCCATCGATGCCGCGCTGGAAGGTCTGCCGCCGAAGGTGCGGGAAACCTTCTTCATGTCGCAATTCGACGGCATGACATATAGCGCTATCGCCGCGTCCTTGGGCATCGCCGTTGCCACTGTTCGCAAGCATATGCTCACGGCCACCCGGGCCTGCTTCCTCGCCATGCAGCAGTGCGGCGAACCGGTCTGCGCATGCTGAGCGCCGCGACTCCGCGCCCGGACGCCGCGGATGGTGTCACCGGAGACGCTCTGGACCAGGCCTTGCAATGGTTCGTGATCCTGGCCTCCGGTGAAGTCACCCCCGCGCAACGACAGGCCTTCGCCACCTGGCTGGGGGCCAACCCGGCCCATGCCCGGCAGTGGGAAGCGGTGAGCCGCTTTCAGGGCATGCTGCAGGGCATGCCGTCGCAGGCGGCCAGCCAGGCCTTGCGCAGCCGTGGCGCCCGAGGCCCTGTCCGGACGAGCCGGCGGCAGGTGCTGGCCTTGCTGCTGGTCGCCGGTGCGGGCGCACTGTGCTATGACCGTCGTCACGCCTATCTGGCGCTGACTGCCGACCAGCGCAGCGCCGTCGGCGAACGGCGCGAGTTGGTACTGCCCGATGGCAGCAGACTGGTGCTCGACAGCGATAGCGCTGTCGATATCCGCTTTGCCGATGGGCTGCGGCGGCTGGTGCTGCGACGCGGTGCCATCATGGTCGAGACCGCCCACCTGGCAGCCTGGGCGGAGCAGCCCTTTTATGTGGATACGGCCCAGGGGCGGGTGCAGGCTTTGGGGACACGCTTCGTAGTGCGTCAGGAAGCGTCGCCCGGATGGCGCCAGGCCGGCCGCAGTCGGGTCGAGGTGATGGCAGGTGCGGTCCGCATCACCCCGGCACGCAACGCCGTGGGGAGCGCGCTGGTCGGGCAGGGGCAACAGGCGGTTTTCGACGATGTCATCGTGGGCGCGGTCGCTGCGCTCGACCCGAATGCGCAGGCCTGGACCCAGGGCATGCTGATCGCCCGCGAGCAGCCCCTGGGAGATCTGCTGGCCGAGCTGGGGCGTTATCGGCCGGGCCTGTTGCAGGTCGATGATGCGGTGGCGCAGATTCCGGTCAATGGCGTCTTCCCGCTGGAAGATACCGACCGCGTGCTGGCGGCGCTGGAGCATGCCTTCCCGATCCGCATCCAGCGTCACACGCGCTACTGGACCCGGGTGGTCGCTGCCGCGCAGAAAAAATCCGGCCAGCCATAGCACTTTTGGATTCTCGTTCGTAAAGCAGATGAAGACCTTCACTTTTCATCGCTAACGAGGATAACAATAATGCGCCATCAGTCGCTTCGTTCTACCGCCACCACCCATCGCGCCCGCGGCACAACCGGTGCAACCCGTCCGCTCAGGGCACTGTCCACCACCGCCCATGTCCTGATGGCCGGTAGTCTGCTGCTGGCCGGTGTCGCGCTGGTCATGCCGGCCAGTGCGGCCACACCGGTGGCGGCCGAGCAGAGTCTGCCGTTGTCCATTCCTGCCGGTCCGCTGGACCAGTCCCTCAACCGCCTGGCCGCCAGTGCGCGTCGCCTGCTGGTGGTCGATCCGGCATTGCTGCGCGGCAGGCAGGCGCCCGCCGTGGAAGGCAATCTGCCGGTGAGCCGCGCGCTGGAACAGTTGCTGTCCGGAAGTGGCCTGGTGGCGGATCAACGCGAGGATGGCAGCATCCACGTACGCAAGTTGCCGGCGCAGTCCTCCAGCCTGCCGGCCCTGACCGTGGTGGCCACCAGCGCCGCCGATCCGGGGGCCGGCCTGCAGCGTCCGGCCAGCAGTGGCGCGCTGGGATCGCGCTCGCTGCTGGAGACGCCGTTTTCCATCACCGTGGTGGACAAGGACGACATGCAGGAGCGCCAGGTCACTACCGTGGAGCAGGCCTTTCGCTACGATCCGTCGGTGACCTCGGCCAGCGGCGAATACGGGCGCGGGTCCTCGCTGCTGGTGCGCGGCCTGGGCATCGATGACACCAACGGTTTCAAGATGGATGGCCTGGCCCTGCCGGGCTGGGGCAACGACCTGTTGCCCATGGAAGTGTTCGAGCGCGTGGAGCTGCTCAAGGGGCTGTCGGGCTTCATGTATGGCTTCGGCTCGCCGGGCGGGATCATGAATTACGTGCTCAAGCGGCCCACCGACGAGAATCTGTTTGCCGTCGATGTCGGCTACAAGACCGGTTCGCTGTTCTCCAAGCACATCGACATGGGCGGTCGCGCCGGCGACGACCAGCGCCTGGGCTACCGGATCAACCTGGTGCAGGAGCAGGGCGGCACCTACTTCAAGGGCGGCTCGCTGGATCGTACCGTGGCCTCGCTGGCCACCGACCTCAGGCTGACCCAGGACCTCAAGCTCAGTTTCGATACTGTCTATGCCCGTCGCAAGTCCAACGGCAATGCCTTCTGGGGCATGAGCCTGGCCAGCGGCCTGGACCTGCCGACCGCCATCGATCCGCGCACCCGCCAGCAACCCGAAGGCGCCTATTTCAGTAATGAAAACATCGTGGTGAGCACCGGCCTGGAATGGCAGCTCAACCAGGACTGGAAATCCAGCTTCAACTATCGCTACGCCCGTGAAGACGTGGATTACGTCTACGGCGACATCAGCATCAATGATGCGCTCGGCAATAGCAGCACGCAGGTCTATGGCGGACTCTACAGCTTCCAGTATCAGCAGCTGCAGGCCATGCTGGAGGGCAAGCTCAAGACCGGTGCGATCGGTCACCAACTGGTCTTCGGCGCCAGCCGTCAGCAATACGAGGTGCTCTCCGACCGCGCCTCGACCAGCACGGCCGTGGGTAGCGGCAACATCTACCGCGATTCGCTGCTCAGCGTGGGCGGCATCAGCAACGCCGGCCATTCCCAATACAGGGGTTCGGAGATCGTGCAGAACGCACTCTTCGCCAGCGATACCCTGAGCCTGGGCGAGCAGTGGTCGCTCATCGGCGGGCTGCGCTACACCCGCTTCGACCAGCGGGGTTACAACCGGGTCGGCGTGCAGACGACGACCTACCAGCGCTCCCCGGTCACGCCCACGGTGGCGCTGATGTTCAAGCCCCTGGCCGGCCTGACCACCTATGTCAGCTATGTCGAAGCGCTGGAGCGCGGTGGCACGGCTGGCGAGACCACGGCCAATGCCGGCGAGGTCATGCCGCCCCTGAAGAGCAAGCAGATCGAGGCTGGCGTGAAGGTCGAGCAGGCCAACTGGAGCGCCACGGCGGCGGTGTTCCGCATGCAGCGGGCGGCGGAGTATGTCAACGCGGCCAATACGCTGGTCCAGGATGGCGAGACCCGCTACCAGGGCCTGGACCTGTCCGGCCGCTATGCGCTCACCCCGGCGCTGAACCTGGAGGGTGGCCTCATGTGGCTGGACGCCAAGTACCAGAGCGATTCCGCCGACCTGGCCGGCAAGCAGGTCGTGGGTGCGCCGCGCATGCAGGCTACCGCCGGTGTGCGGTACCGCATCGCGGGCGTGGCTGGCCTCAGCGTGAACGGCGGCCTGCGCCATGTCGGCCGCTCCAAGCTCGACACGGGCGCCCCCCAGCGTGAGTTGAGCGCCTACACCGTCATGGACGTCGGCGCCGTCTATCGCACCCGCCTGAGCGGCAAGGACGTCACCTTCAATGCCCAGGTACAGAACCTGGCCGACCGCCGCTACTGGGTCTACAACGGCGACAGCTACATCTTCGCCGGTGCACCGCGCACCCTGAGCCTGAACGCGCGCGTGGAGTTCTGAGAGCAAGGCTTGCCGGATCGCGCCATTGGCCGGTCCGGCTTTTTTGCGGCAAGCAAGGAGATCGGGTGAGCAGGGGCAAGTCAAGACGTGGATGGGGCGCGGGCATGACGCTGGCCGCACTGGCATCACTGGCAGCGGTGCTGGGCGTGTTGGCCTGGTCGTGGGGGCAGGCGGGGCCGGAATACGATACGGTCGCGGTGACGCGAGGCGATGTGGAAGCCAGTGTGGTGGCGGTCGGCAAGCTGCAGCCACGGCGGTTCGTCGATGTCGGCGCGCAGGTATCCGGGCAGATCCAGCACCTGCATGTGCAGCCCGGCGATACGGTGAAGAAGGGCCAGTTGCTGGTCGAGATCGATCCCAGCGTGCAAAAGGCGACGGTCGATGCCGGGCGGGCTGCCCTCAGCGGGCTGCGTGCGCAACTGGCCGAGCAGCAGGCCCAGCATGCCTTGACACTGCGCCAGGCGCAGCGGCAGCGGGCGCTGGACGCCGGTGGCGCCACCCGTACCGAGGACGTCGATATCGCCGAAGCCGCGCTGGCCCAGGCCGCCGCCCGCGTGGCCCACATCCAGGCCCAGATCACGCAGAACGCCGCCACGGTGCAGGCCGACGAAGTGCGGCTGGGCTATACCCGCATCTATGCGCCCATGGATGGCACGGTGGTCAACGTCGAGGCCCGCGAAGGCCAGACCCTCAACGCCACCTACCAGACCCCGGCCATCCTGCGCATTGCGGACTTGTCCGTGATGACGGTGTGGACCGAGGTGTCCGAAGCCGAAGTGCGCAAGGTACGGGCCGGCATGCCGGTCTATTTCTCGACCCTCGGCGGCGACCAGCGACGCTGGCAGGCGCAGGTGCGCCAGGTGCTGCCAGCGCCCAGCGGCGAGGGCAAGAGCCTGGACAGCGCACTGGCGCCCTCCAGCAACAAGGTGGTGGTCTACATGGCCCTGTTCGACGTCGACAATCGCGATGGCGCCCTGATGCCGCAGATGACGGCACAGGTCCACTTCGTCGTGGCGGCGGCACGCGACGTGCTGGTGGTACCGTTGGCCGCCGTGCGCAAGGACGGGGAACGCCTGCTGGCACGGATACAACTGCCCGATGGGCGTATCGAGGAGCGCGAACTGCGCGCGGGCGTGCGCAACCGGATCAGCATGGAAGTGCAGCAGGGTGTGCAGGAAGGTGAACAGATCGTCATTGCAGAGAAACCGGGCCGGCGCGGTCTGCCGAGGTTCCAGCTGTGATGGCGGCCGCGACCGCCGCTGCCCTGATTGAACTGCGCGGCCTGCGCAAGGACTATGGCGGCCAGGATGGCAGCCCTGCGGTACAGGTGCTGCGCGGGGTGGACCTGCAGATACGCCAGGGTGAATTCGTCGCCATCGTGGGTGCATCCGGCTCGGGCAAATCGACGCTGATGAACATCCTCGGTTGCCTGGACCGTCCCAGCGCTGGCCAGTATCTGTTCAATGGCAGCGATGTCGCCGCCTTCGATGCCGACCGTCTGGCCTGGCTGCGGCGCGAGGCCTTCGGCTTCGTCTTCCAGGGCTATCACCTCATTCCCACCGAATCCGCCTGCGAAAACGTGGAGCTGCCAGCCATCTACGCCGGCCTGCCCGAACCGCAGCGACGGCAACGGGCGGCGGCACTGCTGGCGCGGCTGGGGCTGGCGCAGCGCCTGGACAACCGGCCGCATCAGCTCTCCGGCGGCCAGCAGCAGCGGGTGTCGATCGCCCGCGCCCTGATGAATGGCGGCCGCATCATCCTGGCCGATGAACCCACCGGGGCGCTGGACAGCCAGAGCGGCGCCGAGGTGATGCAGTTGTTCCATGAACTGGCCGATGCCGGCCATACCATCATCCTCATCACCCATGATCGTGAGGTGGCCGCCCAGGCCAGACGCGTCATCGAGGTCCGTGATGGCAGCATCATCGGCGACAGCGGCGCGGCCCCGGATGCACCTGCACAGGCCATGCCCGATCTCCGCGAGGCTGCCGCCAGCCAGCCACCGGTGCGCCGCTGGCGGGACGAATTGCGCGAGGCGGCGCGGGCTGCCTGGCGGGTGATGTGGGTCAACCGCTTTCGCACCGCGCTGACCTTGCTGGGCATCGTCATCGGCGTGGCCTCGGTGATCGTGATGATGGCCATCGGCCTGGGCACGCGCCAGCAGGTGGTGGCGCAACTGGGACGCTTCGGCTCCAACCTGATGTACATGGCCGCCATCGGCGAGAGTTCGCGCATCCCGGGGCGCAGCATCACCCTGCAAGACCTGGAGGCGGTGGCCGACCTGCCCAACATCACCCATGTCCTGCCTAACGTGACGGGCAACAAGGTGGTGCGCCATGGCAATCAGGATATCCAGACCTATGTCCGCGGCACCGGCGCCGGCCTGCCCGAGGTCCAGACCTGGCCGCTGGCACGGGGCGCCTTCTTCACCGCCGAGGACGAACGCGAACTGGCCTCGGTGGCGGTGCTGGGCCACCGGCTGGCGCGCGAGCTGATGCCGGAGGTACCGGACCCGGTGGGGCAGATGGTGTTGATCGGCAATTCGCCGTTCCAGGTGATCGGCGTGATGAGCGAGAAGGGCGCCCTCAGCGGGGACCGCGACGAAGACAACCTGCTGCTCATGCCCTTTTCCACGGCCGGGGCCAAGGTCTTCGGCCAGCGTGAGCCGACCTATACGGTCATGGCAGTGGCCGACGTCGGTCGCATCCAGGACACCCAGCAGCAACTGGAAGCCCTGCTGCTGGAGCGGCATGGCATCCGCGACTTCAGCATCGGCAATGCCGCCGCCTCCATCGCCGCCGAAGCCAGCACGCGCGACACCATGACCATGATGCTGTCGCTGGTGGCGGCGGTGTCGCTGCTGGTGGGCGGCATCGGCGTGATGAACGTGATGCTGATGACGGTGCGCGAGCGCACCCGTGAAATCGGCATCCGCCTGGCCACCGGTGCCCGGCAGCGCGACATCCTGCGCCAGTTCCTCACCGAGGCGGTACTGGTGACGCTGGTGGGTGGTGCCGCCGGGGTGGGTCTGGGCGTGGCGGTGGGGCTGGCACTGATGGCGGCCGGGGTGCCGCTGATCTTTTCGCTGACCGCCATGCTGGCGGCCTTCGGCTGCGCCGTGCTGACCGGGCTGCTGTTCGGCTACATGCCGGCGCGGCGGGCGGCGAGGCTGGACCCGGTGGTGGCGCTGAGCACGGCCTGAGCTGCTTGCGGGGCGGCAAACGCATGCGGGCCGGTGGGGAGCGGCTATAATGAGGGCCTCCGTTAAAAATGTCGCTCCAACCAGGCGTCAGCATGGCAGCCGGCCCCGGCCAGCCTGCCCAGTTTCTGCGGCCCGCCCGCTCCGATATCGTGACCTACAGCATCAAAGAAATCTTCTATACCTTGCAAGGCGAGGGCGCGCACGCCGGTCGTCCGGCTGTCTTTTGCCGTTTTTCCGGCTGCAACCTGTGGACCGGGCGCGAGGAAGACCGCAGCCGCGCCATCTGCCAGTTCTGCGACACCGACTTCGTCGGCACCGATGGCGAGAACGGCGGCAAGTTCAAGAGCGCTGGCGAACTGGCGGCGATGATCGACAGCCTCTGGCCGGCCAGCTATGCGCCCAGCAAGTACGTGGTCTTTACCGGTGGTGAACCCCTGCTGCAGCTGGATGCCGCCCTGATCGGGGCGATGCATGCGGTGGGCTTCGAAATCGCCATCGAGACCAACGGCACCATTGCCGTGCCGGACGGGGTGGACTGGATCTGCGTCAGCCCCAAGATGGGGGCCGAGCTGAAGGTGCTGCGCGGCAGCGAGCTGAAGGTGGTGGTGCCGCAGGCCGGCCAGCCGCTGGCGGAGTATGAAAAGCTGGATTTCCAGCACTTCCTGCTGCAGCCCATGGATGGCCCGCAGGCGGCCGCCAATACCCGCATGGCCATCGACATGGTCAAGCACAATCCCAAGTGGAAGCTGAGCATCCAGACCCACAAGCTGCTCAACATTCCCTGAGCGATTTTTGCTTTTTTCTTCATGCGGCCCTGCGCCGCGTGATTACAATGACCTCATCCCGGCCCGCCGCGCCCAAGCTGCAGCGGGCTTCCTTGAAGAAACATTCATGCTGACCATTACCCGCAAACTCGAATTCGACGCCGGCCACCGTATTCCGGACCACAAGAGCCAGTGCCGCAACCTGCACGGCCACCGCTATACGCTGGAAATCACCCTGACGGGCGCGGTCATCGATATCGAGGGCAATTCCGACAATGGCATGATCATGGACTTTTCCGACATCAAGTCCCTGGCCAAGGAGCATCTGGTGGACGTCTGGGACCATGCCTTCCTGGTCTATGACAAGGACGCGCCGGTGCGCGACTTCCTGGCCAGCCTGCCGGGCCACAAGACGGTGGTCATCGGCAGCATTCCCACCGTGGAAAACCTGGCCCGTGAAGCCTTCGCCATCCTCAAGGCGGCCTACAAGGACCGTTATGGCACCGGCCTGCATCTGCAAAAGCTGGTGCTGCATGAAACGCCCAATTGCTGGGCCGAGATCACGGCCGACTGATGGACGCTTCGCTTCCGTTCGAGGCGACTACGCCATCGACAGCACCGACGCCATTGGCGGCAACCGAAGCCGACCTGCGCCACATGCGCGCCGCGCTCGACCAGGCCAACAACGCCTGGGCGCTGGGCGAGGTGCCGGTGGGCGCGGTGGTGGTCAAGGATGGGGTGGTCATCGCGACCGGCTTCAACCAGCCCATCGGCAAGCATGATCCGACGGCGCATGCCGAGATCATGGCCCTGCGCCGCGCCGCCGAAAAGCTGGGCAACTACCGGCTGCCCGGCTGCGAGCTGTACGTGACGCTGGAGCCCTGTGTCATGTGCTCTGGCGCCATGATGCATGCGCGCCTGGCGCGGGTGGTGTATGGCGCGGCCGATCCCAAGACCGGGGCCTGCGGTTCGGTGGTGAACCTGTTCGAGCAGGAAAAACTGAACCATCACACCGAACTGCTGGGTGGCGTGATGGCTGAGGAATGCGGGCAGTTATTGAAAGAATTCTTCGCCATGCGGCGCGAACAGGTGAAGCAACAACGCCTGCAGTCGACGCCCGCTGAGGGTGAACAACAAGGTGGAGCAGCATGACAGCAGGGCGCGAACTTCTCGACGGACTGGTGCCGGCTGGCACCGGCGTGGCCATCGTCGCCCCCTGCGGCCATGCCGGGCTGGACCCGGAGGGCGTGCAGCGTGGCGTGGCCCTGCTGGAGTCGCTGGGCTGCCGGGTGCGCAACTTCTACGACCATGCGCAGCGCTTCCAGCGCTTTGGTGCCAGCGACGAACAGCGCGCCGCGCAGTTGATGGAGGCCGCCGCCGATCCGGAGATTGACGTGATCCTGGGGCTGCGCGGTTCCTACGGCATGAGCCGCATCCTGCCGGCGCTGGATATTCCCGCCCTGGCCGCCAGCGGCAAGCTGCTGGTGGGTTACAGCGATTTCACGGCGCTGCAGTGTGTCCTGCTGGACCAGTGCGACCACGCCGGCTTCCAGGGACCGATGCTCAATGGCGACTTCGGCGCCCAGGCCCCCAACTGGCAGGCGTTGGCGACCTTCTGGCGCACCCTGACTTCGCCGCAGGTGGTGGTGCGCGACTACCAGGGGGAGAGCGATGCCGAGCGTCCCGCCATTGGCGACCGTCGTACTGATCCGCTCAGCCCGGAAGTGCGCTGCGAGGGCAGGCTATGGGGTGGCAACCTGGCCATGGTGGCGCACATGGTGGGCCATCCGCGCTTCCCCAGGATGGACGGCGGCATTCTGTTTCTAGAAGATGTGAATGAACATCCCTTCCGCGTCGAACGCATGATCCTGCAACTGGAGCAGGCTGGTGTGCTGGCGCGACAGCAGGCCATCGTGCTGGGCGACTTTTCCGGTTACCGGCTGGCGGAGATCGACAACGGTTACGATTTCACGGCGATGCTGGCCTTCCTGCGCCAGCGCATTGCCACCCCCATCGTCACCGGGCTGCCCTTCGGTCATGTGCGCGACCTGGTCACGCTGCCGTTGGGTGCCCACGCGGTGCTGGATGCACAGGGCGCGCAAGGCTTCACGCTGACCCTGTCGGATTACCCGTTCTTGCCTCTGCGCCGGGCCTGAGGCCCGAGGCGGGCATCCCGCGCAGGCGGGGCAGGGTGCTTATTGCTCCTTGACCTCGACCTTCACCGCATCCTTTTCGACGGTGATCTTGCCGGGTTCGAAGCGTTTGCCATTCATCTGCAACTGTTCTGGCGTGAAGGTATAGAGCGCGTAGTCGCGCAGGAACTGGTCGGCAGCGGCGTTACCCAGCGCGGTCAGCTGCTGCGCGTACTGCGGCGGCAGGTCGGTGCTGTCGACCTTGTCCACCTTGGGGGCGTCCAGGCGCAGCGAGCGGGTGGCCGGGTCGTACTTGAAGGCGCTGCTCAGCGTCAGTACCGCATTGACCGGGCGCTGCAGCAGCAGCGGGTTGGCAATCTGCGCATCGACCACGGTGTTCATGCGGTTTTCGCCCGGCAACATGCCCAGGCGCGGATTGCTCAGGGTGACGTCGAAGATGTCCATGTAGCGCAGCTTGCGCGGGAATTGCGGCGCGATGGCACTTTGCAGTTGCTGGCGGGACACGGTGTATTCGTTGGTCCAGATGTTATAGCCGGTCTCGGCGGCCAAGGCGTGGCCCATGGCCAGGGTGGAGAGCATCAGGGTGGCCGCAAGGGCCTGGGTGGCTTGCTTCATGCTTGCAGTTTCCAGAGTGACAAAGTGGGTAGAGCCTCATCCAGTGGCTAAAAATCCCGCGCAATTGTAAGTCGCAGACAGTCAAAGCGGGTTTGAGAATGGCTGTTTGACAAGTTTCGCGCACTCGCCAGCGGCCGCAGGCAAGCCTTGGCGGGCGCGCAGTGGTAAAATCCGCCGTTTCGCGTGCCGCGGCTGTAGCCTGGACTGGCGCACGCAAGTTACATTTTTGAAAAGGTTTTCGCAGTGCTATCCACCGCAAACATCACCATGCAGTTCGGCGCCAAGCCGTTGTTCGAGAATATTTCCGTCAAGTTCGGCGATGGCAATCGCTATGGCCTGATCGGCGCCAATGGCTGCGGCAAGTCCACCTTCATGAAGATCCTGGGTGGCGATCTGGAACCCTCGGGCGGCAACGTCAGCCTGGACGTCAACGAACGCCTGGGTAAATTGCGCCAGGACCAGTTCGCCTACGAAGAGATGCGCGTGCTGGACGTGGTCATGATGGGCCACGTCGAGATGTGGGATGCCATGTCCGAGCGCGACGCCATCTATGCCAACCCGGATGCCACCGACGACGACTACATGAAGGCGGCCGACCTGGAAGCCCGCTTTGCCGAATTCGACGGCTATACCGCCGAAGCGCGTGCCGGCGAACTGCTGCTGGGCGTGGGCGTGCCCATCGAACAGCACAACGGTCCCATGAGCAACGTCGCCCCCGGCTGGAAGCTGCGCGTGCTGCTGGCGCAGGCCCTGTTCTCCAACCCCGATATCCTGCTGCTGGACGAACCGACCAACAACCTGGACATCAACACCATCCGCTGGCTGGAAGACGTGCTCAACGAGCGCAATTCCACCATGATCATCATTTCCCACGATCGCCACTTCCTGAACCAGGTCTGCACCCACATGGCCGACATGGACTATGGCACCCTGAAGATCTACCCCGGCAACTATGACGAGTACATGCTGGCATCCTCCCAGGCACGTGCCCAGCAACTGGCTGTGAACGCCAAGGCCAAGGAAAAGGTCGCCGAACTGCAGGACTTCGTGCGCCGCTTCTCGGCCAACAAGTCCAAGGCCCGCCAGGCGACTTCGCGTGCCAAGCAGATCGACAAGATCAAGGTCGAGGACATCAAGCCGTCTTCCCGCGTGAACCCCTTCGTGCGTTTCGAAGGCGAGAAGAAGCTGCACCGCCTGGCCGTGGAAACCCAGGGCATCACCAAGACCTACGACCGCGACATCTTCAAGAACTTCAGCATCATGGTCGAAGCCGGCGAGAAGATCGCCATCATCGGCGCCAACGGTGCCGGTAAGACCACGCTGTTGCGCAGCATCGGTGGTGACGTCACCGGCCTGCACCCCGATTCCGGCCAGGTGAAGTGGGCCGAGAACGCCAACGTGGGCTACATGCCGCAGGATCCGACCGAGGAATTCGCTGCCGGCGAGACCCTTACCGACTGGATGGGCAAGTGGACTCAGGAAGGCGACGACGACCAGGCCGTGCGCGGCATCCTGGGTCGTCTGCTGTTCTCCGGCGACGACGTCAAGAAGTCCGTGAAGGTGCTCTCCGGTGGTGAAAAGGGCCGCATGATGTACGGCAAGCTGATGCTGGGCCGCCACAACGTGCTGCTGATGGACGAACCGACCAACCACATGGACATGGAGTCCATCGAGTCGCTCAACATCGCGCTGGAAAAGTACGCCGGCACGCTGATCTTCGTCTCGCATGACCGCGAGTTCGTGTCGTCGCTGGCCACCCGCATCCTCGAAGTGAAGGACGGCCAGGTGATCGATTTCCGTGGCAACTACGAAGACTACCTGGCCAGCCAGGGCATCGAATAACCCCTCATCGCAAAGCATTGTTGACCGCCATGCAAGCAACAGCAACCAAGGTCGTCGAGTTCGAGCGACCGCAAATGGAGACCGGCGGCAGTTGTACCGCCAATGCGTGGGCCAAGGTACCGGCCACGCCCAGCCCCGAGGAACGCGCGCACCTGAAAGCGCGCATCCGCCAACTGCTCAAGGAAAAGCAGGCGGTGCTGGTGGCGCACTACTACGTCGATGGAGACCTGCAGGACCTGGCCGAGGAAACCGGCGGCTGCGTCTCCGATTCGCTGGAAATGGCGCGTTTCGGCCGTGATCACGCCGCCCAGACCCTGGTGGTGGCCGGCGTGCGCTTCATGGGCGAGACCGCCAAGATCCTGAGCCCGGAAAAGCGCATCCTCATGCCCGACCTGGAGGCGACCTGTTCGCTGGACCTGGGTTGCCCGGCCGACGAATTCGCCGCTTTCTGCGACCAGCACCCGGACCGTACCGTGGTGGTCTATGCCAACACCAGCGCAGCTGTGAAGGCCAGGGCCGACTGGATGGTGACCTCCGGCATCGGCCTGGAAATCGTCCAGCACCTGCACGCGCAGGGCAAGAAGATCCTGTGGGCACCCGACAAGCACCTGGGCAGCTACATCCAGAAGCAGACCGGCGCCGACATGCTGCTGTGGCAGGGTTCCTGCCTGGTGCATGACGAATTCAAGGGCGTGGAGCTGGAACTGATGCGCGCCGAACATCCCGATGCGCTGGTGCTGGTGCACCCCGAATCGCCCGAGGCCGTGGTGGCCCAGGCCGACGTGATCGGTTCGACCTCGCAACTGATCGCCGCCGTGCAAGCGTCTGACGCCCCGGCCTTCATCGTCGCCACCGATAACGGCATCCTGCACAAGATGCGCGCCGCCGCCCCCGGCAAGCGTTTCATCGACGCCCCCACGGCCGGCAACAGCGCTACCTGCAAGAGTTGCGCCCATTGCCCGTGGATGGCCATGAACGGCTTGCAGAATCTGCTGCACGTGCTGGAAACCGGCGCCAACGAAATCCATGTCGATCCCGCCGTAGGCCAGCAGGCCGTGGTCTGCATCGATCGCATGCTGGACTTCGCCGCCCAGCGCAAGGCCAAGGTCCGCCCGTCGGCGCGCCTTGAAGATGAACAGCAACTGTTTGCAGGAATCGGCCCCGCATGACTCTCCACGCCCTCAAATCCGCGTCCGCGGCCTCCACCGTCGCCGCCAGCAATCTGCGCAATCCCTTCGCACCCTTCGATCCGGCACTGCATGCGGCCTTCGATGCCAACGTCAACCAGGCCATCGCCGAAGACGTCGGTGACTGCGACTACACCGGCCTGCTGGTGCCGGAGAGCGAGTTCGTCAAGGCCCGCGTGATCGTGCGCGAAGCCGCCGTACTGTGCGGTGCGCCCTGGTTCGAAGCCGTCATGACCCGCCTCGACCCGCGTCTGCAGGTCAGCTGGCGCTACGCCGAAGGGGAGATGATGACGGCCGACAGCGAGGTCTGCACCATCGAAGGCCCGGCCCGTGCCTTGCTGACCGCCGAGCGTGGTGCGCTGAACTTCCTGCAACTGCTTTCGGGCGTCGCCAGCGCTACCCGGCGTTACGTGGAGGTGGTGCAGGGTACGCCTGCGTCCATCCTGGATACCCGCAAGACCCTGCCGGGCCTGCGCCTGGCGCAGAAGTACGCAGTGCGCGTCGGTGGCGGCGCCAACCAGCGCCTGGCGCTGTACGACGGCATCCTGATCAAGGAAAACCATATTGCTGCTGCCGGTGGTATCACGGCCGCTGTGGCCGCTGCCATCAAGCTCAATGCCGGTGTCACCATCCAGGTCGAGGTGGAGAACCTGCAGGAGCTGGAAGAAGCGCTGCAGGCCGGCGCGCAATCCATCCTGCTGGACAATTTCTCGCTGGAGCTGATGCGCGAGGCCGTGGTCATCAATGCCGGACGCGCCTTGCTGGAGGCTTCCGGCGGCATCAACATGCAGACCGTACGTGCCATTGCCGAAACCGGTGTGGACCGCATTTCCATCGGCAGCCTGACCAAGGATATCCAGGCCACCGACTTTTCCCTGCGCGTGGTCGGCTGACGCTGTCCGTACGCTGGAACGACAAGGCCCGCCGGGGAAACCCGGCGGGCCTTGTCGCTTTATCGCTCTAGCTCTTTGTCACGCCGGCAAGCCGGTGCGGGGCAGGGAGCTGGCGCATCATTGCCGCCCGGGCAGGATGGTCGGCGTGGCCCGGGGCAGCGTGCGCGGATAGTCCTGGCTGAAGTGCAGGCCCCGGCTTTCCTTGCGCATCAGTGCGCTGGAGACGATCAACTGCGCCACGTCCACCAGGTTGCGCAGTTCCAGCAGATCGCGCGAGACGCGGAAGTTGGCGTAATACTCGTCGATCTCTTCCTTGAGCAGGCGGATGCGATGCTGGGCGCGCTCCAGGCGCTTGTCGGTGCGCACGATGCTCACGTAGTTCCACATGAAGCGACGCAGTTCGTCCCAGTTGTGGGCGATCACCACCTCTTCGTCGGCATCGGTGACACGGCTTTCATCCCAGGCCGGCAGGTCGGCCACGCGCCAGGTGCCAGCGGCCAGTTCGCGCTCGATGTCGGCAGCGGCGGCGCGCCCCAGCACCACGCACTCCAGCAGCGAATTGCTGGCCAGCCGGTTGGCGCCGTGCAAGCCCGTATAGGCGGTCTCGCCCACGGCGTACAGCCCGGGCAGGTCGGTGCGACCGGCCATGTCGGTCACCACGCCGCCGCAGGTGTAGTGGGCGGCCGGCACCACCGGGATGGGCTGGCGCGTGATGTCGATGCCGAACTCCAGGCAGCGCGCCTGGATGGTCGGGAAGTGCTCGGCGATGAAGGCCGGGCTCTGGTGGCTGATGTCCAGGTCCACATGGTCCAGGCCGCGCTTCTTCATCTCGAAGTCGATGGCGCGGGCCACGATGTCGCGTGGCGCCAGCTCGGCCCGGGCATCGTGCTCGGGCATGAAACGCTGGCCGGCGGCCGCACCGGCCGAGGCCGGCAGCTTGAGCAGGGCGCCTTCGCCGCGCAGCGCCTCGCTGATGAGGAAGGACTTGGCATAGGGGTGATACAGGCAGGTCGGATGGAACTGGATGAATTCCATGTTGGCCACCCGGCAGCCGGCGCGCCAGGCCATGGCAATGCCGTCGCCGGTGGCTGAATCCGGGTTGGAGGTGTACAGATAGACCTTGCCCGCACCGCCGGTGGCCAGCACGGTGCGGCCGGCGGCGATGGCAAGCACCCGGCCGCTCTGGCTGTCCTGCACATGCACGCCCAGGCAACGCGGCTCGGCCTCGCGATCGCGCTTGCCGGCGTGGATCAGGTCGATGGCGCAGTGGTGTTCCAGCAGGGTGATGTTGGGGTGGGCGCGCACGCGCTGTTCCAGCGTCACCTGCACCGCATGCCCGGTGGCATCGGCGGCGTGGATGATGCGGCGCTGGCTGTGGCCGCCCTCGCGGGTCAGGTGGTAGCCCAGCTCGGCGCTGTCGTCGCGGGTGAAGGGTACGCCCTGGGCGATCAGCCATTCGATGGCCTGGCGCCCCTGTTCGACGATGGCGCGGGTGGCGCCTTCGTCACACAGGCCGGCGCCGGCCACCAGCGTGTCCTCGATGTGCTGGGCATGGCTGTCGCCCGAATCCAGCACGGCGGCGATGCCGCCTTGCGCCCAGTTGCTGGCGCCGTCCAGCAGTTCGCCCTTGGAGACGACCACGACCTGATACTTTTCGGCAAGATGGAGAGCTACGGAGAGACCGGCCAGACCGCTGCCGATGATGGCGACATCGCACTTCATGATCGTGAGCAAAGCTGCTGTTGTGGAGGGAGGCGACGATTATAACCAGAGCCGACGGGCATATTCTTTATATCGTTTCCCCGCCGCGTTGCCGGCCCCAAAACAAAACGGGCTCCGATGCAACTCGGAGCCCGTCGGCCAGATCGTTTGCGACGCTTATTCCGGGATCACCGGCTTGACCTTGGCTGCGGCCTGCTTGGCGCGGATGCGGGCAGTTTCCACATTGTCGGCGGCGGCCAGGGCCACGCCCATGCGGCGACGGGCGAAGGACTCGGGCTTGCCGAACAGACGGATATCGGCGCCGGGGATGCGCAGCGCCTCGGCTACGCCGTCGAAGGCGATGCCACGGGCTTCATGCTGACCGTAGATGACGGCCGATGCACCCGGGGTGCGCAGGGCGGTATTGACCGGCAGGCCGAGGATAGCCTTGGCATGTAGTTCGAACTCGCTCTGCACCTGGCTGACCATGGTGACCATGCCGGTGTCGTGCGGACGCGGGCTGACTTCGGAGAACCAGACCATGTCGCCCTTGACGAACAGTTCCACCCCGAACAGGCCCAGGCCGCCCAGGTTCTCGGTGACCTTGCGGGCGATGTCGCGGGCCTTCTCCAGCGCGGCGCCCGGCATCGGGTGCGGCTGCCAGGATTCGACATAGTCGCCCTTGACCTGCACGTGACCGATGGGGTCGCAGAAGCTGGTGATGGTCTCGCCGTTTTCGTTGAGCGAGCGCACCGTCAGGAGGGTGATTTCGTAGTCGAAGTCGATGAAGCCTTCCACGATCACGCGACCGGAGTCCACGCGGCCGCCGGCGGCGGCGTAGTTCCAGGCGGCTTCGATCTCGTCGGCGCTGTCGATCTTGGACTGGCCCTTGCCGGAGGAGGACATGACCGGCTTGATCACGCACGGATAGCCGATCTGGTCGATGGCGGCCTTGAGCTCGTCGAGGCTGTCGGCGAAGCGATAGGGCGAGGTCGCCAGGCTCAGTGTTTCACCGGCCAGACGGCGGATGCCTTCGCGGTTCATGGTCAGCCAGGCGGCGCGGGCGGTCGGGATGACGCGGGCGCGGCCGGCTTCTTCCAGCTTGACCAGGGTTTCGGTGGCGATGGCCTCGATCTCGGGCACGATCAGGTCCGGCTGCTCCTGCTCGATCAACGCCGCCAGGGCGGCGCCGTCGGTCATGTTGATCACGTGGGCGCGATGCGCGACCTGATGGCCGGGCGCGTTTTCATAACGGTCAACGGCGATCACTTCCACGCCCAGGCGTTGCAGGGCAATGATGACTTCCTTGCCCAGTTCGCCGGAGCCCAGCAGCATGACCTTGGTGGCGGAAGGAGAAAGCGGCGTGCCGAGTCGAGTTGGTTTTTTCATAATGGGGGGAGAGTATCAGCAGGGAGCTGATGCAGTGCGAGAATGAATCACGGGCGGACGATACCAAATCTTGCCGGCTTTGGACAGTCGCAATGTACGCTGTTTCGGGCGAAGTAATCGGTGAAAACTTGCCTATTTTTCCCTGGGGTAATTTATGACCGACAAAGGTTCTCCGCATCGCTCCAACGTCGCTCTAATGTCACCTAACTGCAGCCAAAATAGCGCTCTTTCTTTCTTCTCGTGTTGCGAGAATTTTCAGGTGATTCTCAATGCTACAGTTCCATCCCCAGCATCACCCCCGACAACGCCTTCCCATGCGCATCCAGCGCCAATGAGCGCGTCACGCCGCCGCCCAGTGCGCGCTGCATCACGAAGTTGAGCGCCCCCAGCTGCGGCAAGGCGTAGCGCACCACCTCTCCTTGCACGACCCCCGCAAAATGCGCCAGCACCCGCTCGGCGGTCAGTTCGCGTTCCAGCAGGGCGTAATCCTCGAGGCGGTAGGCAATCACCGAGATATTGGAAATGTCGCCCTTGTCCCCGGCGCGCGAATGGGCGATGTCTCTGAGTTGCATGTCAGACCTCCTCGATATGAACGGATGGGTGCACCAGGCTGCGCGGCAGCAGCAGCGATAGCACGGCAATGACCTCGCGGGCGGCCTTGGTCGCGCCACCGCCACCAGCCGGGCCATTGGTGTAGAGGGTCTCGACCTCGTTACCGATGCGTACCGCTTCCTTCATGCTGGCCGTGCGCCCGGCCACGCGCAGGCGCACTTCCTGTGGCTCTGGCGCCTGGGCCGCCGACGCCATCTGCGCGCTGCTGATGGCGTTCACGCCGATCAGGTCCAGGCGCAGTTCGTCGGTCTGCACGGCGGTCAGCGCCAGGCGCTCGCGTACGATGTCGGCGGCCAGTTGGGCGCGGGCTTGCGCCCCCGGTCCGGCATAGGAAATCTGGCCCTCGCCGATGAAGCTGTCGCGGTAGCCCAGCGTGGTCTTCAGGGTTTCCGGGCGCGCGCGGCCACGGCCGCCGATGATGGCGACGCGGTCAGGGCCGATTTCGGTGATCTGGACTTGCGAGAAATCGGCGATCACGTCCGGCGTGTAGTAGGCGGCGGGATCATGGATTTCATAGAGCAGTTGTTCCTTGCAGGTCTGCGCCGTCACCTGGCCACCGGAGCCGGCGACCTTGGTGATGACGGCACTGCCGTCGGCGCTGATCTCGCCGATGGGAAATCCCAATCGCGCCAGCCCGGCCACATCCTTCCTGCCAGGATCGGCAAAGTAGCCACCGGTGATCTGGCCTGCGCATTCCAGCAGATGGCCGACCACGGTGCCCTGGCCCAGCTTGTCCCAGTCATCGGCAGCCCAGCCGAATTCGTACACCAATGGCGCCAGCACCAGTGCCGGATCGGCCACCCGGCCGGTCACGATCACGTCGGCACCGGCTTGCAGGGCTTCCAGGATGGGGGCCACGCCCAGGTAGGCATTGGCCGAGATGAGGCGCTCCCCCAGGGATGCCACCGGCTGGCCATTGTCCTCGATGCGGAAGTCGCCGGCCTGCACCGCCTCCAGCACGTCGTCGCCGATGACGGCGGCGACCTTCAGCTGCGTCAGACCCAGTTCGCGGGCGATCTCGCGGATGCGTCGGGCTGCCGCCTGCGGATTGGCCGCACCCATGTTGGTGATGATGCGTACGCCCTGGTCGGCGCAGGTCTTGAGCACGGCGTACATGCGCTCGGCCAGCAGCGGATCGTAGCCCTTGGTCGGATCGGCCAGCCGCGCCTGCTGGCCGATGGCGATGGTGCGCTCGGCCAGGCATTCGAAGATCAGGTAGTCCAGCTGTCCCTGTTCGGCCAGCTCGGCCGCCGGTTCGATACGGTCGCCCGAGTAGCCGGCACCGGCGCCGATGCGCACGACGCGTTGCGGATCATGGGTCATGCAATTCTCCAAAAACGTTTCTTTCCCGGGGCCGGTCGCTGGCTCAGAACAGCGGGAACAGGCCCAGCACCACGCAGGCGATGGTCATCACCACCGAGGCGCCGAACAGGAAGGGAATGGTGTACTTCTGGTGGTCCGCCAGTTCAATGCCGGCCAGGCCGCACACCAGGAAGGTGGCCGGGGTCAGGGGGCTGACCGGGAAACCGGTGGTCATCTGGCCCAGCAGCGCCGCCTGCGCCACCTGGATGGTCGGTACGCCCAGCATGTGGCTGACCTCGGCGATCACCGGCAGCACGCCGAAATAGAAGGAATCCGGGTCGAACAGCAGCGACAACGGCATCGACAGCAGGCCCAGCACCACCGGAATATGGCCGGCCATGTCGGGCGGCACCAGGCCGACGGCCGTCTTGGCCATGGCGGTCAACATGCCCGACTTGGTCATGATGCCGGTGAACACGCCAGCGGCGAAGAGGATGCTGGCCATCAGCAGCGCCGCCTTGGCATGGGCGTCGATGCGCTCGCGCTGCATGGTCACGTCGCGGTAGTTGATCATCAGGGCTAGCACCACGCCGATCATGAACATCACCACCGGATCGACCTTGCCGCTGATCATCACGCCCAGCACGAACACGGTGAGCACGATGTTGGCCCAGAAATTCTGCGGCCGGCGGATCTTCATTTGTGCCTCGGTCAGTTCGTGCTGCTGCACGAAGTCCACCGTAGAACCCTTGCCCAGGCCGAGGCGACGTTCTTCCTTCAGGCCCAGCAGGTAGGAAGCGATGAAGACAAAGGCCAGCCCCACCAGCTGCACCGGCACCAGCGGCGTGAAGATGTCCGACACCGGGATATGCAGCGCCGCCGAGGCGCGGATCATCGGCCCGGTCCAGGGCAGGAAGTTCACCCCGGCCGCCAGCGAGGCCACGCAGGCCAGGATGCGCTTGTCGATGCCCAGCCGGTTGTACAGCGGCAGCATGGCCGGGATGGTGATGAGGAAAGTCACCGCGCCCGAGCCGTCCAGGTGGATCAGCAGCGCCAGCAGGGCAGTACCCGGCACGATGCGCGTGGGCCGGCTGCCCACCGTCTTGAGGATACGGCTGATGATGGGGTCCAGCATGCCGGCATCGGTGACGATGCCGAAGAACAGGATCGCAAACACGAACATGCCCGCCACCGGCGCAATGGCGGTCACGCCCTGGACGATGAACTTAGAGGTCTGCAGGCCGAAGCCACCGACCAGCGCAGCGATGATGGGAATGGCGATCAGCGCCACCAGCGGCGACATCTTCTTGGTGAGGATGGCGGTGAACAAGGATACGATCGTGACAAAGCCTAGCAGGGCTAACATGCGTGTCTCCGGTGTTTGGTTTGATGTTCTTGTGTTGTCATCACTTCCAACGCGCCGGATCATTGTTGTGTACTGAGGCTGCGGGAGGTGAGCAGGGCGAGTGTAGGTGGCGGTCGATTTTGTTGTAAAGTCGCTTTTTTCGATTGATTGACCGGTTTTTCAGGATAATTGCCGGCCCACCTTCGCCATGCAAACCAATATCTCCACGCGATTGCTGCAGGCCTTCCTGGCCCTGGTCGACTGCCGCCATTTCGGTCACGCGGCCGAGCGCTGCCACGTTTCGCAATCCGCCTTCAGCGCCATGATCCAGAAGCTGGAAGCCGCCGCCGGGGCGCGGCTGTTCGAGCGCGATACCCGCAATGTGACCCTGACGCCGGAAGGTGAACTGTTCGTGCAGGTGGCACGCCAGCTGGTCCACGACATCGAGGCCGCCTTCGCCGACATGAGCGACTACGTGGCGCGCCGCAAGGGCCGGGTGGCCATCGCCGCCTTGCCCTCGCTGGCGGCGGGCTGGCTGCCGCCGGTGCTGGCGGAGTACCGGCGTCGCTATCCGGGGGTGATGCTGGAGCTGTTCGACGCCATTTCAGACCACTGCCTGGACCTGCTGCGCCAGGGCAAGGCCGATATCGCACTGACCGCGCCGGGACCGAACCTGCTGGAGTTCGATACCCGCCCGCTGTACAGCGATCCGTTCTATCTGGTCTGCCGGCGCGACCACAAGCTAGCCGGCAAGCGTCGCATCAAGGTAGCGCAGCTGGCCGGCTGCGAGATGATCCACCTGGCCCGTTCCACCAGCGTACGCCAGCACCTGGATGCAGCCCTGCGCCCGGGCGCGGTGATCCATACCGGACTGGAAGTGGAGCACCTGGCCACCGTGGCCGCCCTCATCGAAAGCGGCCTGGGCGTGAGCGTGGTGCCGGAGCTGACCTTGTTCCAGTTCCGCCTGCCGGAGCTGGTGGCCATCCCGCTGGATGCCCCCGACCTGGTGCGGCCCTTGCTGATCGTCACGCCCAAGGGGCGCAGCCTGTCAATTGCGGCACAGGGCTTGATGGAACTGGTGGAAGAGAAGGCCGGGCGGGCGAACGCGTCCAGCCTGGCGAGCACGCCAAGACCGGCCTCCAGGGCGCGTAGGTCTCCGTTGTGAGCTGCGTCAGTGGCCCGGTGGAGGCTGCGCCCGATCACGATCGGAAGCTGGGTGCGAAATCGGGGAATAGGGAAATCGGCGAATGGTGAGGCATGGAGCCCTTGCCAGTCCGAGCAGCGCAAGCGTCAATCGCCGCGAGTGGTAGGGATCGTCGCTGCTGATCAGTGCTAACCGCGACTAGGGCCTGTTCACATTTAATCTACGAGTGCGAGCGGTCGCCAAGCGTTGACTGCCTAGGCGTAGCGACGCGCCGTAGTGGTGCTACGGCAAGGAGCTGCAACAACGGCAGGCGACGCTTGGCGGCCTCTCCCGGAGGGT
>NZ_JABXGI010000014.1:0-117277 GCF_022627865.1 Herbaspirillum sp. C7C2
GGATGCGTGCGAGTTTCATACTCCAACCCCTTCAATGTTTTTGGCAAATTCGTCCTGCTCGGCATGGATGCCCAGCAGGCAGAGGATCTCGCGACGGGTGGCCGCGAATTCGGACAGGTCGTGCGTCTTTTCGTGATGCACGAGATTGAATTCCTTCAAGACCTTGGCCGGGCGCGGGCTGAACACGAAGATGCGGTCGGCCAGGAACAGCGCCTCGTCCACATCATGGGTGACCAGCACCACCGTCGGCCCCTGCTGGCGGATCAGGTCGCGCAGGGCGTCCTGCAGGGTCATGCGGGTGAGTGCATCGAGGGCGCCGAAGGGCTCGTCCAGCAGCAGGGCCTTGGGCTGCGAGATGAAGGCGCGTGCCAGGGCGGCGCGCTGGCGCATGCCGCCCGAGACCTGGTGCGGGTAATAGTGTTCGAAGCCCTTGAGCTTGACGTTGTCCAGCCAGACGGCGGCCTGCTCGGCGGCCTTCTTCTTGTCGATGTTCTGGAATTCGAGGGCCAGGGCCACGTTCTGCTGCAGGGTCAGCCACGGATAGAGCGCGTTTTCCTGGAACATCAGGGTGCGCTCGGGATGCGGGCCGCGTATGGCCTGCCCATCACCGGCAACGGTGCCGCTGCTGGGCTTCTCCAGGCCGGCAGCCATGTGCAGCAGGGTGGACTTGCCGCAACCGGAGGGGCCGACCAGCGCGACCAGTTCACCCGATGCGATGTCGCGGGTGAATTCCTCGATCACGTGCAGGTCGCCGAAGCGCTTGGCGACGTTGTTGAAAGATAGCTTCATGTCGTCCGGCGGCCGAGCCGCGCAGGTTGAGATGCGGTTGAAATGCCTGGATCAGGATGCCTGGGAGGGATGGCAGAGCGCCCCCGGGCGCGCTTTCCCCCTTTTTGTCAGGGATGCACTGTACTGTTGCCGGCCAGGCCGAACAACTACTTAAAAATCGTATGCTTATTCGTATTTCGAATAAGAAAGACACCCAAAACGCATAAAGACGTCAGGTTTTCGTCAGTTTCCATTCAGTCAACAAGGCCTGGACGTCGGGATAGCGCAGGCGCACGCCCAGTTCCTGCTTGATGCGCTGATTGGCCAGACGGCGCGATTCCGACATGAAGGACAGCATCATCGGCGAGACGCTGCGTTCCAGCTCGACACGCGGCAGGCGCGGCGGACGGGCGAGGCCGGCGGCGTCGGCCACGGCGTCGAAATAGTCGGCCATCTTCAGTTGCGTGTCGTCGACGGCATGATAGATGCGGTTGGGCGCGCCCAGGTGCATGGCAGCGGCAGCGATGCGGGCCAGGTCGTCGCCATGGATGTGGTTGGTATGCACGTCCTCCCCCGCCACCAGCGCCGGCAGGCCCTTTTGCAGGCGTTCCAGCGGCAGGCGGTCGGCGGCGTAGATGCCCGGCACGCGCAGGATGGAAAGGCGACCGTGCCGGCGCCGCGCCCAGGCCCGCAGCACCGTTTCGGCATCGACCCGGCGCACGGCGCGCAGGTTCTGCGGGTTGACGCGGCGGGTCTCGTCGAAGCTTGCGCCAGCGCAATCTCCGTACACCCCAGTGGTGCTGATGTAAACCAGGCGCGCGCCCTCGGGTAAAATGGCGGCCAAATTGCGGGTACGGCGGTCGATGCGGCCGTCCGACTGCGGTGGCGCCAGGTGCAGGATGGTCGGCGCCAGGCGTGCCAGGCGGCCCAGCGTCAAGGGGGCGTCAAGGTTGGCGACGATGGGAATGGCGCCGGCCGCGCGCAGTTCGGCGCAGCGCTCGGGGTGGCTGGTCACGGCCAGCACGCGATAGCGCGGCAGCAGCAGCGGCAGCAGGCGCAGGCCGACATCGCCACAGCCCAGGATCAGTACGCGGGGCAGGCCCAGTTTTTTCACGGTATTCAATCCAAATTTATCCAGAAGCAGAATTGTATGAGTTTCCAAGTCACAGTCCAGCCTAGCGGCCGTCAGTTCTCCTGCGACGCAGGTGAATCCATCCTCACCGCGGCCATTCGCGCCGGCGTGGGCCTGCCCTACGGCTGCAAGAACGGCGCCTGCAGCTCCTGCAAGGGCAAGTTGGTGGCCGGCCAGGTGGAGCATGGCCCGCACCAGGAACGCGCCCTCTCGGCGCACGAGCAGCAACTGGGCTATGCCCTGTTCTGCGTGGCCAAGCCGCAGAGCGATGTCACCATTGAGGCCCGCGAAGTGGCCGGCGTGGGCGAAATCCCGGTGCGCAAGCTGCCGGTGCGCGTGGCCAAGCTGGACAAGGTGGCTGACGACGTCATCGTGCTCTCGCTGCAACTGCCGGCCAACGACCGCCTGCAGTACAAGGCCGGCCAATATGTGGAATTCCTGCTGCGCGACGGCAAGCGCCGCAGCTACAGCATGGCCACCGCCCCGCACAAGGATGAGCACATGAGCCTGCACATCCGCCACCTGCCGGGCGGCCTGTTCACCGACCAGGTCTTCACCACCCTGAAGGAACGCGACATCCTGCGCATCGAAGGCCCGCTGGGGACCTTCTTCCTGCGCGAGGACTCCGACAAGCCCATCATCCTGCTGGCCTCCGGCACCGGTTTCGCGCCCATCAAGGCCATCGTCGAGCAGCTGGAACATGCCGGCTCCACCCGCCCGGTCACGCTGTACTGGGGCGGTCGCCGGCCGCAGGACCTGTACATGGACGCGCTGTGCCAGCAGTGGCAGCGCGACCTGCCCAACTTCACCTACGTGCCGGTGGTGTCCAACGCCCAGCCGGAAGACCAGTGGAGCGGTCGCAGCGGCTTCGTCCACCGTGCCGTGATGGAAGACTTCCCCGACCTCTCCGGCCACCAGGTCTACGCCTGCGGCGCGCCCATCGTGGTCGAATCGGCACAGCGCGACTTCAGCGCCCAGTGCGGCTTGCCGGAAGACGAGTTCTACGCCGACTCCTTCACCTCCGAAGCCGACCTGGCCAAGGCCGTCTCGGACAGCCCGGCAAGCTGAGCAGCGTACTGTCATGCCGGCGTCACGCGCATTTGCGAAGATGCCGCCCAAACCTGACGCCACGCGGCCCGGCGCGATGCGATGAAATTGCAACGGTGGCCCGCCGGATGCGCCCGTGAGCGGGTCCGGCGGGAAATTTCTTTTTGACGCTATGCGCAAAACGTCCTAATATTCACCGAATGATCGCCAACGCCACATTTTTACGACGTCGCAGCCAACCTGAGAAAGGTTTGCTGCTGCGCGCGTGAAGTGAAACGAATCGCGAAGCCACAGGCAAACCCTGTGGCTTTTTTTTATCCGCCATCCGGGTCTGTCGTGCGCCTACCGCTTCCTGCCAGTGTGTCAGCAACGGTCTGTCCCGCACCATTCCTATCACCCTATCGCAAGCAATCCTTGCAGGAGTCCATCGATGCAATACAGCCAGTCCGACGCCAACAAGCTGATGTACGTCACCAACCGCCCCGAGCTGGTCTTCACCGAAGGCCAGGGCATGTGGCTGACCGACCATAACGGCAAGCGTTACCTCGACTACCTCCAGGGCTGGGCCGTCAATACCCTGGGTCATGCGCCGCAATGCATCGCCGACGCCCTGGCCGCGCAGAGCAAGAAGCTGATCAATCCCTCCCCGGCCTTCTACAACCAGCCCTCCATCGAGCTGGCCAAGCTGCTGACCGAGAACTCGGTGTTCGACCGCGTGTTCTTCGCCAACAGCGGCGGCGAGGCCAACGAAGGCGCCATCAAGCTGGCCCGCAAGTGGGGCAAGAAGAACCCGGCCGCCAACGGTTCGGCACGCTTCGAGATCATCACCTTCAAGCACAGCTTCCACGGCCGTACCCTGGCCACCATGTCGGCCAGCGGCAAGGACGGCTGGGACACCATGTTCGCCCCGCAGGTGCCGGGCTTCCCCAAGGCCATCTTGAATGACCTGGACAGCGTCAAGGCGCTCGTCGGCGAACACACCGTGGCCGTGATGCTGGAGCCGGTGCAGGGCGAAGGCGGCGTGATCCCCGCCACCAAGGAATTCATGCAGGGCCTGCGCGCCCTGACCAAGGAAAAGAACCTGCTGCTGATCGTCGACGAAGTGCAGAGCGGCATGGGCCGTACCGGCCAGCTGTTCGCCTACCAGCATTCCGGTATCGAACCCGACATCATGACCCTGGCCAAGGGCATCGGCGGCGGCGTGCCGCTGGCAGCCCTGCTGGCGCGTGAAGAGATCGCCTGCTTCGAAGCCGGTGAACAAGGCGGCACCTACAACGGCAATCCGCTGATGACCGCAGTGGGCGTGGCCGTGATCAAGGAACTGCTCAAGCCCGGCTTCATGGAAGGCGTGCGCGAGCGCGGCCAGTACCTGCGCCAGCGTTCGCTGGAAATCTCGGAAAAGTACGGCTTCGAAGGCGAGCGTGGCGAAGGCCTGCTGCGTGCGCTGCAACTGGGTCGCGACATCGGCCCGCAGATCGTCGAAGCGGCGCGTAACCTGGAACCGGTGGGTCTGCTGCTGAACTCACCGCGTCCCAACCTGCTGCGCTTCATGCCGGCCCTGAACGTGACCAAGGAAGAAATCGACCAGATGTTCGACATGCTGGAAGTGGTCCTGGCCAAGATCGGGAAATAAGCGATGGCGGGGCGCGTGCGGATTGTTTCGAACCGGATGGCCAGCGCGCCATCCCCCCGGTCGACCCTGGCCGCAGTGGCCGCATTGGCCACCGCGCTGGTGCTGGCCGCCTGCGGCACGGCACCGACCGCGCCCCCCATCGAACGGCTGCCCGGCGCCCCGCAATCGCAGGTGCCGTCTCTGCCGGCCAGTGAAAATGGCAATGAAGTGGCGCTCTATGCGCTCTCGCTGATCGATACCGGATATCGCTTCGGCGGCAAGAATCCCTCGGCCGGCCTGGATTGCAGCGGCATGGTCTCCTACATCTTCGGCCAGGCCGCCAATTACCGCATCAGCGGCAGCGCCGCCGACATCGCGCGCCGTGGTCGCCAGATCGATCCCTCGCAGTTGCGGGCCGGTGACCTGGTGTTCTTCAACACCATGAACAAGCCCTTCTCGCACGTGGGCATCTACCTCGGTGACGGCCGCTTCGTGCATGCGCCCTCCACCAACGGCAAGGTGCACATCACGCGTATGGACAACCCCTACTTCGCCACCCGCTTCGAGATGGCGCGTACCTATTTCAACTGAGTGTCGACCTTGCGGGCCGTGCGCTTGCGCGGCTTGCCCTCCTGCTGCTGGCGATTGCCGTATTCGCGGATCAGGTTGGCGCTGTAGCGCGTGAAGGCGATATCCATGTGCCGCCGCATGGCCGCACGCGCCTGCTCGGGATTGCGCTCGCGCAGGGCCTGCATGATCAGGCCGTGCTCATCGATGGCTTCCTGCCACACGCGGGTCCCGTCGAAGTGGCTGTGCAAGCGTTCGAACAGCGGACCCAGGCGGGCATCGAACAATTGCGTCACCAGCCCGACCAGCACGCTGTTGCCGGTGGCCTCGGCCATCCGGATATGGAACAGCCGGTCAGCCTCCAGCGGATCGATGCCGGCCTCGGCATTGGAAATCATCAGCGCATAGGCCTCCTCGATGGCGGCGATCTGCTGCCGGCTGCCATGCTGGGCGGCGGCATAGGCCACCTCCCCTTCGATCATCTCGCGGGCACGGATCAGCTCCAGCGGCCCCTCCTCGCCGGACAGGTCGCTGCGCCGCTCACGCTGCACCGGCGGGCAGACATAGATGCCCGAGCCCATCCTGACCTCGATATGCCCTTCCACCTCCAGCGCGATCAGGGCCTCGCGCAAGGAGGGCCGGCTCACCCCCAGTTGCAGCGCCAGGTCGCGCTCGGAAGGCAGGCGCGAACCGACCGCAAACTCGCCATCCACGATCAGCTTGCGCAACTGGTCGCTGATCTGCCGGTACAGCCGCTGCGGTTCGATCGCTTCGATGGGCATGTTGTGTGTGATCAGCTCAGGGTGGCGGGAAACTCCAGTCCGTAGGCGGCGGCGCTCTCGCGCAGCATGGGTGCAATGGTCGGATGCAGCGCCACGCCCTGGGCCATCTGCTCGGCACGACGCTGCATGCCCCGGTCGCCCGGCATGCGCACCTGGCCCACGCCCGGACGCGGCGGATTGTTACGGCAGGATGCGGCGATATGGTCCATCTGGCGCCGGAAGTCCTGTTCACCACCAAAGGCCGAAGGATCGTAGAGCGACATGAACACCGTCGCGCCCCATCCAGCCGCCGGATCGGCGCGGCCGAAACCGGACAGCCCGCCGGTCAGCGCCTCGATCAGCACCGCCAGCCCGAAGCCCTTGTGCCCGGCCGACAAGCCCCCCAGCGGCAGGATGGTGCCGGGCGGATCGGTGGCCAGCACGGCCGGGTCGCGGCTGGGATTGCCCTGACCATCGATCAGCCATTCTTCCTCGAACTGCTTGCCGGCCTTGTGCAGGCGATTGCTCATGCCATTGGTGGTGATCGAGGCCGAGATATCGACCAGGAATGGCGTGCCGGAGGTGGGAATGCCGGCCGCAATCGGATTGGGCGTAAATACCGCCTGGGTGCCGCCGAACGGCGCCACGCTCTGCACCGCCGGGTCGGAACTGGCCAGGATCATCATGAAGCCCTCCTGCGTGGCGCGCAGCAGATAGGCGGCCAGGCAGGCGATGTGATGGCTATGGTGGATGGTCAGCGAAGCGGTGCCGTAGTCACGCGCCTTGGGGATGAGCGCATCGATGCCCTGATGCACCAGCCACGGCCCCGGCAGGCGACGGCCGTCCCAGGCCAGCGCGGCGGCGCGTTCGGACAGCACTTCCGGCTGGCCGGTCTTGGTCATGCTGCCTTTTTTCAGCTCCTTGACATAGGGCGCCAGCAGCGCCAGTCCATGGGTGTCGTGGCCCAGCAGGTCGCCGTCCACCAGGGTGGTGGCGACGCTGTCGGCCTTGTCGGCTTCCAGCCCGGCTTTCTGCAGCAGCGTGGTGGCGAACTGACGCAGCGCATCAGCGGAAAAACGTTCGGGTGCAGCCATTGCAACAACCATCCTTTCCTTGCTTGAATCATTGACAGAAACTGAAATGTCCTACGCGGCGGCCATGCTCTTCCTGCGCACCAGCTTGAGCACCACCGGCAGCAACCACAGCAGCAGCGTGATCACGCCCAGCGTGCCGGCGATGGGACGCTCGAAGAAGGCCAGGAACTGACCGTCCGACTTGATCATCGAGGTCACGAAATGCTCTTCCAGCATGCCGCCCAGCACCACGCCCAGGACCGCCGGCGCCACCGGAAAACCGTTCTCTTCCATCACATACGCCAACAGGCCGAACACCAGCATGATGCCCACATCGGTCACGCTGTTGTTGGTGGCGTAGGAACCGACGATGCAGAACAACAGGATCAGCGGCATCAGGATGCCACGCGGAATGGACAGGATACGCTTGGCCATCTTGATGCACCAGAAGCCCAGCGGCAGCATCAGCAGGTTGGCCAGGATGAAGACGAGGAAGATCGCATACATCGACACCGGATTTTCGACGAAGATCATCGGCCCCGGATTGAGGTTCTTCATGTACAGCACACCGATGACGATGGCCGTGATGGAGTCTCCCGGGATGCCGAACACCAGCGCCGGAATCCACGCACCGGCCAGCGCCGAGTTGTTGGCCGCGCCCGATTCGACGATGCCTTCCGGATGGCCGGTGCCGAACTTCTCCGGTTCCTTGGACATCTTCTTGCTCATCGCATACGACATCCAGGCCGCGATATCGGCGCCGGCCCCCGGCAAGGCACCCACCAGCGTACCGAGCACGCTGCCGCGCAGTACCGACTTCGGGTACTTCACCATCAGGCCCAACATGCCCTTGAAGACGTTGCCCACCTCGCTCTTGGCGACCTTCATGGTGAAGTCGCGCGAGACCGCGAAGCGCAGCACCTCCGACATGGCAAACATGCCCACCATCAGCGGCACCAGCGAGACCCCGCCCAGCAGGTCGGGCTGATCGAAGGTGAAGCGCGGCGCACCTGCCGGGTTGCCCATGCCGACCGAGGCGATGAACATGCCTAGGAACAGCGATACGAAACCCTTCAGCGGGTTATCGGACGCAATGAAGATGGCACAGGTCAACCCCAGCAGCACCAGCCAGAAGTATTCGAAGGAGGAGAACTTCAGCGCCAGCTCGGCCAGCGCGGGCGCGGCCAGGATCAGGACGATGGTACCGAACAGGCCACCGATGACCGAGAACACCAGGCTGGCGCCGAGTGCGATTTCGCCCTGCCCCTTCATGGTCATGGCATAGGCTTCGTCGGTGTAGGCCGCTGACGAGGGCGTGCCGGGAATGCGCAGCAGGCAGCCCGGAATATCGCCCGAGAAGATCGCCATGGCCGTGGCCGACACCATGGCCGCGATGGCCGGCACCGGCGGCATGAAGAAGGTCACCGGCACCAGCAGCGCCACCGCCATGGTGGCCGACAGTCCCGGTACGGCTCCCATGAACAGGCCGAAGATAGACGCACCGAGGATGACCGCCAGCACGTAGGGATCGAACACCATCCCGAAGGCGGCATAGATATTGGCAAGCATGTGGTCTCCTTACCAGGCCAGCGGCGTCAGGATGCCCCAGGGCAGTGGCACCTTGAGCAGTTTGTAGAAGATGGTGTGAATGATCAGCGCGCTGACCAGGGCCACCGGCACGGCCACCATCAGACGGGTGCGGAAGGTCAGGAACAGTACCAGCAGCAGCACCACGGCGGTGGGCAGGAAGCCCAGCGGTTCCGACACCCAGATGTAGAACAGCAGCGAGGCCGGAACGAGCAGGAAGGCCAGCACTGCATGGCGGCTGCCGAACCAGTCCGGCAGCGTGAACCAGTGCGCGTCCTGGTCATCGGCACCGGTGGTGGAGATCGTGGAGATGGTGGAGCCGTGGGACGAACGCGTCTTGCGCAAGCCACGCAGGCCGCGCAGCACCAGCAATACGGCGCAGATCATCAGGCCGCCGGCCAGCGCCTGCGGAAACACGTTGGGACCGATATCCTGCCCCATCGCAGGCAGGCGGGAAGAGGCAATCCAGAGCACCACCGCAAACAGCGCGACCAGCAGTCCGGACAAGGCATCATTGATTTTCATGGAAACGACCCTGGAAAAGAAACGACGACGGCGGCGCGCCCCCCCCTTCAACGAGGCAGGGCGCGCTCGCGGCATTACTTGGCCATGCCAAGCGTCTTCAGGATGGCGCCCATGTCCTGGTCGCTCTTGTCCATGAACTTGCCGAACTCGGCCGAATCGGCATACATCACGCCGAAACCGCGTCCGCTCATGAAGTCCTTGTACTCCTTGCTGTCGTAGATCTTCTTCAGGCTGGCCGAGAGCTTGCCCTGCACGTCGGCCGGCAAGCCCTTGGGCGCGACGATGCCGCGCCAGGCGCCATTGGTCCAGGTGCTGCCGGTGAGGCTCTTCAGGGTCGGCACCTTGGGATAGAGCGCCGCCGGCTCATTGGACATCACCACCAGCGGTACCGCCTTGCCGGCATCGATCAGCGAACGGGCCTCGGGCAGCGATGCCGCCACGATATCCACGCCACCGGCCGCCAGGTCCACCATGGCCGGTGCCGCACCGTTGGAAGGTACGAAGCGCACCGCATTGGGCGCCACCTTCAGGTCGTTGAGCATGCCCGCCAGGCCGAGGTGCCAGATGCCGCCTTGTCCGGTGCCGGAGGCCTTGAGCTTGCCCGGATTGGCCTTGACCGCCTTGAGCAGGTCATCGAAATTCTTGTAGGGGGAATCGTGGCTCACCGTCAGGGCGGCCGGGTCGAAGTTCATCAGCGCCAGCGGCGTGAAGTCGCGCGGGGTCAGCTTGGTCAGGCCCTGGTGGTGCATCATCGAGATTTCCACGGTGGCGATGCCGATGGTGTAGCCATCCGGTGCCGCACTGGCGATGGCCTGGTGGCCCACTGCGCCATTGCCCCCGGTACGGTTGACCACGTTGACCGGTTGGCCCAGGTCTTTTTCCAGCAAGGCGCCGATGATGCGCGCCGTGGCATCGGTGCCACCCCCGGCGCCCCAGGGCACGATCAGGGTCACAGGACGTTCCGGCCAGGCGGCAAAGGCCATCGGCGCGGCCAGCATGCTGCAGGCGGCGCTGGCCGCGAGCAGGCTCTTCAATAGGGTTCTGCGGGTGAAATGCATCGTCTCCTCCGTTGTCGGTTGCGGCTAACACTGGGTTACGGCCAACGTTTGGCAAAGGACTTTCGTTGGCGCTGCATGACCTGCATGAGCGCACCGAAACGGCAGGACAGGATGGTGTCCATGCGCTTTCTGGATGTCTCCGACTGTCTCGTCGTTGTGCAGGCCTAGTGCCTTGCTGCTTTCTTATGCTCCGGTTCGGGCCGGATGTTTGTTCTGGACGCTTTCCCGTCGTCCTTCATTCGTCTTTCATCCAGGCAGGCATGAAAGCGACAGGTAATGTGGTCTGACCAGCGGGACCTAGAATTTCACATCACTTCGGCAGTGTCAAGGATGAATGGAACGCATCAAAATAATTCATGCTTGGTGCTTAGCAACATTTTTTGCCGGCCGCAAACCCTTGTCAGCACTGGCTTATAGCCGCATGGCCGATTTCACCCCATGTTGCAGGGGCGCAGCAGAAAGCACCGGTGTGGTGTCGCGGAAAAAGCTTTCCCGCGTTCTGGTATTACCACTTGACCAAACAAATCCTGCTGCAATAGACTCGCAGCCAATCGAACAAGTCACGTCGCATCCGCAGGCTGGCCCAGGTGGTTTCCACCCGTTGACCGCAGCGCATGCAGAACGGACGGCACAGACCCAGCCGCCACGGCAGACGCCGGCGGCTTCAGGCAACGGAGACATCTCATTGGCTTACCAAGGCAGAGCAACGAGTCTGAACCGCAGGACCTCGGCTGGCTGGGCGCATAGCGTCTGTGCCGCCTCGGCTTCCAGCGTGCGCGCCCGTCGCGCCCTGCATCGCGCCTCTTCCTTCGGGTCCCTGCTGGCCTTTTTGCTGATCGATTTTTCCCGCTATTTCTTTGACCAGGGCGACAGTCACCCGGTCCCCGTGCGCCAGTCCTGACCGGGCCGGCGCGCAGCAGCACGCAAGCATCACGCAAGCACCAAACCGCATTGCACGCACTGCAGGCCCATCCGGCCTGCAGCAGATGGATTTGCACGGGCAGCGCCACCCAATCCGGCCTGCCTGTCAGGGAAGATCATGACTGACGACACCAAAAAACCCACCCGCCGCAGCCAGGCCTGGTTCGGCCGCCAGGACCGCGATGGTTTCATCTACCGCTCCTGGGTCAAGAACCGCGGCATCCCGCACGACCAGTTCGATGGCCGTCCGGTGATCGGCATCTGCAACACCTATTCCGAACTCACCCCCTGCAACTCGCACTTCCGCGCCCTGGCCGAACAGGTCAAGATCGGCATCTGGGAAGCCGGCGGCTTCCCGCTTGAGTTCCCGGTGATGTCGCTGGGCGAGACCCTGCTGCGCCCCACCGCCATGCTCTACCGCAACCTGGCCAGCATGGATGTGGAAGAGTCGATCCGCGCCAATCCGCTGGACGGCGTGGTGCTCTTGATGGGCTGCGACAAGACCACCCCGGCCCTGTTGATGGGCGCGGCCTCGGTGGACGTGCCGACCATCGGCGTGTCCGGCGGCCCCATGCTCTCGGGCAAGTACCGTGGCCGTGAACTCGGTTCCGGCACCGGCGTATGGCAGATGTCGGAAGATGTGCGCGCCGGCAAGATGACGCAGGAAGAATTCTTCGAGGCCGAGAGCTGCATGCACCGCTCGCATGGGCACTGCATGACCATGGGTACCGCTTCCACCATGGCCAGCATGGTCGAGGCGCTGGGCGTGGGTCTGCCGCACAACGCCGCCATTCCCGCCGTGGATGCGCGCCGCAACGTACTGGCCCGCAATGCCGGCCGCCGCATCGTGCAGATGGTCGAGGAAGATCTGGTGCTGTCCAAGATCCTGACGCGCCAGGCGTTTGAAAATGCGATCCGCGTCAATGCCGCCATCGGTGGCTCCACCAATGCGGTGATCCACCTGCTGGCCATCGCCGGTCGCATCGGCATCGATCTCGACCTCAAGGACTGGGACGACATCGGCCAGAAGCTCCCTTGCCTGCTTGACCTGCAGCCCTCGGGCAAATTCCTGATGGAAGATTTCTACTATGCCGGTGGCCTGCCGGCGGTGATCCGCCAGCTGGAAAGCGTGATCGACAAGACCGCCCTCACCGCCAACGGCAAGACCCTGTGGGAAAACTGCGAGGACGCGCCGAACTGGAACGAGGAAGTCATCCGCTCCTTCGACAAGCCATTCAAGGAAGCGGCCGGCATCGCCATCCTCAAGGGCAACCTGGCCCCCGATGGCGCTGTGATCAAGCCCTCGGCCGCCACCCCTGCCCTGTTGAAGCATCGCGGCCGCGCCGTGGTCTTCGAGAACAGCGACGATCTGCACAAGCGCATCGACGACGAGAACCTGGACGTCGACGAAACCTGCGTGCTGGTGCTCAAGAACTGCGGCCCCAAGGGTTATCCCGGCATGGCCGAAGCCGGCAACATGCCGCTGCCGCCGAAAGTCCTGCGTAAAGGCATCACCGACATGGTGCGCGTCTCGGATGCGCGCATGAGCGGTACCGCCTATGGCACCGTGGTCTTGCACGTCTCGCCGGAAGCCGCCGCTGGCGGACCGCTGGCGCTGGTGCAGAACGGCGACTTCATCGAACTGGATGTGGAAGCCCGCAAGCTGCACCTGGATGTGTCGGAGGAAGAACTGGCGCGGCGCCGCGCCCAGTGGCAAAAGCCGGAACTGCCGCCGCAGATGCAGCGTGGCTGGGTCAAGCTCTACGTGGACCACGTGCAGCAGGCCAACCAGGGTGCCGACCTCGATTTCCTGGTCGGCAAGAGCGGCCCCTATGTGCCCAAGGATAACCACTAGGCAAGCAGAACGATCCGCGTCCCGGCTGGCTGGCCGGGACGTGGGTAGCAAAGAATATTTTCAAGAAACCCGATTGCAGCGAACTCCACCTGAAGCAACATCGAGCAGCACTGAGCATCATCGAGCGTCATTAAGCAAGGATTAACGGCAACTCAATCAGCATTAGCAGCACATTAATATCAGCATCAGTCGTACCCGGGATCATGGTACAGCCACACAAGCGGCGGCCATGCTCCAGGAAGTAATTGCATCAGGTGGACCAAGACAACCATCACGGAGACGAGCAATGAAAGTACTGATTACCGATTACGATTTCCCCGATGTCGACCTGGAGCTGGCGCTCTACAAGGAAGCCGGTGTGGAAGTCGTGACCGCGCAATGCCGCACCGAAGACGAGGTGATCGCCGCCTCCGAGGGCTGCCAGGGCCTGCTGGTGCAATACGCACCGGTGAACGCCAAGGTGTTCGCGGCACGTCCTGAAATCCGGATCGCCAGCCGCTATGGCGCCGGCTTCGACACCATCAATACCGCCGACGCTGCGCAGCACGGCGTCTGGGTCGCCAACTCGCCCGACTATGGCGTGGGCGAAGTCTCTACCCATGCCCTGGCGATGGCGCTGGACCTGATCCGCAACATCACCGTCTATGACCGCGCCGTCAAGGCCGGTGAATGGCACTACACCACGGCCGGGATCATCCCGCGCGCCTCCGACCTCACCATCGGTATCATCGGCCTGGGTCGCATCGGCAAGCGCATGGCGCATATCTCGCGCAATCTCTTCAAGCGCGTGATCGCCTATGACCCCTACATCATCGACGGCGACTTCCCCGCCTACGTGGAGCGCGTCGGCCGCGAGGAACTGTTCCGCCAGGCCCATGTGGTCTCGCTGCACACGCCGCTCAACGATGAAACGCGCAACATGATCGATGCCTCGCTGCTGAACCTGTTGCAGCCGCAGAGCTATCTGGTCAACTCCGCCCGTGGCGGCCTGATCAAGATCGACGACCTGCTGGCGGCACTGGAAAACGGCAAGCTCAAGGGCGCTGCGCTGGATGTGTTGCCGGTCGAACCACCCGAGACATCGGCGGCTATCGTCCAGCATCCACGTGTGCTATTGTCGCCGCACGCGGCATTCTTCTCCGATGTCGCAGCGCGCGAACTGCGGCGCAAGGCGGCCCAGAACCTGATCGACTGGGACCGCAACGGACGGCCCTCCTACGTGGTCGTCGCTGGCAAGAATCCATAATCATCAACCCCGCCACGGGGCGCCAATGCAGCACCATCGCCGGCCGCCAGCCGGCGATGCATCAGTGTAGAAAACAGAAAAAAAAGGAGGATCGACCAGATCCCCCACATGCCCGAGCAGGGTGTGCATGAACAAAGTGCGTTGTGGCCGTCTCCGCCTGGAACCGGTTCCGCAGCGTCGATACGAGGATACACACGAGGAGCATTTGATGGCATCAGTACAGATTCGCGCAGTCAAGAAACAGTTCGGCAGCACCCAGATCATCCGGGGCGTCGACATCGATATCGCCGATGGCGAGTTCACGGTTTTGGTCGGCCCTTCCGGCTGCGGCAAGTCGACACTGCTGCGCATGCTGGCCGGGCTGGAGGAGATCACCGGCGGCGAAATCCTGATCGGCGGCACGGTGGTCAACAACGTCCAGCCCAAGGACCGCGACATCGCCATGGTGTTCCAGAACTACGCGCTCTACCCGCATATGACGGTGCGCGACAACATGGCCTTCTCGCTCACGCTGGCCAGGAAGGACAAGTCCTTCGTCGATGAGCGCGTCAAGAAAGCCGCCGACATCCTCGGCCTGAACCAGCTGCTGGACCGCTACCCGCGCCAGCTCTCCGGTGGCCAGCGCCAGCGCGTGGCGATGGGTCGCGCCATCGTGCGCGATCCGCAGGTGTTCCTCTTCGACGAACCCCTCTCCAACCTCGACGCCAAGCTGCGCGTGCAGATGCGCACCGAGATCAAGGAACTGCACCAGCGCTTGAAGACCACCTCCATCTATGTGACCCACGACCAGATCGAAGCCATGACCATGGCCGACCAGATCGTGGTCATGCGGGATGGCCTGGTGGAACAGCGCGGCCGTCCGCTGGACCTGTACGACCACCCGGCCAACCTGTTCGTGGCGGGCTTCATCGGCTCACCGGCCATGAACTTCATCCCTGCCACGCTGCGCAAGACCGGCGGCGCGGCCGAGGTCGAGTTCGCCGACGGCACCCGCGTACCAGCCCCTTACGGCAGCGCCCTGCAGGGTAGCGATGGCCAGAAGGTGACCTATGGCGTGCGTCCCGAACATCTCTCCATCGGGGGCGCCGGCCAGGGCATCGCCACCAAGGTCATCGTGGTTGAACCGACCGGCGCCGATACCGAAGTGTTCTCGCGCTTCGGCGAAACCAGCCTGACGTCCATCTTCCGCGAACGCCATGACTTCGGCGCCGGCGACCTGATCCACCTGGTCCCGGACCATGCCCGCACGCACCTGTTCGACGCCGAATCGGGCAAGTCGCTGGCGGCCCGCTGAACCGCAAGCTCCATTACCGCAGTACCCAGGCAACACCAGTAGCGCAGCATCAGAAGAACAAGAGTCCATCCGCAGGGGAGCGATTCCGTCGCGATCCGAAAGCGGTCCAATTCGACTTTCAACCGAAGGAGTAGGAGACATGAGCAAGCTGACACGACGCGAATTCCTGGTCACCAGTGCGGCCGCAGCGGCCGCTTCCGGCATGGGCGTCAATGCCTTTGCCGCCGGCCCCGGCGCTGCCGGCGCCGACAGCATCAAGTACCCGATCGAACAAGGTGCGACCCTGCGCGTGCTGCGCTGGAAGCGCTTCGTCCAGGGTGACGAAGACCTGTGGAACGCCAACGTCAAGAAATTCACCGAACTGACCGGCGTGGCCGTGCGTACCGACAGCGAAGGCTGGGAAGACGTGCGTCCGAAGTCGGCCGTGGCCGCCAACGTGGGCAGCGGCCCGGACATCGTGCTGGGCTGGTTCGACGACCCGCAGCAGTATCCGACCAAGCTGATCGACATGACCGACCTGGCCGATTCGCTGGGCAAGCGCTATGGCGGCTGGTACGACGTCTGCCGCAAATACGGCACCAAGGACGGCAAGTGGATCGCCCTGCCGCTGGGCGTGATCGGCAATGCCCTGGTCTATCGCGAAAGCCAGATCAAGGCCGCCGGCTTCGACGCCATCCCCAAGGACACCGCCGGCTTCCTGAAGCTGTGCCAGGCCTTGAAGGCCAAGGACACCCCGGTCGGTTTCGCTCTCGGCAAGGCCGTGGGTGATGCCAACAACTGGGCGCACTGGCTGCTGTGGTCGCACGGCGGCAAGCTGGTCGACAAGAGCGGCAAGGTCGCCATCAACTCGCCCGAGACCCGTGCCGCACTCGAATACGCCAAGCAGCTGTACGCCACCTTCGTACCCGGCACCCTGTCCTGGCAGGACCCGTCCAACAACAAGGCCTACCTGGACGGCCAGATCAGCATGACCGCCAACGGCATCTCGGTCTACTACGCGGCCAAGAACTCCACCGATCCGAAGATGCAGGACATCGGCAAGGATACGCAGCACGCGCACTTCCCGATCGGCCCGGCCGGCAAGCCCACCGAGCTGATGCAGATCACCCAGATGATGGTGTTCAAGCACACCAAGTTCCCCAATGCCGCCAAGGCCTTCGTGCAATTCATGTTCGAGCCGGACCAGTACAACCCGTGGATGAAGGCCTCCATCGGCTACGTCAGCCAGCCGCTGAAGGCCTACGAGAAGAACCCGGTATGGACCGACGACCCCAAGGCCACCGTCTACCGCGACTCGGCTTCGCTGATGCTGGACCACGGTCACGAAGGCCCGCTGGGACAAGCCTCGGCCGCCTGCATGGCGGACTACGTGGTGGTGGACATGGTGGCCGAAGCTGCCAGCGGTTCCAAGACCGTGCAGCAGGCCATCGACCGCGCCGCCGAACGCGCCAAGCGCTACTACAAGGCTTGATGCCGACGGCATGATGGCGGGACGGCGCCGCGCCGGGTTCCCTCGGGACAGCGGGCAAGGGGCAGGTTGTCAGGGCCTGCCGACCCGGCGCGACGGCGTCCGGCCATCACCAGAAGCGAACTCCGTATCGGCCGCAGGCCTGTCCTGCGGCCCTTTCATCGAGGCAAATCATGCTATCCCGATTCCTGAACAACCGTAACGTACTGGGCATGCTGTTCATGGCCCCGGCCGTGATCCTGCTGGTGGTGTTCCTGACCTACCCGCTGGGACTGGGCATATGGCTGGGCTTCACCGACACCAAGATCGGTGGCGAAGGCAGCTTCGTCGGCCTGGACAACTTCACCTACCTGGCCGGCGATTCGCTGGCACTGCTGTCGCTGTTCAACACCGTGTTCTACACGGTCAGCGCCAGTATCCTCAAGTTCTGCCTGGGCCTGTGGCTGGCCATCCTGCTCAACAAGAACGTGCCGCTGAAGACCTTCTTCCGCGCCATCGTGCTGTTGCCCTGGATCGTGCCGACCGCGCTGTCGGCGCTGGCGTTCTGGTGGCTGTATGACGCACAGTTCTCCGTCATCAGCTGGGCGCTGACCAAGATGGGCCTGATCAACCACTACATCGACTTCCTGGGCGACCCCTGGAATGCGCGCTGGTCCACCGTCTTTGCCAACGTCTGGCGCGGTATCCCGTTCGTGGCCATTTCGCTGCTGGCCGGGCTGCAGACCATCTCGCCTTCGCTGTACGAAGCGGCCGCCATCGACGGCGCCACGCCCTGGCAGCAGTTCCGCCATGTGACGCTGCCGCTGCTGACCCCGATCATCGCGGTGGTGATGACCTTCTCGGTGCTGTTCACCTTCACCGACTTCCAGCTGATCTACGTACTGACCCGCGGCGGTCCGTTGAATGCCACCCACCTGATGGCCACGCTGTCGTTCCAGCGCGCGATCCCCGGTGGTGCCCTGGGTGAAGGTGCGGCGATGGCCACTTACATGATCCCGTTCCTGCTGGCAGCGATCATGTTCTCGTACTTCGGCCTGCAACGTCGCGGCTGGCAACAAGGAGGTGACAAATAATGGCCAAGAAAAAAGACGACCAACAGGAAACCCAGGGCATGGATTTCCTGCAATCGACACCGCGCCGCTGGGTGACGATCTACATCCCGCTGCTGATCTTCCTGTTCGTGCTGCTGTTCCCGTTCTACTGGATGGTGATCACCGCCTTCAAGCCTGACGGCGAACTGCTCTCCCAGACCGGCAATCCCTTCTGGGTGGTGGCACCGACCCTGGCGCACTTCAAGAAGCTGCTGTTCGACACCCAGTATCCGGCCTGGCTGCTGAACACGGTGATCGTCTCGGTGGTGTCGACCTTCGCCTCGCTGGCGGCCAGCGTCTTTGCTGCCTATGCGATCGAACGGTTGCGCTTCCAGGGTTCCAAGCAGGTCGGCCTGGGCATCTTCCTGGCCTACCTGATCCCGCCCTCGATCCTGTTCATCCCGCTGGCGGCGATCGTGTTCAAGCTGGGCCTGTTCGACACCCGCTGGGCGCTGATCCTGACCTACCCGACCTTCCTCATCCCGTTCTGCACGTGGCTGTTGATGGGTTACTTCCGCTCGATTCCGTATGAGCTGGAAGAGTGCGCGCTCATCGACGGCGCCACCCGCTGGGAGATCCTGGTCAAGATCATCCTCCCGCTGGCCGTGCCCGGCCTGATCTCGGCCGGCATCTTCGCCTTCACGCTGTCGTGGAACGAGTTCATCTACGCCCTGACCTTCATCTCTTCATCCGAAGTGAAGACGGTACCGGTGGGCATCGTCACCGAGCTGGTCGATGGCGACGTCTACCACTGGGGCGCCCTGATGGCCGGCGCCCTGCTGGGCTCGCTACCGGTGGCGGTGGTGTATTCCTTCTTCGTCGAGTATTACGTCTCGGGGATGACGGGGGCGGTGAAGGAATAAGAACCTCGTCCCACAAAGAGAAAGCCCGACGTCCTCGCGAACGTCGGGCTTTTTCATTGCTGCGTATTACCTGCAGCTCAAGCAGAAGAACCTATTGCTTGGCCAGCGGCGCACTGCCCGCCTCCACTGTCTTCTTCTCCGGCAATTGCTTGCGCACCTTGGCCACATCGGAGGCGCTCACCGACGAGGCCTGGTTACCCCAGCTGCTGCGGATGAAGGTCACCACATCGGCCACTTCCTGATCCGACAGGCGGCTGCCGAAGGCCGGCATGGCGAACTGCGTCGGGGCCTTGTGGGTCCAGGGCATTTCTGCACCTTCCAGCACGATGCGGATCAGCGATGCCGGATTTTCCGCATTGACCGTGGGCGACAGCGCCAGGGTCGGGAAGGTCTCGTCATAGCCCTTGCCGCTGCTGCGGTGGCAGGCCGCGCAGTTGTTCAGGAAGGCCATGGCGCCCGGACTCTGGTCGCTGCCCTTGCGCAAGGCCTGGTGGGTCTTGTCGTCATAGGCCAGCGCGGCCGTGCCTTCCTTCACCGGTTTCAGGGACTTCAGGTACGTGGCCATGGCCGCCAGGTCTTGCTCGGTCAAGTACTGGGTACTGTTGGCGACCACCTCGGCCATGCCGCCAAAGGCAGCGGAATGGCTGTTGCGGCCGGTCTTGAGGAAGGCCACGATGTCGGCCTCGCTCCAGTTGCCCAGACCGTCGCGGGCATCGCCGCGCAGGTTGTTGGCCAGGTAGCCATCGATCACGCCGCCGGAGAGGAATGCGCTGCTGTCATTGCTCAGCGCCTTCTCCTGCATGCCCACGCCACGCGGGGTGTGGCAGGCGCCGCAGTGGCCCAGGCCCTCGACCAGGTATTGGCCGCGGACCAGAGGACTGTTGTCCTCGGGACCATCGACCGCTACCGCCGGTGCGAATACCTTGCGCCAGAGCGACAGCGGCCAGCGCATCGACAGCGGCCAGGTGATGTCCACGCCACGGTTGGGCGTGGGATCAGCCTGCACGCCGTTCATGAAGTAGGCATACAAGGCCTTCACGTCGGCCGGCTTGACCTTGGCGTAGGACGGATAGGGCATGGCCGGGTAGAGCGACGCGCCATCCTTGCGGATGCCGTGGCGCAGGGCCTGGTCGAAATCGGCCTCGCTGTAGCTGCCGATGCCCTGTTCCTTGTCGGGCGTGATGTTGGACGAATACACCGTGCCGATGGGCGTGGCGATGGCCAGACCACCCGCGAACGGCTTGCCGCCCTTGGCCGTGTGGCAGGCCACGCAGTCGCCGGCCTTGGCCAGGTATTCGCCGCGCTGTACCAGTTGCTGGTCGACGGACGGCGCCGCTGTCGTGCCTTGCGCTGCTGCGGTCAACGCGGACAGCGACATGACTGCCGCGCAGGCGGCGATGAAATAATGCTTGATCATGGTCGTTATCCTTATGCCTGCACCAGCGGGCCGGGGTTTTTCAGATACTGCTCGCGGATCGCCTTGGCGGAGTGATACGCCAGCGCCGTGACCAGCCCGGTCGGGTTGTAGCCCATGTTCTGCGGGAACGCCGAGGCGCCATACACGAACACGTTGGGAACATCCCAGCTCTGCAGGTACTTGTTGACCACGCTGTTCTTGGGCGTGGTGCCCATGATCGCGCCACCGGTCAGGTGGGTGGACTGGTAGACCCGGGTATCCCAGGACGAACCAGTCTTGCGCACGGCCTTGACCACCTTCTCGGGGTTCATGGCGTGGCCCACCTTTTCCATCTCGCCGGCGATGTAGGTCAGCATCTTGCCTTCGTTTTCCTTCCAGTTCAGGGTCATGCGCAACAGCGGCTGGCCGTTGGCATCCTTGTAGGTCGGGTCCAGCGACAGGTAGCAGTCACGATAGGCCATCACCGAACCGGACATGCCGATGGTCAGGGTGCGCTGGTAGGCGTCCTGCACGCTGGCCTTCCACTCGGAACCCCAGTTGGGCACCTTCTCGCCCGGCATGGTGCCGGCCTGCTTGATGGGACGACCGCCATAGCGCACGTGACGGATCGAGGCGCCGCCGATGAAGCCCAGCGGACCGTGGTCGAACTGGTCGGCGTTGAGGTCGTCCATGCCCACGCCACCGGCACCGGTGCCGATGAAGGGGTTGAACTGGGTGCCCTTGGGCATGACCACGTTGATGCCGCCGTTGTACTGATAGGCGAAGTTCTTGCCCACCACGCCTTCACCGGTGACCGGGTCATAGGGCTTGCCGATGCCGGACAGCAGCAGCAGGCGCACGTTGTGGGTCTGGAAGGCGGTCAGCAGCACCAGGTCAGCCGGCTGTTCCACTTCGCGGCCCTGGGCGTCGATGTAGGTGACGCCGGTGGCGCGCTTGCCCGAGGCGTCCAGGTTGACCTTGATCACCTGGGCCTTGGTGCGCACCTCGAAGTTCTTGCGTTTCAACAGCACCGGCAGGATGGTGGTCTGCGGCGAGGCCTTGGAATACATGTAGCAGCCGTAGTTTTCGCAGAAGCCGCAGTAGTTGCAGGGGCCGATGCGCACGCCATACGGGTTGGTAAAAGGCTGCGAAGCATTGGCAGCGGGTGCCGGATACGGGTGGTAACCGACGTCGCGCATGGCCTTTTCCACCAGCGAGGCGCTGTACTGGTATTGCAGCGGCGGGGTCGGGAATTCGTCGGTGCGTTCGCCTTCCAGCGGGTTGCCGCCGGGGACGATCTTGCCCTTGAGGTTGCCGGCCTTGCCGGAGACGGCCATGACCTTTTCCGAGAAGTCGTAGAACGGCTCCAGTTCCTTGTAGGTCACGCCGTGATCCTGGATGGTCATGTCCTCGGGAATGAATTTCTTGCCGTACTTCTGCTCGTGGTGGGTGCGCATCTCCAGCTCTTCGGGCAGGTTGCGGTACATCATGCCGTTCCAGTGGAAACCGGCACCGCCCACGCCATCGCCGAGCAGGAAGGAACCATGCTGGCGATACGGGACAGCCACGTCGGAGAGGGTGTGACGAATGGTCACGGTCTCGCGCGAGAGGTCCTGGAACAGTGCGCCGCGCACGGAGTATTTCAGTTCATCGACGGCCTTGGGATAGGGCGTATCGGTATTGGTGTCGCGCATGTCGCCGCGTTCCAGCGCCAGCACGTTCAGGCCCGCTTCGGTGAGTTCCATGCCCATGATGGAACCGGTCCAGCCCAGGCCCACCATCACTACATCCACTTTGTCTTTTTTGATAGCCATGATCAGCCCTTCTCTCCCAGAATCGACACGGGGCCGTATGGATATTTCACGTTGTATTGATCGACCCAGTCGGCGTAGTCGGCACGCGCGCCGGGGAAGCCGACCATCTTCCAGCCGCCCATCTTCTGGTTGCCGCCGTACATCGGGTCGGCAAAGTAGCCTTCCTTGGTATTGCCCAGCATGAAGCTGAAGAAGGTCTTGGCCGGGACGGTCTCGAAGGCGATCTTGCCGCCTTCCATCATCTTCAGCACTTCCAGCTGCTTGGCCTTGTCCAGTTCGGCGAAGACCTTGCCGTGGTTCTTGCTGCACCAGTCGTTGCAGGCGGCGATACCCTGGCGATAGATGTCACGCGGCACCAGCGAGAGCTGGTAACCCAGTTCGGGAACGCTGTCAGGATGGAAAGGGCCTTGCATGTACCACAGCTTGCCGGCGCCATAGGGGGTTTCCATCTGGCGGTCGATGAACTCCGGCACGCCCGTTTCGAGGGCGCCGGCACCGTACTGGTCGGAGGGAATCAGGTGATCGACGGCGGCGTTGATGAAGGCCCATTCGGCCGCGTTGAAGTAGGTGGGGGTGTAGGCGCGGGGCTTGCCCGGTGAGCCGCTGTCGGCGATTGCCTGCTGGCTGACTGCGACGGTAGTGGCGCCACCTAGCGTTGTCGCTGCTGGGACGATGGCCAATACCTGGCGCAGGAAACGCCGCCTCGGCTCTTTATCTTGTGACATGACTATCCTTTGGACGTGGGATTTGACGAGGGAAAACACGGACGCTACGCCACGGCCGGAAACAGGGATACACCCCGCCCCTTGATGGACGTCTATCTCTTGTTGTTGTGGTGATGCCCCCTGCCGGCCGGCTCCTGGCGCCGACCGGCAGGGTCAGGAACACGGTCCGAACTCAGGCCAGCACTTCGCCGAAGAAGGCCTGCAGCGCCACGGCGGCGCGCTCGGCGGTCTGGCGGTGATAGAAGAAGCCGGGGTTGTTGGCATCCGGATCGGTGAAGGAGTGGCCGGCCTGGCCATAGTTGACCAGTTGCCAGTCGATCTTCAGCGCGCTCATCTCGTCGATGAAGCCATTGACCTGCTCACGCGGGACCGAAGGGTCCTGTACGCCATGCAGCACCAGCACCGCGCCCTTGATCTTGCTTTCGGCCGGCGCCGGGGTATCGAGCGCACCGTGCAACGAGACCGTGCCGCGCAGTTCGGCGCTATCACGGGCCAGTTCCAGCGCGGCCGTGCCGCCGAAGCAGAAGCCGCAGGCGCCGATCTTGTCGGCCGCGAGCTTCACGAAGGTCTGCTCGCGCAAGACCTTCAGCGCTGCCCGCATGCGCCGGCGCAGTTCCGCACGGTCCTTCTTGAGGGGAATGATGGCGGCCAGGGCCTGGTCACCATCGGTAGGACGTACCGACTTGCCGAAGACGTCGGCCACCAGGATGGCATGGCCGGCTCCGATGGTAGTGGCGGCGATTTCCAGTGCCTGCTGACGCAGGCCGAAATAGTTGGGTACCGACAGCACGCCCGAGACAGGCAGCTGGGCCTTGTTGTAGAGCAGGACGCTTTCGTAATCGACGCCGTCGGCGCTGTGGGAAATCGTTTCGAGGGCAAGATCGGTCACCGCAATGCCGAGCTTGGCGGCAATGGCGGCGGTGTTCCAGGACGTGGACATGGAGGCTCCTTTGGGTGGAAAACGCCGGCCGGTGTGGAGGCCGGCCGGCGCTCAGGAAACTTTTATTTGGGCGCGGATTGCGGCTGCAGATTGACAACGCAAGCCGGAAACCAGCTCAGCAATGCCTTCACCTTGACCGCATCAGGGCAACAATGTTCGCACAAACAGTGCATTTCTGCAGGAGGTCATACCACTTGACCTCGTCATAATGCGAGGTGTTTTCCTACAATCTCCATACAAGCCGCATGGATAAGGGCTTGGCTTGACATTTGTCTGCGAGCAATAGATTCTTGCCCGACCCGTCGGCAGCCTCTTCCTCAGACAAATCCAAACCAGAGCTCCCATGAACGACACCATCGACCTGCCCTTCCCGTCCGAACCAGCTCCCGAGCCAGTGCCGAGAGCGAGCATCACCCCACCCCCTTCCCCGCAACCTTTTGTCTTCAGCGGGCGCGGTTCGGAATATTTCCGCATCTGGGCCGTCAATCTCTTGCTGTCCATCCTCACCCTGGGCATCTACTCGGCCTGGGCCAAGGTGCGCCGCCTGCGCTACTTCTATGACAATACCTCGGTGGCCGAGGGCAGCTTCGACTACCACGGCAATCCCATCTCCATCCTCAAGGGCCGCATCATCGCCGTGGTGTTGCTGGCGGTCTATCACTTCGCCGGTGCGGCCAATCCACTGCTGGGCCTGGCAGCGGCATTAATGATGGTGCTGGCCGGCCCCTGGCTGATCTGGCGCAGCCTGCAGTTCAAGCTCTACAACACCAGCTATCGCGGCATCCGCTTCGGTTTTCGCGGTAGCTTCGGCGGCGCAGCCCGCAACTTCCTGATGTGGCCGATGCTGGCCAGTGTTTCCCTGGGCCTGCTGGCGCCGCTGGCCTACCAGCGTTTCAAGCGCTACCAGCACAGCGAAGCGCGCTTCGGGGCGACGCACTTTTCCTTCCATGGCTCGGTGGGTGCGTTCTACAAGGCTGTCGTGATCGGGCTGGGGCTATGGCTGGGCGGGCTGGTGGTCATCTTCGTCGGCTTTGGCGGCCTCATGCTGATCGAGCTTGCCAAGTCGGGCGACATGGGGGGAGGCAAGCTGGTGCTGATGTCCCTGTGCCTGTATGCCTGGAGCTTCCTGGCCATCCCGCTGTGGATGACCTTGATGCAGAACCTGGTCTGGAACAACACCCGCCTGGGCGAGCATCGCTTCCAGAGCAGGATGCGTTGGGGCCGCACTGCCTTCATCGTCTTCACCAATATCCTGGGCATCGCCTTCACGCTGGGTCTGTTCACCCCCTTCGCACAGATCCGCCTGCTGCGGTATCGCATCGAATCGCTGACGCTGCTGCCGGCCAGTGGCCTGGATGATTTCATCGCCTCCAGCGAAGCCCATGGTTCGGCCACCGGCGAGGGCCTGGGCGATCTGCTCGACTTCGACCTGTCGATGTAGGCCAGGGATGGTCAAGGCTTCCTATTACGACGGCAAGACCTCGCGGCGTCACCAGGTGACGCTGACGGTGGTCGATGGCATGGCGCAGGTGCGCGGCGAGGTCGAGCGCGATTGCCCGATCTCGCAATTGCGCGTGTCCGAGCGCTTCAAACGGGCGGCGCGCAAGGTCAGCTTCGCCGACGGCGCCTATCTGGAAATCATCGATGCCCAGGCCTTTCGCGATCTGCTGCAGCAGACCGGTCACCGCGACACGCTGGTGGTGCGGCTGCAGCAGAGCTGGCGCCATGCCCTGACCGCCTGCGCAGTCCTGATCGCGGTGGTGGCACTGGGTTATCTCTATCTGCTGCCGCTGGCTGCGCGCGGCATCGCGGCGGCGCTGCCGGTGCAGGTGGATCAGCAGATCGGACGCGGCACGCTGGAATTCCTGGATCTGCATGTGCTGGCCCCCAGCCAGCTGGACGTGCGCCGGGCGGCCGCCATCAAGGCGCGCTTCCAGGCTTTGACGGCGCCCATGGCGGATGCGCCGGCCTATGACATCGTGTTCCGCAAGAGTCGCATCGGTCCCAATGCCTTCGCCCTGCCCTCCGGACAGATCGTGGTGACTGACGAGATCGTGCGCCTGCTGGACGATGACGATGCGCTCATGGGCGTGCTGGCCCACGAGCTCGGCCACGTCCACCGACGCCACCTGATGCGCCGGCTGATCCAGAGTTCGGCCATGGCGGCCACGGCGACGGTGCTGTTCGGGGACGTCTCGGCGGTGCTGGCCAATATCCCGACGGTAATGCTGGACCTGAAGTATTCACGCGACATCGAGCGCGAAGCCGACGACTACGCCATCGCCATGTTCCAGGCCAACGGCCTGCCGCGCCAGAAGCTGGCGAAGGTGTTCGAAAAGCTGGAACAGGCCGGTGGCGGTGCCGACGGCGGCGTGTCACCCTACCTGTCCAGCCATCCGGCCAACGATGAACGGATTGCCCACATCCTCGGGGCGCGCTGATCCGTTCAGGTCGAGAAGGGGAACAGGGTGCGTACGCCAGTAAGCGCCTCCATCCCTTCCAGCTGTGCCAGCCGCTCGTGGGCGATGCGTTCGTCGATGCCACCGTAGCGCAGGCATTCCAGGAATTTCTCGCGCCGCTGGTCCGGCGTCAAAGGCTCGCGTGCTGCGCCACGCGGCGCATCGCGACGGCCACGCAGCTGCCGGCCATCACTCAATTCGATACAGACCTCGGCCCCCTCGGGGGCCTGCTGCTGCCGCGCCGGGTCCTGCCATTGCGTGCTACTGCACATGCTGACCCTGGCCATGAGCGCGATCATGTCGGCCTGCGCCAGCCGCGCCGCTTCAAGGTCCTGCAGGCGCGGCCCGTCGTGCAGCACCGCCGCCGCAATGGTGAAGGGCATGCTGAACTGTGCCTGCTGCGGCGTCTGTGGACGATCATGGATCAGGTTGGCGATCACAATGGGTGGCACGTCGCAACGGATGGCAAGAATCTCCTCGCTGCGCACGCCATGCGCCGCGATCAACTCCGCCACCACATCGACGGCGGCATGCGAAGACAGGCAGACCGGGATGCGCTTGACGTCCAGCCCCGGATCTTCGAGCGTCCAGCGTTGCCCCAGCGCGCTGAAGACGCTGCCGTCGAAATGATCGTCATTGAAGAGATGCGCAACGCCATGGCGATGCTCGAAGGCATCGATCGGGCCGGTGGCGCCGGCCTGTGCCAGCCAGGCCGCCATCACCCCGGCCTCGGCGGCGCGTCCGGCCAGCAGGGCCTTGGCGTCGGTGCCGAAGCCGGCCTTGATGCCGGCCGCACTGGCAGCGGCCAGGCCGAGTGCATGCGCGGCCTGCTGCGCGTCCAGCCGCAGCAGCCAGGCTGCCGCCGCGCAGGCGCCGATGGGGCCGAGTATCCCGCTGCTCCACCAGCCGCGCCGGTAGAGCCGGTTGTCGCTTGCCAGGCCCAGCGTGTACTGGCATTCGGCACCGACCACCAGGGCCGTCAACAGGGCCTGGCCATCGGCATCGACCTCCTGGGCCACCGCCAGTGCCGCCGGCACGATCACCGCCGAACCGTGGACGAAACCGGCATAGCAGTTGTCATCGAAGTCCAGCGCATGCGCGGCCACCGCATTGACCAGCGCGGCGTGGCGCGCCTGCGTGCGCTGGTCGCTGCCGGCCAGGCCACAGGTACCGGCCGCGCCATCGCCCTGCACCAGCAGGCGGGCATGGGCCGCCACGCGGGTGCGACCACCGGCGCTGATCACGCCGAGCGTATCGATGAGGCTATGCAGGGCGATGCGGCGGATGCGCGGGGGCATGCTTCCCGCCTCCTGCCGCACCAGCCAGCGTGCCATGGCAGGGATGGCGAGGCTCACACCCGGCGCATCGCCTGTCATGGCGCAGTGCGGCACGCTCAATCCGGCAGCTGCCCGGCCGGGGCGCCCAGCCAGGTCTGCGAGAACTTGTCGATGGTGCCATCGGCGCGGGCTTCGCGGATGATCATGTTGATCTTCGCCAGCAGGGTCGATTCACCCTTGGGCATGGCCACGTAGCAAGGCGCATTGGCCAGGATCACCTTCAGTTCCATGTCCAGCGACGGGTTCATCTTCTGCAGCGCGGCGGCAACCGTGGTGCCGGTGGCAAACATCTGCACATGCCCGGCCAGGAAGGCCGACAGCGTGGCATTGTTGTCCTCGAAGCGCTTCACCACCGCGCCCGGCGCCAGCTGTTCCAGCTCCTGGTCCTGCATCGAGCCACGGGTCACCGAGATGGTCTTGCCGTTGAGTTCGGCGAAGCTGGTGGCCTTGACCTTCTTGGTGCCGAACACCGCATCGAAGAACGGCGCATAGGCCAGGCTGAAGTCCACCACCTTGGCGCGTTCGGCGGTCTTGCCCAGCGACGAGATGGTGATGTCGGCCTTGTTGGTCTGCAGGTAGGCGATGCGGTTGGGCGCGGTCACCGGCACCAGTTCGACCTTCACGCCGAGTTTCTTGCCGATCAGTTGCGCCATGTCGATGTCGTAGCCACGCGGGGTCATGTCACTGCCCACCGAGCCGTAGGGCGGGTAGTCGGTCGGCACGGCCACGCGGATGGACTTGCGCGCCATGATGGTGCTGTAGAGGTCGTCGGCCAGCACGGGCGAGCTGGCCACGGCCAGGCCAGCCGCAAGAGTCAGCATGGCAAGTAGGGAGCGGCGTTTCATGGAAAACCTTTCTGGAGCCAAGCTCCGTCGATACGCAGTAAGAAAGTTCGAGAATCTGGGGCGAGCCCCTGCCGCCTTCTGGCGTGCTTGTTGTCCGTCGCATGTCTCGGGCATGCGCCGCTCCGGTAATGCTTTTTGCGCTGCTGCCTCTTCAGGTGCGGCGTCGTCTGTTGCGGGTGGGCACAGCCGCGCGCGGCTCCAGTGCGGGGGCTTCCTCGCCCTGGCTGCCCCACCATTCGCCCACGCCCCAGAGTTTTCTCTCGGTGTCGGCGATCTGTGACTTGATGTTGATCTTTGCGGTGGCGGCCATGAGCGCCGCCAGGATTTCTGCCACCAGAAAAGCCGGCAGTAAGGTATCGAAGAACGACGCGCCCTTGTTGGGCACGATGATGGCTTCGCTGGCCATGCGCGCCATGGGCGAGCTGGCGCTGTCGGTGATCACCACCAGCCGCACGCCGGCCTTCTGCAGATGGGTGGCGATCGACATGGCCCGGCGCGAATGCGGCGCCATGCTGCAGATCAGCGCCACGTCGCGCGAGGAGGGCTGATGCATCAGCTTCATGATGCCGCTCTCGCCGGCGCCATCCACCAGCGTGACATTGCGCGCAAAGAATTCACACACATGGGCGAACTGGAAGGCCACCGGGAAGGAACCGCGCAGGCCCAGGCAAAAGATGTCACGTGCCGCCGACAGCAGCTTGGCCGCGCGCATGATGGCCGGCATGGTGGAGCCGCTGGCGAAGGAGCGTATCTGCGCCTCGGCGGTCTGCACCAGGTCCATGGCCAGGGCTTCCTCGCCGATGCGCTGGTGCAACTCCACCAGGCCCTGGGCGCGTGAACCGAATTCGCTGCCATGGCTGCGCAGGCTGGCCTTGAACACTTCGCGCACGGCGTCGTAGCCGGACAGCCCGAGCGCCTTGGCAAAGCGCGTCATGGTGGACGGTGGCAGCTGGATCAGGCGCGCCTGTTCGCGCATGGACAGCACCGCCACCTCATGCGGGTGATCCAGCACGAAGGCAGCCACCTCCCGCACCTGGCGCGGCAGGCGGTCAAAGCGTTCCTTGATGAGGGCGGTCAGCGCAGCTTGGTTCACGATGCAGGGCAAGGGGCGGAAGATAGCCCTGCATGAGCAACATGTGTGCCAATTGACTATGCAAACGATACAAATGAACCATTTGCGGCCGCGCTTGGCCTGCATCAGCACGGGCCTGCCACCGGGCTTGCCCCGTCCCGGCGACGACCGGGGGGCGATACAAACGAAACAGAAATCGGCCCTTGCTGCATCGTCCACCTCTCCCGCGCCGTGGGGATGGCGCGGCGCCCGGACCGTGTCAGCCGCGGCGCAGCGCCCCGTCATGGGACGTCACGCCCCATGCCGACGCAAAGCCGTGGGCGATGCTGCGCCCTCAGCTCGCCAGATGGGCGGCGGAGCGGATGTGCAATTCGCGCAGCAGGGAGAGGAACAGTTCAGCGCGGTGCGTGGAAGGACGGTGCGGGTCGGTCACGGCGCAGATGGGATGGACGAAGGTGGGACTGGCGCGGCGCGCGCGCAGGGCATAACGCTTGCCGATCAGTTGCGCGTAATGCGTGGGCAGCAGGCCGACATAGTCACCGCTGGCCACCAGCAGGGCGATGGCTTCCAGGCCACCGGCCTCCGGCCCGCGCTCGTATCCATCGCCGGCCAGCACCTGATCGACATAGGGATGGGGCCGGTAGACCAGGGGCCAGACCGCCTTGCGCGGCTCGCCGCCCTCCTTGCGCACGGCGCCATAGAGGCGATGGCTCTCGACGAACAGCGGCAGGTAATCGAATTCATCATCGCCCGGATAACGGCCGCGAATGGCGATATCGACCCGTTGCTCGCGCAGCGCCTGGTTCAGTTCGGGAAAGGTCATCACCTCGATGCGCGGCTGCACCTGGGGCGCGCGCCTCTTGAGCGCGGCGATGGCCTGCGGCAACTTGCAATCGGGATGACTCAGGGCATGCTCCACCACCCCCAGCGCCAGCGGCCCGGACAGCACACCATGCACGGCATCGATCTCGGGACGGATGCGCTCCAGCGAACGCAGGGCGGTGGTAGCCAGCTTGAGCGCCACCTCGCCCTCGGGCGTGAGTCGGAAACCGGCCGGCCCCCGCTCGCACAGGCGCACGCCCAGGCGTTCCTCCACCTCGCGCACATGGCGGCTGATGGAGGCCTTGGACATCAGCAGCACCCGCTCGGCGGCGGCGAAACCACCGGCCTCGGCGACGTTGCAGAAGACCCGCAGCGAGCGCAGGTCGCGCTCATCGAAATCCAGCCTGATCATGACGCTCCTGTCTGCATGCACCGTTGCGGTGAAATTGCAAAGTCTCGAAAAATGAAACTATACCTCCAAAAGAATCATTTTCTATCATCACCGCGACTCACTACAGTGAATGCATGCACAGCGGCCCATCGCTGCCTCATCGATGCACGCAGGCCCGCTGCATTTCTTCTATCAGGAAACCATCCATGGACAATCTCACCGCACCGCGCACCGGCCACAAGACCCTGCTGTATTCGGAGCTGGTCACCGACCTCACCGACTTCAAGGCCGACATCGCGGTCCTGGGGGTCCCCTTCGGCGCCGCCTACGGCCCGCGGCAGTACAGCAACGACCAGACCAATGCGCCGCAGGCCCTGCGCGACCTGAGCGATCGCATGGTGCGTCATCCCAGCCACTATGACTTCGATATCGATGGCCCGCTGCTGCAGGAGCGCGAGGATATCCGCTTCGTCGATTGCGGCGATGTCCTGCCCGACCTGGCCCAGCCGGAGCTGCACAAGCAGCGTGCCGAGAGCGCGGTGCGCCAGATCCTGCGCGGCGGCGCCCTGCCCATCGTGCTGGGTGGCGACCATGGCATCACCAACCCGGTGCTGCGCGGCTTTGATGAAGTCGGGCCGATCACGCTGGTCCACATCGATGCCCACCTCGACTGGCGCGACGAGGTCAACGGCGTGCGCGACGGCCTGTCCAGCGTGATCCGCCGTGCCTCGGAACTGCCCTACGTCAAGCACATCGTACAGATCGGCCTGCGCGCCCAGGGCAGCGGGCGGCCGGCCGACTATCGCGCCGCCAAGGAATGGGGTGCCGACCTGATCAGCGCCTATGAATTGCACGACATCGGCATGGATGCGGTGCTGGCGCGCATTCCCGATGGCGGCAACTACTATCTGACCATCGATGCCGATGGCCTGGACTGCGCCATCATGCCGGCCGTCGATGGCCCCGCGCCGGGCGGCGTCACCTTCCTGCAGGCGCGCAAGCTGATCCACGGCCTGGTGCGCAAGGGCCGCGTGGTGGGCATGGACATCGTGGAAATCCAGCCGGCCAAGGACAATGCCAGCAAGATCAGTGGCGTCACCGCCGGCCGCCTGATCGTCAATCTCATCGGCGCCACCATCCGCGCCGGCTATTTCGACAAGAAGTAAGAAGCCCCGCTCACTATCCCAACCACCCATTTCCGGAACCGACATGGCCCATACCCGCATCCGCAAGTTCAACACCCGTGAAACCTATCCCGAACAGAAGCTGGACAACGACCTCTGCCAGGCCGTGGTGGCCCGCGGCACCATGGTCTTCCTGCGGGGACAGATCGGCCAGGACCTCGATACCTCCGAGAGCGTCTGCATCGGCGACGTCAAGGGACAGACCGAACAGGCCATGAAGAACATCGACATGCTGCTCAAGGAAGCCGGCAGTCAGCTGGACCATATCTGCAAGCTCACCATCTATATCTCCGACCCGCGTTTCCGCGAGGATGTCTATACGGTGGTGGGCAAGTGGCTCAAGGGCGTCTATCCGGTCTCGACGGGGATCGTGGTGACCGCCTTCGCCCGTCCGGAATACCTGGTCGAGGTGGATGCCACGGCGGTGATTCCCGACTAGATCAGACCTTTATGCAGTGACCGCCAGGTGCGGCACTGGAACTCTTCCGGTAAGTAGCAGTACTTGGGCCGCATCGATGATGCGGCCTTTTTTTTGGAGCGGCGCGGTGAAATGGGGCGTGGCAGGAGGCAGGCGGTGCGGGCAGCAAAGTCCCGCTCCGGATCCGGCGGCCAGGGGCCGCCGGCGGGAGGATCAGCGGGAAGAGTCGTCGCGCGACATTGTCGACAAACCCGAGTAGAGGCTGCAGCTATGCGGCGCGCCACGATGGGAACCGGTGTCCAGTTCGCTGGAATCGTTCAGGTAATCGACCAGCTTGCGATAGAGCTTTGCGAAGTAGTGCATGACTAACCCCCTTTCAATGTGCCTCTGTTGGCTGTCTGTTGGCGGATGGTGTCAGTGCTTGACGAACCACCCATGCCGGCTTTACCACCCCACCCACATCACCCGCTTCACGGCCCGGCACGAACCGTATAAATTGTTTATATGATTTATTCTATTTGCATGCGGCGGCCGCGTCTATCAGGAATTTTCTGACATTGACTTCCTGTTGCAGGTAATCATCACTTCCGGCGCGCCTACATCCCGGCCGCATGCCCCTGCAGCCAGTCGCGGAACGCCGTCATGGCCGTCCCCTGTGGCCGGGATTTGAGGCGGGTGAGCCAGTAGGCACCGGTGACGATGCCGGTCTCGAAGGGGCAGACCAGCCGCCCCTGGCGCAACTCCCGCTCGAACATCAGCACCGGCAGCAGCGCTACACCGGCCTGCTGGGCGGCCGCTTCGGCCAGCGCCAGCGAGGAGTCGAACACGAAGCCGCGCAAAGGTGGGCAAGGTGCGCCGGCGGCGGCGAACCACTGGTTCCACTCGTCGCTGCGGTAGGAACGCAGCAGGGTCTGGCTCGCCAGGTCGGCAGGGCTGCGCAATTGCGCGGCCAGGGCAGGTGCGCACATCGGCGCCAGCGGCGCCTCGAACAGACGTTCAGCCTCGGTGCCATGCCATGCACCATCGCCAAAGCGGATCGCATAATCGAGACCCTCGCCGGCCAGATCGACCCGGTTGTTGTTGGTCAGCAGGCGCAAGTCGACGAAGGGATGGTTCTGCTGGAATTCCCGCAGGCGCGGCATCAGCCAGCCCACGGCAAAGGTGCCGACCACGCCCACGGTGAGCACTTCGCGGCGACGGCCATGCTCGAACTGGCCCAGCACGTCGGCAATGCGTCCGAAGGACTGGGCCACCACCGGCAACAGCGCCAGGCCCTCGTCGGTCAGCGCCAGGCCACGCGGCAAGCGCCGGAACAGGGCCACGCCGAGGCGCTGTTCCAGGTTCTTGACCTGCATGCTCACGGCCGTCTGGGTCACGCTCAATTGCTCGGCGGCGCGAGTGAAGGACAGGTGGCGGGCCGACATCTCGAAGGCGCGCAAGGCATTCAACGGCAAATACATGGAGTCTCCAGGCATCAGATTTTCTTGGGTCTACGGCCAATTATCATGAATTGTGGTCATCGCCGCCACTGCCTATGATCTGGCCTGTCGCAAACCCGCAATCAACAAATTACTAGGAGAAAACATGTCCGGAAGACGCAACTTCCTGGCCCTCACGGCCCTGGCGGCCGGTGGCCTGATCAGCCGTAGCTGGGCTGGCGAGGTACAAGGCGCAAGTAAAACTATGGACTCGTCCAGTATCGTCCAGAAACTGGCGCGGCTGGAAGCCGATATCGGCGGCCGCCTGGGCGTATCGCTGGTGGATACCGTCCATGGCCGGCAGTGGGGCTATCGCGCCGACGAGCGCTTCCCCATGTGCAGCACCTTCAAGTTCCTGGCGGCGGCAGCGGTGCTGCGCCGGGTCGATGAAGGCCGGGAGCGCCTGGCACGGCGCATCGTCTATCGCAAGCAGGACCTGGTCCCCTACTCGCCCACCACCGGCAAGCACACCGGCGGCACCGGCCTGTCCATGGCGCAGTTGTGCGAGGCGGCCATCACGCTGTCCGACAATACCGCCGCCAACCTGATGCTGGCCAGCATGGGCGGCCCGGCCGGGCTGACCGGTTTCGTGCGGACGCTGGGCGACGATCTCACGCGCCTGGACCGCAACGAACCCACGCTCAACGAAGCCATCCCCGGCGACCCGCGTGACACCACCACCCCGGCCGCCATGACCGCCGACCTGCGTCAGGTGGTGCTTGGCAATGCCCTGGCACCAGCCTCGCGCGAGCAGATCACGCAGTGGCTACTGGCCAACCAGACCGGCGACAAGCGCGTGCGCGCCGGCCTGCCGGCGGGCTGGAAAGTGGGAGACAAGACCGGGACCGGCGACCGCGGCACGGCCAACGACGTGGGCGTGGTGTGGACGCCGCAGGGCGCGCCGCTGCTGTTTGCGGTCTATCTCACCGAGAACACGGCCGAAGCGGCCCGGCGCGACGCCGTGCATGCCGAAGTCGGTCGCCTGATTGCGCAGGTGATGGGCTGAGCGCGTCCGTGTTCAGTTGAGGCTCGGTGGAGGCTGGGTGGAGGCTCAGCTGGCAAACTGCAGCGACACCGCACCCACGCCTTCCAGCGCGGCTTCCACCAGCAGACCGCCGCGCGCCAGTTGCAGGCCGGTACAGGAGCCGGTGGTGATGATCTGACCCCGACGCCAGGGCTGGCCGCGCTGGGCGCAATGCTGCGCCAGCCAGCCCAGCATGGGCCAGAGGTCGGCCGGGTTGCCGCCGCTGGTGCGGGTGATGGGCAGGCCATCGATGACCAGGCTGGCCTCGACCGTGCGCAATGACAACTGCGGCGGCAGCGGCTGGGGCTGACCGGTCACCAGCGCGCCATGGCTCTGCAGGTCGGCCATGCCGGCCCAGGGATTGCCGCAGGGCGGATGTCCCAGGCGCGTCTCCACCACTTCGATGGCCGGCAGGATGGCGTCGAAGACGGTGCGCAGTGCGGCCTCGTCGGGCTGTTGCGTGCCGGGATCGAAGTCGCGCCCCACCCGCAAGGCCAGTTCCACTTCCAGCCCGCGCATGCGCCACTGCGGCCCGGCCAGTCGGGCGCCCGAGGGCAGGATGCCGGACTGAGGCAGGGGCGCGCAGCCGGGCATGCTGCCATCGCCCTTGCTGCCCACCTTCCACCCGCCCACCGGCCCCAGCCGGCGCAGTTGCGCATCCTGCACCGCGTAGGCGGTCTCGGCGTCGCCCACCGCCAGCCGGCGCCAGTCCAGGGCCAGGCCGCTGTGGCGGGCGTCGAGCAGAAGTTGGGTGGCGGCGTCGATGTGCATGATGGCTCCGGCAATGAGAGGGGAATGGGCAGCGCGCATTGTACTGTCTGGTGCGGCCATCGCCCAAGGCACAGCTTCGCGGCCCGGTCTCGGCCACGATCAGCGCGCCCATCCTGACAGGCCGATAATGCAGCGATGCCCGCTTGACTTCGAGCGCACTCCAACTTCTAGACTGGCTGCCATGACCTCTTCCCTGACCATTGCCCAAGCTGCTGCGGCCACCGGCCTGTCGGTGCATACCCTGCGCTACTACGAGAGGATAGGCCTGCTCGATCCGGTCGAGCGGCGCGACAACCGGCATCGGCGCTATACCCAGGAAGACCTGAACTGGATCGCCTTCCTGAAGAAGCTCAAGGCCACTGGCCTGCCGGTGCGCGCCATGCTGCGCTACGCCGAGCTGCGGCGCGACGGCAATACCGTGGAGAGTGTCGTGGAACGCAAGGCGATGCTGCAGGCCCATACGCTAAGCGTCCAGCAAACCCTGGCCGAACTGCAGGAAAACCTGGCCGTGCTGCACCACAAGCTGGCGCTGTACGACACCCTGGAACAGCAGGCGCGCATGGCGCCGGCGATTCCGGCAGGGCTGCCCCGACCGGCCTCAACCAAAGAAAGGATTGCACCATGACCGAACCCATCACCTCCCACCTGCAACCGGAATCCGCCGTCGGTACCCGCCGACTGGGCAGCAACGGCCCGCTGGTCTCGGCCATCGGCCTGGGCTGCATGGGCATGAGCGATTTCTACGCCCGGCGCGACGACCAGGAATCGCTAGCCACCATCGACCGCGCCCTGGAGCTGGGCATCAACCTGCTGGACACGGCCGACATGTATGGCCCTTACACCAATGAAGAGCTGGTCGGACGTGCCATCAAGGGGCGCCGCGACAAGTTCTTCATCGCCACCAAGTTCGGTTTCAAGCGCGACCCGGCCGATCCCACCGTGCGCGGCGTGGACGGCAGCCCGGCCTATGTCCGGCAAGCGGTCGAGGGCAGCCTGAAGCGCCTGGGCATCGAGGCCATCGATCTGTATTACCAGCACCGCATCGATCCCAACACCCCCATCGAAGCCAGCATGGGCGTGCTGGCCGATCTGGTGCGGGCCGGCAAGATCCGCTACATCGGCTTGTCCGAGGCCTCGTCGGCGACGCTGGAGCGGGCGCACCGGGTGCACCCGGTGACCGCGCTGCAGAGCGAATATTCGCTGTGGACGCGCGACCCGGAAAGCGACGTGCTGGCCACCTGCCGCGCACTGGGCATCGGCTTCGTGGCCTACAGCCCGCTGGGCCGGGGTTTCCTGAGCGGCGCCATCCAGCGCGTGGAGGATCTGGCCGAGGATGATTTCCGGCGCAGCAATCCGCGCTTCCAGGGCGAGAATTTCCAGCGCAACCTGCAATTGGTGGCAAAAGTGAAGGAAATCGCCAGCCAGCACGGCTGCACGCCGAGTCAGCTGGCACTGGCCTGGGTGATGGCCCAGGACCCGCATCTGGTCCCCATCCCCGGCACCAAGCGCCGACACTATCTGGAAGAAAATGCCGGCGCCTGCAATGTGAAGCTTTCTGCCCAGGATCTGCAGAACCTGGACGCGGTCTTCCCACGCGGCGCCGCCGCCGGTGAGCGCTACACCGAAGCCAGCATGAAACTGCTCAACGGCTGATTCTCTGGCCGCCCCCTGGCCGCCCCCTGGCCGATCCTGCAGCAGACCCCGCACCCGGCGCCGACCTCGGCGCCGGGTCGGCGACCTCCCCGAACCACCGACCTTCCGCCCCATCCCTACGTAGTCCTACTGAGTCGCTCTACGTGGTGCCCCGCTTGTTCTGCTTGTCGTAAATGCCAATACTACGACCAACAAAAAAAGCCGCATCCGCGTGCCGACAATCCACGATCAGGGACATTCACCACCAGGCTGCAGCCAGCCGGCTGAGCGCATCCGTCGGCAGGCTGCCGCTGCGCGCAGGTTCAGCATCAATACCCGGACATGACCTGTCCGGGGGATAAAAAAACAGGGCGTCAAAAACGCCCTACCACCTTCAAAACGACAGAGGAGAACAGATGTCCGTCGCTGCCCCATCCGCAAAGAGTCCTTTGCGCCTATTGCTGTTGCTGCCTTTCATCGCCCTGCTCTGGGTACCGTTCTACAACCAGGAACTGCCCAGCCTGTTCGGCTTCCCCTTCTTCTACTGGTATCAGCTGGCGTGGGTGCCGCTGACTTCCCTGATCATCTGGCTGGTCTATCGTGATGGCCTGAAAAAGGGAGTCGAGTGATGGAGACCACCAACATCCACTGGACCGCCCTCTGGGTCTTCCTGTTCTTCTTCGTGCTGGTCACCGTGCTGGGCTTCATGGCCTCGAAATGGATGGCCGGCCCCAGCAACAAGGGCGCCCACCTCGATGAATGGGGCCTGGGTGGCCGCAACTTCGGCACCTGGATCACCTGGTTCCTGGTCGGCGGCGACTTCTATACCGCCTATACCGTCATCGCCGTGCCGGCGCTGGTCTATGCGGTGGGGGCCTATGGCTTCTTCGCCCTGCCCTACACCATCCTGGTCTATCCCATCGTGTTCGTGATCATGCCCAAGCTGTGGCGTGCCGCCCACAAGGCCGGTCACGTGACCGCCGCCGACGTGGTCTGGGGTCGCTACCAGTCGCGTCCGCTGGAGTTCGCCATCGCCCTGACCGGCGTGGTCGCCACCATGCCCTACATCGCGCTGCAGCTGATCGGCATGGAAGTGGTCATCAAGGCCCTGGGCCTGACCGGTGAACTGCCGCTGCTGGCGGCCTTCGTGATCCTGGCGCTGTACACCTACTCGGCCGGCCTGCGGGCGCCGGCGCTGATCGCCTTCGTCAAGGACATCATGATCTACATCGTGGTGATCGTGGCGGTGGTGGTGGTGCCGGCGAAGCTGGGTGGCTACGGTGCGGTGTTCAGCTCGGCGCGCGATGCCTTCGCCCTCAAGGGTGGCGCTACCGGCCTGACCCTGAAGCCCACGCAGTTCCTGCCCTTCGCCTCGCTGGCCCTGGGTTCGGCACTGGCGGCCTTCATGTATCCGCATACGCTGACCGGCATCTTCGCCGCCAAGGACGCCAATACCATCCGCAAGAACGCGGTGTTCCTGCCGGCCTATACCGTGCTGCTGGGTCTGATCGCGCTGCTGGGTTACATGGCCTATGCCGCTGGCATCAAGGTGCAAGCCAACAACGACGTGGTCCCGGCGCTGTTCAACAACCTGTTCCCGGGCTGGTTCGCCGGCTTCGCCTTCGCTGCCATCGCCATCGGTGCGCTGGTGCCGGCTGCGGTGATGTCCATCGGTGCCTCCAACCTGTTCACCCGCAACTTCTGGAAGCCTTACGTCAATCCTGGCATCAGCCATGAAGGCGAAGCCAAGGTGGCCAAGATCGTGTCGCTGGTGGTCAAGTTCGGCGCGCTGGTGTTCATCCTGTTCCTGCCGACCAAGTTCGCGCTGGACCTGCAGCTGCTGGGTGGCGTGTGGATCCTGCAGACCTTCCCGGCCCTGGTGTTCGGCCTGTTCGTCGGCTGGTTCGGTGCGCGCGCCCTGCTGTGCGGCTGGGCGGTGGGTATCGTCGGAGGTAGCTGGATGGCCTTTGCCGATGGCATCAAGCCGGTCCATAGCTTCATCATCGGTGGCGAGACCTATACCCTCTACACCGGCCTGATCGCCCTGACCCTCAACGTGGTCGTGGCCGTGATCGCCAACCTGATCTTCGGCAAGGGTTCGCAGCCCGCACTGAAGCGCTGAGCGAGCGCCTGCGGGCGCCCGTCGTAGAAAAGCCGAGCCCGACCCATGTGGTCGGGCTCGGCTTTTTTTGTTCCTCCAGGCCGGTGGCGCGAGGTTCTCAGGCCAGCGCTTCCAGGCACAGGGCAATCCCCTGGCCACCGCCGATGCACAGCGACACCACGGCGCGCCGCTGGCCGGTGCGCTGCAGTGCGTGGGCGGCCTTGGTGATGAGGATGGCCCCGGTGGCGCCGATGGGGTGACCGTGGGCGATGGCACCACCGTCGATGTTGAGGATGTCGGACGGAATGTCCAGCTCACGCTGCACCGCCAGCGCGATGGCGGCAAAGGCTTCGTTGATCTCGAAGCGGTCCACCTCGCCCAGGTTCCAGCGGGCGCGGGCCAGCGCCTGGCGGATCGCCGGCACCGGTCCCAGGCCGAACATGCCCGGCTCCACGCCACTGACGGCCGCTGCGCGCACAACCACCAGCGGGGCAAGGCCCAAAGAATCGGCGGTCTCGCGGGTACTCACGATCATCGCCGCCGCACCGGCATTCACGCCGGGCGCATTGCCGGCGGTGATGCTGCCATCCTTGCGGAAGGCCGGTTTCAGGCGGGCCAGCGATTCGACCGTGGTGTCGGGGCGCACGGACTCGTCCTGGTCGAAGATCTGTTCACCTTTCTTGCTGGTGAGGGTAATGGGCAGGATCTCGCGGCTGAAGTAGCCGGCCGCCTGGGCGGCGGCGAAGCGCTGCTGGCTCTGCGCGGCGTAGCGGTCCTGCTGCTCGCGGCTGAGGCTGAACTGCTGCACCAGGTCTTCGGTATGCCAGCCGGAATGCTTGCCGGAGAAGGCGTCGTTGAGGCCGTCGCTGAGGATGGCGTCGATCACCGCGCCATCGCCCATGCGCATGCCGGCACGCGCCCCGGGCAGCAGATAGGGGGCGCGTTCCATGTTTTCCATGCCGCCGGCGATGACACAGCGCGACAGCCCGGCGCTGATCTCGCCCAGTGCCGTCACCACCGCCTGGGCGCCGGAACCGCAGACGCGGTTGATCGCCATGGCCGGGGTCTCGACCGGCAGACCGCCCTTGATCGCGGCCTGGCGGGCCGGGTTCATGGCGTTGCCGGCCTGGATCACATTGCCCATCACCACCGAATCGACCACTTCCGGGGCGATACGGGTGTTCTGCAAGACAGCCCGGATCGCCTGGGCGCCCAGCTCCACGGCGGGGACGTCCTTCAGACTGCCGCCAAAGCTGCCGATCGCGGTGCGACGCGGCGAACTGATCACGATTTCCTGCTGCATGGCCTGCTCCTTCCTCACAAGTCGTTCATCACCCATGCCCCGCCTGCGACCACCCGACGAGCGGCGCTGACAGGCAGCGGCACACCGTTGCCATTCCGACAAGAGGCCGGAGGGCAACTTACTTTCATAATGCAACTTACTAGATGCTATCACTGCGGACGCAGATTGGCATCTCGTAGTTTTGCTGTTGCCGGCGTGGGGTCGGTAAGTCAGGAGGAGGGCCCGCCGTCGAACGACGGCGGGGGATGGCGCAGCCGAGAGCGCCTCAGTCGGTGCTACGCGCGGCCGGATGTTCGGCCAGCGGCACGAAGGTATTGCTGGCGGCATCCAGCGCCAGGATGGAGCCGGATTCGATGTCATAGACCCAGCCGTGCAGCGCCAGGCGGCCCTGCGCCAAGGCCACCGCCACCGAGGGATGGGTGCGGATGTTGTTCAGCTGGGCGATCACGTTCTCGCGCACCATGCCGTCGATACGGTCCTTTTCGGTGGCGTGCGGACGGGATTCGTTGATCATGCGGGCCGCATCCGTATGGTGCAGCCAGTTGCGCACGGCCGGCATGTGATCCAGGCAGGCACAGGTCGCCACGGCGGTCATGGCGCCGCAGTCGGAGTGGCCGCAGATGACGATGTCGGAGACCTTCAGCTGCGCCACCGCGTATTCCACCGTGGCACTCACGCCGCCCGGCTCGGGGCCGAAGGACGGCACGATGTTGCCGGCGTTGCGGATGACGAACAGGTCGCCCGGTTCGCGCTGGGTGACCAGCTCCGGCACCATGCGGCTGTCCGAACAGGAGATAAACAGGGCCTTGGGCGTCTGCCCGGTGGCCAGGGTCTTGAACAGCTCCTTGCGGGAAGGGAAGACGTCCTGCTGGAAGCGCAGGAAGCCATTGATGATGTCGCGCATGGGGGAATGCCTTGGTCTGGATGATCAACAGCCGGCATTATCGCCCGGAATCGCAATCGACGCCTTGGCAAGTCGGCAATGCTCGACCGAACGAAACCTGCACGGACCGCCGGCTGCTTGGTTTTCCCTTCTCTTCCCTGCCCGCCTCAAGCGGCCGCCAGCTGGTACTTGCGAATCTTGTCGTAGAGCGTCTTGCGCGGAATCCCCAATCGTTCGGCGGCCACTGCCACGCTGCCCTCGCTGTCCTTCAGGGCGGCGGCGATGAGGCTGGCTTCGAACTGTTCCACCTGCTCCGGCAAGGGGGACGCCGGCAGGTCGCCGGCAGGCGCACCAAGGCCGGCGATCTGCTCCACGCCCAGCACCCAGCGGTCGGCGAAATTGCGCAGCTCGCGCACGTTGCCGGGCCAGTCGCGCTGTTGCCACTGCTGCATCTGCGCCGCCGTCCAGGGGGGCGACTCGCGCCGGTAACGCACCGCCGCCGCCTGGCAGAAATGCGCCAGCAGCAGCGGGATGTCGCTGCTGCGCTGGTTCAGCGCCGGCAGGTCGATGGAAACCACGCCGATGCGGTAGTACAGGTCTTCACGGAACTGGCCCTCGCCGGCCAGCTTCAGCAGGTCGGCCTTGCTGGCGGCGATCACGCGGCAATCGATGGCGACCGACTCGTTGCCGCCCAGGCGCTCCAGGCGCCGCTCCTGCAGCACGCGCAGCAGCTTGACCTGCAAGGCCAGCGGCATGCTTTCGATCTCATCGAGGAAGAGCGTGCCGCCGTCGGCATATTCCAGCTTGCCGATGCGACGCTTTTGCGCACCGGTGAAGGCGCCGGCTTCGTGGCCGAAGATTTCGCTCTCGAACACGGTTTCCGGCAAGGCGCCGCAATTGAGGGCCACGAACGGCCCCTTGCGGCCGCTGGCGGCATGCAGCTGGCGCGCCACGACTTCCTTGCCGGTCCCGGTCTGGCCGTTGATCAGGACATCCACGTCGGCCGGCCCCAGGCTGCGGATAAGCGTGCGCACGCGTTCGATGGCGGGCGACTGGCCGACCAGCGGTGGCAGTTCCGGGTCATGCGCCCAGGCTTCGCGCAGGCGGCGGTTTTCCAGCACCAGGCTGCGCTTTTCCTGGGCGCGCAGGGCGATCTCCAGGAGGCCGTCCGAACTGAAGGGTTTTTCGACGAAGTCATAGGCGCCGGCACGCATGGCCTCCACCGCCATGCCGACGTCGCCGTGGCCGGTGACCACGATCACCGGCAGGTCGGGGTCGATGGCCACCACATGCGCCAGCACCTGCAGGCCGGACCAGCCCGGCAGGCGCACATCGGTCACCAGCACGCCAGCGAAGTCGCGGGTCAGCAAAGGCAGGGCCTGCTCGGCGCTGGCGCAGGCGGTCACCGTAAAACCCTCCAGCTCCAGCGCCTGGGCGGTGGCGTGGCGCACGGCCTGCTCGTCCTCGATCAGGATGGCGCTCTGGGCGCCGCTTTGTCTGTCCATCAATTCTCCGTCTTCAACAGGGGCAGGCGCACCACGAATTCGGCGCCGCCTTGTTCATGATTATGCGCGCTCAACTGACCATTCATGGCTTGCACGATCGATGAGGAAATCGCCAGTCCCAGCCCCAGGCCCTTGCTGGAAGACTTGGTGGTGAAGAAGGGTTCGAACAGGTGCGGGGCCACCTCGTCGGCGATGCCGGTACCGGAATCGCGGATGCGCAGCACCGCCTGGCGCTGGGCGTGATCGACCTCCAGCAGCACGCAGACGCATTTGCGCGGCGCCTCTTCGACGGCATCCAGGGCATTGCGCAAGAGATTGATCAGGACCTGCTCGGTGCGCACCGCGTCGCCGGTGACGTGGACGGCTTCGCGCAGTTCGATGCGCACTTCGACGCCCTGCTTCTCGAAGTCGCCCGACAGCAGCAGCACCGAGGCCTCGATGGCCTGGCGCAGATCGACCGCCACCGGCGCATCGCCGCTCTTGCGCGCAAAGCCCTTCAACTGGCCGATGATGCGGCCCATGTGGGCGCTGGCGCTGCTGATGTGTTGCAGGTTTTCCGCCACCTGGGCCTGCTGGCCACGGGCCAGGAACTTCACCGAATTGTCGGCAAAGGCGCGGATCGCCGCCAACGGCTGGTTCAGCTCGTGTGTGACGCCGGCCGCCATCTGTCCCAGCATGGCCAGCTTGCCGGCCTGGACCAGCTCGTCCTGGGTGCTGCGCAAGAGGCTTTCGGTCTGCTGCAGCTTGGCGTACTTGGTGGCGATGGCCTGGTTGGCGGCGGTCAGTTCTTCGGTGCGCTGGGCGATGCGCTGGTCCAGTTCCGCGGCGGCGCGGCGCAGGGCATCGCGGGACTCCAGCCGCTCCTGCAGGCGGCGCCGGTGCTGGTACCAGGCCAGCAGCGAAATGGCCAGCGCCAGCATGAACAGGGCGGCGGCCATGGTCGAGAGCATGGCCGTGCGCTGCATGCGCGCCTGCGAGGGAAACAGCATCAGCTGCCAGCCCAGCCGCCCCACCGTGCGCGAGACGTGGGTGCCGAAGCCGCGCTGCAGGGCCGGTGGCAGCGCCGTCACCGGAGTGATGGGCAGGTCTGCATATTGGTGGGTGCCGGCCAGCTCCTGCTGCACCGGCGCGCTCAGGGCCTGCAGGCTGTGGTATTTCCATTCCGGCCGGTTGGAGAGGAAGACCACGCCGCCAGCATCGGTCAGGGTGATCGGATCGCTGCTGCTGCGCCAGGTATGTTCGAATTCGGCCAGGTCCACCTTGACCACCATGACGCCGATGGGCAGGTCACCCTCGGCCTGGTCCTGGCGCCGGTAGATCGGTTGCGCGATGAAATAGCCCGGCTCGCTGGAGATATTGCCGATGCCGTAGAAGCGCCCTGCCCGCCCCTGTACCGCCTCGCGGAAATAAGGGCGGAAGCCGAAGTCGCGCCCGACAAAGCTGAACTCATCGTCCCAGTTGCTGGACGCCAGCGTCAGTCCCCGGCGATCCAGCATGAAGATATTGACTGCCCGGGATTGCTGCTGGATGGTCTTGAAGGCGCGGTTCAGGCGGTCCACCGCCAGGGCGTCCTCGGGATGCTGCAGGACCTGGCGCACATCGGTCTGGAAGCCCAGGGCAAAGGGCAAGGCCTCGTACTTCTGCAGGATCGATTCCAGGTCCAGCGCGGCGATCTGCAATTGCGCCGCGCCCATGTTCTGCTGGTCGGTCGCCGCCTTGCGCAGGGCTACGCGATAGGTGATCCCGCATACCAGCAGCGTGGTGGCGAAGAACAGGATCAGGATCAGCAGGTTGCGTCTGGCTCGCATGCGTTCGAAATGACAGGTCCGCGGGGATAAAAGCAGCGCGGCGCCCCGCTGGGCGCCGCGTTGAAGGCCACATGATAACGCGACAGCCGAAGCTGCCGCGCTGAACCTGCGCTGATACTGGCGTTACACCAATCAGGCCGGCTTGTGCAGCTTGCCGGGCTCGGCGGTGTCCTGCTCGTCCGGGTTCATGGCGACATCACCCTTGAGGTGGCCATGGCGTTGCGGGTCGGGCATGCGCAGGCTGATGATCAGGGCCACCAGGCACAGGGCGCTGACATACCAGTAGAAGGCCGATTCCACGCCAGCCGACTTCAGCGACAGCGCCACGAACTCGGCCGAACCGCCGAAGATGGCGTTACCCACCGCATAGGACAGGCCCACGCCCAGGGCACGCACTTCGGGCGGGAACATCTCGGCCTTGATCAGGCCGCTGATGGAGGTGTAGAAGCTGACGATGGTCAGGGCCAGGATGGCCAGCGCCATGGCCACGCCCGGGCTGCTCACGTCCTTCAGGAAGTGCAGGATGGGGAAGGTGCCGATCATGCCGAAGAAGGCGAAGCAGAGCATGGAATTGCGACGGCCGATCTTGTCCGAGATGGCACCGAAGATCGGTTGCAGGATCATGTAGACGAACAGCGCGCCGGTCATGACGCCATTGGCGACCTTGGGGTCCATGCCAGCGGTGTTGACCAGGTACTTCTGCATGTAGGTGGTGAAGGTGTAGAACATCAGCGAACCACCGGCGGTGAAGCCGACCACGTTCAGGAAGGCGCGCTTGTGCTGCAGCAAGCCCTTCAGGGTGCCGGCGTCCTTCTTCTTGCGTGCACCGGCCGACGAGGTCTCGGCCAGCGAGCTGCGCAGGTACATCGCCACCAGCGCACCGACCGCGCCCAGCACGAAGGGAACGCGCCAGCCCCAGGCCATCAGCTCGGCCTTGGTCAGCCATTGCTGCATGCCGAACAGCACCAGCACCGCCAGCAACTGGCCGCCGATCAGGGTCACGTACTGGAAGGAGGCGAAGAAGCCGCGACGACCATTGGGCGCCACCTCACTCATGTAGGTGGCCGAGGTGCCGTATTCACCGCCTACCGACAGGCCCTGGAACAGGCGTGCCAGCAGCAGCAGGGCCGGGGCCCAGGCGCCGATGGTGGCGTAGGTCGGCATCACGGCCACGGCCAGCGAGCCGCCGCACATCATCAGCACCGAGATCAGCATGGAGGTCTTGCGGCCATGCTTGTCGGCGATGCGGCCGAACAGCCAGCCGCCGATGGGGCGCATCAGGAAGCCGGCGGCAAACACGCCTGCCGTGTTGAGCAACTGGCTGGTGGGGTCGCCCTTGGGGAAGAAGGCCGGCGCGAAGTAGATCGCGCAGAAGGAATAGACATAGAAGTCGAACCATTCGACCAGGTTGCCCGAGGATGCGCCGAGGATGGCGAAGATGCGCTTGCGGTACTCTGCCGCGCTCAGTTTGACGTTGTCGCTCATGGATATCTCCTGTGTGGGCCGCTCCTTCCCGGCGCTGGCGCGTCGGTCGTGCGGCGGGTCATCTTGCTTTTGGTGGAACCGGAACAAGGCAATCAGGAGAGCGACGCAAGCAGCCGTCAGGGTGTGGACGATGCTGGCCCGCATCAGAGGTCTGTCTCCGTTTTTGCTTTTGTTTTGTGGCTCTTATTGCAGACTTCGTGCCAAGAACCAGGCAGGGCCTCGAAAACACGTAAGTCATTGATTTAATTGCATTTTCATTTCTGGATCAGGGAAAAACGTGCAGAAGTCCGGGCGGATTCCCGGAATGCTGCCGCGCCGCATGTCCGGGAATCCATCCTGACCACCCCGCTGGATGGGACGAAAAAAAACGGCGCATGTCGGTTCGACATGCGCCGCTTTCACGGTCTTGCGCTTGAATCAATGCACCACCAACGCGCCATCAACGCGCCATCAACGCTCCGACAGCGCATCCATGACGCACAGGGCGGTCATGTTGATGATGCGGCGCACGGTGGCCGACGGCGTCAGGATATGCACCGGCTTGGCACAACCCAGCAGGATGGGGCCGATCGCCACACCGTTGCCCGATGCGGTCTTGAGCAGGTTGTAGGCGATGTTGGCGGCATCGATGTTGGGCATGACCAGCAGGTTGGCGTCACCCTTCAACGGCGAATCCGGGATCACTGCATGCAGCAGCTTGGATTCGAGCGCGGTGTCGCCGTGCATTTCGCCATCCACTTCCAGGTCCGGTGCGATCTCGCGCAGGATGCCCAGCGCTTCGCGCATCTTGCGGGCCGATTCGCTGTTGCTGGAACCGAAGTTCGAGTGCGACAGCAGGGCCGCACGCGGGTGCAGGCCGAAGCGACGCATTTCCTCGGCAGCCAGCATGGTGATCTCGGCCAGCTCGCGGGCGTTGGGGTTTTCGTTGACGTGGGTGTCCACCATCACCAGCTGGCGATTGGGCAGGATCACCGCATTCATCGCGGCATAGACATTGACGCCTTCGCGCTTGCCCAGGACCTGGTCGATGTAGTGCAGGTGCAGCTGGGTGGTGCCGTAGGTGCCGCAGATCATGCCGTCGGCATCGCCCTTGTGGATCGCCATGGAGCCGATCAGGGTGTGGCGGCGACGCATTTCCAGCTTGGCGTACTGCTCGGTGACGCCCTTGCGACGGGACATCTCCAGGAAACTCTGCCAGTAGTCGCGGTAGCGGTTGTCGAAGTTGGGGTTGATGACCTCGAAGTCGGTGCCGGGGCGCAGGCGCAGGCCGAACTTCTTGATGCGCTGTTCCAGCACTTCCGGACGGCCCACCAGGATGGGCTTGGCCAGGTTTTCATCGACGATCACCTGCACCGCGCGCAGCACGCGCTCTTCTTCGCCTTCGGCGTAGACGATGCGCTTGTTGGCTTCGGCGGCCTTCTTGGCGACCTGGAAGATCGGGCGCATGAAGGTGCCGCTGTGGTAGACGAACTGTTCCAGCTTCTCGATGTAGGCATCCATGTCCTGGATCGGACGGGCGGCCACGCCGGAGCTCTCGGCAGCACGCGCCACGGCCGGCGCGATCTTGATCATCAGGCGCGGGTCGAAGGGCTTGGGAATGATGTATTCCGGGCCGAAGGACAGGTTGGCGATGCCATAGGTGGAGGCCACGATATCGGACTGCTCGGCCTGGGCCAGCTCGGCGATGGCGTGGACGGTAGCGATCTCCATCTCGCGGGTGATGGTGGTGGCGCCCGAATCGAGCGCACCACGGAAGATGTAGGGGAAGCACAGGACGTTGTTGACCTGGTTCGGATAGTCCGAACGGCCGGTGGCGATGATGGCGTCGTCGCGCACGGCCATCACTTCTTCCGGCAGGATTTCCGGGGTCGGGTTGGCCAGGGCCAGCACCAGCGGACGGGCCGCCATCTGCTTGACCATCTCCGGCTTCAACACGCCTGCAGCCGACAGGCCCAGGAAGATGTCGGCATCGGGGATCACTTCGGCCAGGGTACGGGCATCGGTTTCGCGGGCGAAACGCTCCTTGTCCGGGTCCATCAGTTCCTTGCGGCCCTTGTAGACCACGCCGGCCAGGTCGGTGACGTAGATGTTCTCGATGGGGAAGCCGAGGTCGACGATCAGGTCCAGGCAGGCCAGCGCTGCCGCGCCCGCGCCGGAGACCACCAGCTTGACGTTCTTGATGTCCTTGCCGACCACCTTGAGGCCGTTCAGGATGGCAGCGCCGACGATGATGGCGGTACCGTGCTGGTCATCGTGGAAGACCGGGATCTTCATCTTCTCGCGCAGCTTGCGCTCGATGTAGAAGCACTCGGGGGCCTTGATGTCTTCCAGGTTGATGCCGCCGAAGGTCGGCTCCAGGGCCGCGATGACGTCGATCAGCTTGTCCGGATCGGTTTCGTTGATTTCGATGTCGAAGACGTCGATGCCGGCGAACTTCTTGAACAGCACGCCCTTGCCTTCCATCACCGGCTTGGAGGCCAGCGCACCGATGTTGCCCAGGCCCAGCACGGCGGTGCCGTTGGTGATGACGGCCACCAGGTTGCCACGGGCGGTGTAGCGGAAGGCGTTCAGCGGGTCGGCCACGATTTCTTCGCAGGCCGCGGCCACGCCGGGAGAATACGCGAGGGAGAGATCACGCTGGTTGGTCAGCAGCTTGGTGGGCGTGACCGCGATCTTGCCCGGGGTCGGAAACTCGTGGTAATCCAGCGCTGCCTGACGAAGTTGCTGACGCACTTCTTCTTTCTTACTGATCATCGAATCCATAACTCTGTATTCTCTAGTTGACTTGCGAAGGGGGTCGATTCTAGCAGAGGTCGGCCCTCAATCATAGGCCGACGGCCTTATGCTGCCCCGCGCAAAGCCTTTTCGGGACTGGCTTTGCGGCGTTTCACCAATGGCACATGATGTTCGCGAACATGGGCTTTCAGCGGGCAGATGACGTCCGGTTACCGTGTGATGTGCGCATTTGCGCACAGCTTGATTTCCGGCACGACAGGCTGCCACCGCCTCCCAATGACGGGTATTGGGGAAAACCCCTAGACTTTGAGGAACACATGGGACCAGGGCCTGCTCACATTTAATCTACGAGTGCGAGAGGTCGCCAAGCGTTGACTGCCTAGGCGCAGCGACGCGCCGTAGTGGTGCTACGGCAAGGAGCTGCAACAACGGCAGGCGACGCTTGGCGCCAACGCATCTCGCAGATTAAATGTGAACAGGCCCTAGCCTTGATAGCGCCCTCCCGGCCAGCTCTCGCTGCACCGCAGCAATTCACAATGCGCACGCATGGAGTGACGGATATTGTGCGCCTGAAGCCATGACGGATTGGTTACAATCGGCCCCATGCTTTCCGAATTCGAACTCATTGCGCGCTATTTCAGCCGCCCACCCGCCCCCGACAGCCGCACGGCGCTCGGCGTGGGGGACGACTGCGCGCTGATGACACCGGCACCGGGCATGCAACTGGCCATTTCCAGCGACATGCTGGTCGCCGGCCGCCACTTCTTCCCCGATGCCGATCCCGCCACGCTGGGCCACAAGTGCCTGGCCGTGAACCTGTCCGACCTGGCCGCCATGGGGGCGCAGCCGATCGCCTTCACGCTGGCGCTGGCCCTGCCGGAAGCCCGCGCCGAATGGCTGGCGCCGTTTTCCCGGGGCATGCTGGCGCTGGCCGATGAACATGGCTGCGAACTGATCGGCGGCGACACCACCAAGGGTCCGCTGACCATCAGCATCACCGTGTTCGGCGAAGTGCCGCCGCAGCAGGCGCTGCGCCGCGACGCCGCGCGCGTCGGTGACGATATCTGGGTCTCCGGCAGCCTGGGCGATGCGCGCCTGGCACTGGCCGGCTATCGCCGCGAATTCAGCGACGACCAGGCCGTCAATGCGGAAGAACTGGCCGTCGCCGCGCCGCGCATGCACGCACCGACCCCGCGCGTGGCGCTGGGCCTGGCCCTGCGCGGCATCGCCCACGCCGCCATCGATATCTCGGATGGCCTGGCCGGTGACCTCGGCCACATCCTGACGCGCTCCCGCGTCGGCGCGACGCTGGACGTGGACGCCCTGCCGCCCGGCCCGGCGCTGCAGCAGCGCGACCTGCACCTGCGCCGCCGCTTTACGCTCTCCGGTGGTGACGATTACGAACTCTGCTTCACCGCTCCGGTACGCCAGCGCGATGCCGTCTACAAGGCCGCGCAGGCCGCCGGCACGCCGGTCACCCGCATCGGCAGCATCGATGCGGCTGCCGGCCTGCGCCTGCTGGATGCGGCAGGCGAACCCCTGCAGGACACGCCGGATTCCTTCGACCATTTCCGTTCATGAACCAAGCTGCCACGCCCTTCCCCCCGCCGCCCCCACCCGCCCCGAAGAAACGCAAAGCGACCGCGCATTTCATGCTGGCCCATCCGGCCCACTGGATCGCCCAGGGTTTCGGCAGCGGTCTCTCGCCCATCATGCCCGGCACGGCCGGCACGCTGTTCGCCTGGCTCTCCTTCGCGGTGCTCTCCACGCGCTGGCCGCATGTCTTCACGGCCGGCAACTGGCTGGCCATCATCGTGGCCGGCTTCATCATCGGTATCTGGGCCTGCCATCGCACCGGCCAGGCACTGAACTCGCCCGACGACGGCAGCATGGTGTGGGACGAGATCATCGCCTTCTGGCTGGTGCTGGTACTGGTGACGCCGGCCAGCCTGAAGACGCAGTTCGCGGCCTTCGTGGTGTTCCGCTTCTTCGACATGGTCAAGCCGCCGCCGATCGCCTGGTTCGACCGCCGCTTCAAGGGCGGCTTCGGCGTGATGTGGGACGACATCCTGGCCGCCTTCTATACCCTGCTGGTCTTTGCCTTCTGGCGCGCCTACTGGTAAGTGAACAATCAGCGCTTGTCCGATACAACAAGAGCCGACATCGGAGTATGCTAGTTCGCGCAAGTTGATCAACCGACCGTGGTCCGCCCCGCACGACGGGCCGAGACAGCGGCACAGCCGAGGATGACACTCATGGACAGCACGATAGACCTAGCCACCCGCGTGGGCCAGACTCTCAAAGCCAAGGGCCTGCTGCTCGCCACTGCAGAATCGTGTACCGGCGGCGGCATTGCCCACGCCATCACGGAGATCGCCGGATCGTCGGAATGGTTCGACTGCGGTTTCGTCACCTATTCGAACGCTTCCAAGAATGAACTGCTGGACATTTCCGAAGCCCTGATCGCCCAGCATGGTGCCGTCAGCGAGGAGATCGCAGGCGCCATGGCCGAGGGCGCGGTGGCCAACAGCAGTTCGGACCTGGCCGTCTCCACCACCGGCATCGCCGGCCCCGGTGGCGCGGTGCCGGGCAAGCCGGTGGGTACCGTCTGCTTCGGCTGGCGGGTAGGCGACAAGACCTATACCGAGCGCCTGGTCTTCAAGGGCGACCGCCAGCAGGTACGCGCGCAGACGGTGGATCATGCGCTGAAGGGCTTGCTCAAGTTGCTGGCAGACTGAATGCGGTCGGACTGAATCCGGCCCCATCAAGACAAAGGCGGCGCTCCATCGGAGTCGCCGCCTTTTTCATGGCACCGTCGCTTCAGGATCAGCGGAAGCGGTTGATCGCGTCACGCGTTTCGATGGCCACGCGGCGCGCGGCCGCGGCGAAGTCTTCACCTTCCTGCGGCTTGGCGTACAGGATGGCGCGCGAGGAATTGATCATCATGCCGGTGCCGGCGGCGGTCCTGCCGGATTTCACGGTGGCTTCGACGTCCCCGCCCTGGGCGCCCACGCCCGGGACCAGCAGGGGCATGTCACCGATGATGGCGCGTACCTGCGCCAGCTCGTGCGGGAAGGTCGCACCCACCACCAGGCCGCACTGACCGTTGGTATTCCACTTCTCGGCCACCAGGCGCGCCACGTGCTGGTACAGCGGCTTGCCATCGACTTCCAGGAACTGCAGGTCCGAACCACCGGCGTTGGAGGTGCGGCACAGCACGATCACGCCACGATCCTTCCACTCCAGGTAGGGCGAGACCGAGTCCCAGCCCATGTAGGGGCTGACGGTGACGACATCGGCGTCATAGCGCTCGAAGGCTTCGCGGGCGTATTGTTCGGCGGTAGCGCCGATATCGCCGCGCTTGGCATCCAACACCAGGGGGATCTCGGGATAGTTGCTGCGCAGATAGGCGCAGATGCGCTCCAGCTGTTCTTCCGCACCCAGCGCGGCGAAATAGGCGATCTGCGGCTTGAAGGCACAGGCGGCCTCGGCGGTGGCATCGATGATGGCGCGGCAGAATTCGAAGATCGCGTCCGGGCGGCCTTGCAGCTCGGCCGGGAATTTCTTGAGGTCGGGGTCCAGGCCCACGCACAGCAGGGAATTGCGCGAAGTCCACGCAGCGTTGAGTTTCTCGATGAATGTCACGGTGGTGCCTTTAACTGAAAGATGCGCTATTGTAGCGCGCCGGCATGGCCCGATCTCGATATTTGACTGATGTTCAGCGGTTTTCCCGGAACATCGGGCACTTGGCGCGGATTTTCCGGTCTCATGCGCTCTCATTGCTTCACTTTTGCTACGAGGAAAGACAACATGAAAAAACTCTTCGCCTGGCTGGCCGTCGCCATGACGGCCCTGACCCTCTCCGGCTGCGGCTATAACGAGTTCCAGGCCAAGGACGAGGCCACCAAGGCCGCCTGGGGCGAAGTGGTCAACCAGTACCAGCGCCGCGCCGACCTGATCCCCAACCTGGTCAACACCGTCAAGGGCTATGCCTCGCACGAGAAGGACACCCTGGAAGCCGTCACCCGCGCCCGCGCCGCTGCCACCAGCTTCCAGATCACGCCGGAGGTGCTCAATGATCCGCAGGCCTTCGCCAAGTTCCAGCAGGTGCAGGGCGAGCTGTCCTCGGCGCTGTCGCGCCTGATGGTGGTGTCGGAGAACTACCCGCAACTGAAGGCCGACGCCAGCTTCCGCGACCTGCAATCGCAACTGGAAGGCACCGAGAACCGCATCACCGTGGCCCGCCAGCGCTATATCGCAGCGGTCAAGGACTACAACATCCTGGCGCGCAGCTTCCCCACCAACCTCACCGCCAAGCTGTTCAGCTACGAGGTCAAGCCGTCCTTCACGGTGGATAACGAAAAAGCCATCTCGACCGCCCCCGCGGTCAACTTCGGCAAGTAATCTGCCCACCCCGGTCCGCCATGCGCAAGCTGCTCATCACCTGCTGGCTGCTGATCCTCCTGCCCCTGGCTGGCCTGGCCCGGGCCGATGACGGCCTGGTTGCCGTGCCGCCCTTGTCGTCCCACGTCATCGACCAGATCCACCTGCTGCAGCCGCAACAGCAGCAGGCCCTGGAAGGCGTGCTGGCCGAGATCGAGCAGCGCACCGGCAGCCAGATCGCGGTACTGCTGATGTCCTCCACCGCGCCGGAAGCCATCGAGCAATACAGCATCCGCGTGGCCGATGCCTGGCAACTGGGCCGCAAGGGTGTGGATGACGGTGTGCTGCTCATCGTCGCCCGCGACAATCCCAAGTCGCTGCGGCGCCTGCGCATCGAAGCCGGACGCGGCGTGCAGGGCAGCCTCACCGATGCCCAATCCAAGCGCATCCTGGAAGACGTGATCGCACCGCATTTCCGCCAGAACGATTTCTACGGCGGCCTGGCCGCCGGCGTGACTGCCATCACCACCCTGCTGGAACAGGAAAAACTGCCCGCCGCCCAGCGCCACACCGGGCCTGCGCAGACCGATGACGGTGGTGGCTGGTTGACGCTGATGGTGATCGTGCTGTTCCTGGTGGTGTTCTTTGCCATGCTGCTGAAGTCGCGCCGCGGCGCCCGCAACACACTGGACAACAACGACTGGGGCCGAGGCCGGGGACGCGCCACCACGGCCGGCGTCATCATCGGCAGCATCCTCGACGAAGCGGCACGCCAGGCCGCCTCCGGACGCGGCTGGCCGCGCTCTGGGGGTGGCGGTGGTGGAGGCTTCGGCGGCTCCTCCGGCGGTGGCGGGTTCTCCGGCGGTGGTGGCAGCTTCGATGGTGGCGGCGCTTCAGGAGACTGGTGACATGCCTCACAACACTCCATCCCCTTCCCTGCCGGTGCGCCTGCTGCGCCATCTGCGCAGCACCCGCACCACGGCGCGGCGTGCCTTCCCCTCGACCACGCTCAAGGCCATCCAGGCCAGCATCGGCGAAGGGGAGCAACGACACCGGGCGCAGGTCCGCGTGATTGTCGAAGCGGCATTGTCACTGGGTGCCGTGCGACGCGGCGAAAGCGCCAGACAACGCGCCCACGAACTGTTTTCGCACTACCGCATCTGGGATACCGAAGAAAACTGCGGCGTGCTGGTCTACATCAACCTGGCCGACCGCAAGGTGGAAATCGTCGCTGATCGTGGCATCAATCGACATGTCACCCGCGAGCAGTGGCAAGAGGTGTGCCGCCTGATGACGGCGGGTTATGCCAGGGGTGATTACGAAGCCAGTACCCTGCAAGCGCTGGCCGCCCTGCATGCGCTGCTACAGACGGCGATGCCGCGCCAGGATGACGACCGCGACCACAACGAACTCTCCGACAAGCCCCTGCTGCTGTAGACAAGCCGCCTTGGAGCTGACGCCTCAACCGTTCTCGTACACCCACTGCAGCAAGGCATCCTGCGCCTTCTGCCCATTGGGTGCGGCAGCGTGGTTGATCAGGAACACCACCACATAGGTCTTGCCCGAGGCCGCCTGCACGTAGCCGGCGATCGAGCGCACATCGTTCAGGGTACCGGTCTTGATGTGTGCCTGGCCGGCCACGCTCTGCGTCTTCAGACGACGACGCATGGTGCCGTCATAGCCCACCAGCGGCAGCGAGGAAATGAATTCCGGCATCAGCGGCGAACGGTAGGCCTGCACCAGCACGCTGGCTAGCAGCGAGGGCGTGACCCGCTCCACCCGCGACAGGCCGGCGCCATTCTCGATGGCCAGTCCATTGGTATCGATGCCCTTGTCGTTGAGCCAGCCGCGCACGACGCGTGCGGCATTGACCGTGTCGCCCGGCTGCCCGGTCATCTCGGCGCCCAGCGTAAGCAGCACCTGGCGCGCCATGACGTTGTTGCTGTACTTGTTGATGTCGCGGATGACTTCCGGCAGCGTCGGCGATTGCACCTCCACCATCAGCCGCGCCGAGGGCGTGACCACCCCGTTGACCACGCGCCCGGAAAAACTGCCACCCATCTCGGCCCACATCTGGACAAAACTGGCACCGACATACTGCGCATTGTTCATGCGGTAGGGGTGCACGTACCACACCCGCGGCCCGCAATCGGCAGCGTAGGTGCCACCGAAGCTGGCACCATTGATGTCGTTGTTGAGCATCAGCTTGCCCTGCCAGTCACCGCAAGGCTCCTGCGACAGGCGCGGGGGAGTGATGGTGAAACCGGCCATGGGCGGGTCCATGCTGACATTGACCACACCGGCGGCGGCATCCGGCTCGAAGCGGAAGGCCTGGGTACGGTAGTTCAGCAGCAAGGCATCGGGGCCGGCGTTGTAGGGCTTCTGCGGATCGCCGTCGAACTGCGAGGGGTCATAACTGGACTCGGCGAAATAGCTGCGGTCCAGCACCAGATTGCCGCGGATGTCCTTGATGCCGCGTGCGCGCAGCTGGCGCAGGAACAGCCAGAAATTTTCCAGCACCAGCTTGGGGTCGCCACCGCCCTTGAGAATCAGGTCGCCATTGAGTACGCCACCAGCCAGACTGCCATCGATGTAGGCCTGGGTCTTCCAGGTGTAGGTGGGGCCCAGCATCTCCAGCGCAGCGTCGGTGGTCACCAGCTTCATGACCGAGGCAGGGTTGAAGGGCTGGCCGACATTGCTGGACGCCAGCAGGCGCTTGCCGCTCTCGGCATCGACCACCACCACGCCGGTGTTCTGCAGCGGGATATGCGCCACGCGCAGCGCGCCCACCACCGGTGGCGGCAGACCTTGCGCAAACAGCGGCGATGCAGGCGCCAGCAGCGCGACGGCCAGCGTGAAGGACGAGAGAGAAAGGCGGCGCAGCGCAGGAGAGGAGAAACGGAACATGATCAGCGGGTCGACGGGAAGCAGGCATTATAGGGGATCGACAATGTCGCTTGCGCCGACGGGGGTGGCAGGGATCACCCCTGCTGCATCGGGACATCAGGGCGTCATACCGCCGTGCGACACTGCCATCCCACTGACAAACGGTCATCGGCGCGGGTTCCCGCCCTGCTCGAGATCAAGGCTCGCGCACACCGGGTCGATCCAGGCTTGCCTGCAATGTGGTAGTGGGGTTACGCTTGCGGACCCCTTTTTTGAATCGGTACGTACGTCATCGCACTGGCCCTGCCGTTACGCCGGGATGGCCAGCCCCGAATGGACCGGATCGAAAGAACAACAGCACACCATGCCATCCCGTTCCAACAACGAGCAGCGCGCCGGATCGCGCTCGCCGCCGACGCTGCTGCGTAGGCTGCGCGAGCTGGTCGACCCGGTGGCACTTTACCGCCAGCGCCCGGGGCGGGCTGACGACATGCCGCCGGAGGCATTGATCGGCAAGGGAGTGCGCTTCGTACAGCGCATCTATCGCCTGCGCGTGATCGGCCTGGGGGTCGGCTTCTTCTGCGTGGCAGCCGGTTTCATGCAGAATCCGGTGATCTGGCCACTCTGGCTGGCGCTGTTCGGCCACGGCTACCTGTGGCCGCACGTGGCGCGCCACTGGGCGCTCAACAGCGCCATCCCCTATCGCGCCGAGCGGCGCAATCTGGTCATCGATGCCGCCATCGGCGGCTTCTGGATCGCCGCCCTCAACGGCAACCTGATCCCCAGCGCGGTCATCATCTCCATGCTGTCGATGGACAATATCGCCGCTGGCGGCCTGCGCCTGTTCATGCGCGGACTGTATGCCAGCATCGCCGCCTGCGCGCTGGGCTGGTGGCTGCTGGATGCGCACTTCCTGCCGCAGTCGGACCTGACCACCGTCCTCGCCTGCCTGCCGATGATGGCGTTGTACCCGCTGGCGCTGGGCAAGTCCACTTATGAAATGTCCAAGAAGCTGGCCGAGCGCTCACGGGAGTTCGAGATCGTCAGCCAGACCGACGGCCTGACCCGGCTGTTCAATCGACGTTACTGGGAAAGCCTGCTGATCGCGGAATTCGAACAGCGCAGCCAGGGCGGCGCGGGGAGTCACCAGGCCTTCCTGCTGTTGCTGGACCTGGACCATTTCAAGAGCATCAACGATACCCACGGCCACCTCACGGGCGACGAAGTCTTGCGCAATTTCTCGCGCCTGCTGCGTGCTGCACTGCGGGCAGACGACCTCATCGGTCGCTACGGGGGCGAAGAATTCGTGGTCATCCTGCGTGACATCGCCCCCGCCGAAGCGCTGCAGCTCTCACAACGCCTGGTCGAGGCGGCGCGCAGCACAAATGATGAAAACAATTTATACGGTTGCACCGTCAGCGCAGGACTGGTGCCCTTCTCGGCGGACATGGAAGCCCACTTCGTCTGGTTGCAGCGCGCTGACCACGCCATGTACTGCGCCAAGGAAAGTGGTCGCGATCGCCTGGTGGTGTGGGATGCCAGCCTGGCGCGCAGGAACGCTGCACCCTGATCAGCGACCAACGGCGACGATGGTGCAGGAAGGGTAGGTCAATGGAGTGACCGGAGGAGGGGCATCTGCCCGAGGACACCGGCAGGCGAGAAAAGCAGACGCAAAAAAGGCCGATGTTTTCGGGGCCGCCACGAGACCACTGTGAAAACATCGACCTAGGGAAATCAAGGCGGGGCGATCGGCAAACTCAAAGAATAGGCTGGTTCCCTGGAAATGCCTGCACCGATGCCCCGGCCATTGCCGCAACGAGCGGCAAAGCGGGCCGCAGAAAGCCCGCTAAATTAGCACTGGCAGTGCCTCCAGTACTAAAAGGGCGAGCAGCGCGCCAAAGACCGCGCCCACTGCTCTCAAACTGGTTCGGACCATCCGTGACGCTACCGGGACCTCCCCGCACAACAACAAGCCCGCCAGGGCCATCGGGATGAAGAACATGAGGTTGTTCATGATGAGGTTGGGCATGATGCGTCTCCTGGTCGAGTTTCTTGGTCTTGCGCGTGGTGCGCGTACTCTTGATGGGGCTTGCCTCGTCTGGAGTATAGGTCGCACGACATGGAAGACAAGGCAGCAGCGGGAACAATCGGTGCTGCACAGCAGCGCAGGCACCGCCCGGAGATGCCCGCCCGGCGGCCCTGACAAAGAGCTGACAGCCCACACCGCATCTGTTGCACATGCACAAATTTTTGGCAAGATTGGGTGAATTGCCTTGACCCTGTTTTCTGCGCGGGCGTAGAATTCGCCCGTTCTCATTTTCTGGAGTCCCTCTCATGGGCACTTGTTCGGGTGACAGTTGTTGCCGGTTAATTCCGGGTTAAGCCTCAGCAAGGATTTCAGCAGGACTTCTTCCTGTCGTCATCTTGCACAAGGCAGATGACGGCATCTCATGTCGGTAGCGCGCAGCCTGTTTGACGGGTTTCCCCGCGCCCTGGCGACAGCGATATTCCCTCACAACGACAGATCGACGATCGACCGCCGCAGACACGGCGGCATGACGCATGCATCACCACGCCTTGCCAGCCCTGCGCTGCGCCGGGCTGGCCTTTGCCTGCCGCCTGCCGCATGCACGCCCGCCTGGCTCATCGCCACGCGCGGCCTGCTCTGCTTGCGCCATCAGGCGCCGATGACAGGGGCTCCGCTCAACCAGGCGGAGGCTATGCACATTCCATGAACACTCGAAGACCCAGCGCGCCCTGCCCGTTCGCCCGCGCCCTTGCCGGCGGGGACCGGCCACGGCGCTGATCCGAGGCCGGCAAGTCCAAGCGCTTGCCGGTGCGATGCACATCCTTCGTCCCCGGGACGAAGACCAACAAGAAAAGAAGCACGTCATGAATCTGAACCTGCTGAAAGAAACCTTTGCCAGCTTCATCCGCGCACGCGGCATGGATCGTCACTTCCGCCGCCTGGGCATGGACATGTTCCGCAGCGCCCCGGTCACCCGCGAAGTCCCGCAGACCCTGGCCGAACAACTGAGCGAGGCCTCCCGCAGCGAGGCACAGGCCCTGCTGCAGCGCCTGCAATCGCGCCCTGATGGCCTCACCGAGGCCGAAGCCGACGCCATCCGCGTCCACAGCGGCCCCAATGAAGTCGAACACGAAAAGCCGCTGACCTGGCCAGTCCACCTGTGGCACTGCTACAAGAACCCCTTCAACCTGCTGCTGACCCTGCTGGCGGCCGTGTCCTTCTACACCGAAGACATGAAGGCGGCCATCGTCATTGGCACCATGGTGGTGGTTTCCACGCTGCTGCGCTTCGTCCAGGAAGCCCGCTCCAACACCGCCGCCGACAAGCTCAAGGCCATGGTCAGCAACACCGCCACGGTGATGCGTCACGACCAGGTCGAGGAGATCGCCGCCGAAGCCCAGCGCTACTTCGACGTAACCCTGCATCCCAAGGGCGCGCGTCGCGTCGAAGTACCGATCCGCAATCTGGTGCCGGGCGACATCGTGCTGCTCTCGGCCGGCGACATGATCCCGGCCGACCTGCGCCTGCTGTCGGCCAAGGACCTGTTCGTCAGCCAGGCCGCAATGACCGGCGAATCGCTGCCGGTGGAGAAGTTCGTCACCCCCAGCAACCTCAACAACAGCAGCCCGCTGGAGCTGGACAACCTGTGCTTCATGGGCACCAACGTGGTCAGTGGTTCGGCCAGCGGTGTGATCCTGACCACCGGCAAGCGCACCTATTTCGGTGCCCTGGCCGAGCGCGTCACCGCCACCGACCGCACCCCCACTGCCTTCCAGGCGGGCGTGAACAAGGTCAGCTGGCTGCTGATCCGCTTCATGCTGGTGATGACCCCGGTGGTGTTCTTCATCAACGGCTTCACCAAGGGTGACTGGGTCGAGGCCTTCCTGTTCGGCCTGTCGGTGGCGGTGGGACTGACGCCCGAAATGCTGCCCATGATCGTCACCTCGACCCTTGCCAAGGGCGCCGTGGCGCTGTCGCGCAAGAAGGTGATCGTCAAGCGGCTCGATGCGATCCAGAACTTCGGCGCCATGGACGTGCTGTGTACCGACAAGACCGGCACCCTGACCCAGGACAAGATCTTCCTGGAACGCCACACCGACATCCACGGTGAGCCCGATGACGAAGTGCTGCAGTACGCCTACCTCAACAGCTACTACCAGACCGGCCTGAAGAACCTGCTGGACGTGGCCGTACTGGAACACGCCGAGTTGCAGCGCGAGATGTCGATCGCCTCGGCCTATCGCAAGGTCGATGAGATTCCCTTCGACTTCCAGCGCCGCCGCATGTCGGTGGTGGTCTCCGAGCGCGAAGACCACCATGAGCTGATCTGCAAGGGCGCGGTGGAAGAGATCGTCTCGGTCTGCTCGCACGCCCGCGTGAACGGCCAGATCGTACCGCTCACCGCCGAACTGCTGGAGGAAATCCGCGCCACCACCGGCAGCCTCAACGCCGAAGGCCTGCGCGTGGTCGGCGTGGCCGCCCGCGATCTGCCGCCGACCAAGGAGGTCTATAGCCTGGCCGATGAATCGGAGCTGGTCCTGATCGGCTACATCGCCTTCCTCGACCCGCCCAAGGAATCCACCGCACCGGCGCTGGCCGCCCTGCGCGCCCATGGCGTGAAGGTCAAGATCCTCACCGGTGACAACGAACTGGTGACTGCCAAGATCTGCCGCGAGGTCGGGCTGGAGGTCAAGGGCATGCTGCTCGGTTCCTATGTGGAAAAGATGAGCGACGCCGAATTGTCCGAAGCGGTGGAAACCGTAACCGTCTTCGCCAAGCTTTCGCCGGCCCATAAGGAGCGCATCGTGCGCGTGCTGCATGACCGTGGCCATGTGGTCGGTTTCATGGGCGACGGCATCAACGACGCCCCGGCCCTGCGCGCGGCCGACATCGGCATCTCGGTCGATACCGCCGTCGATATCGCCAAGGAAGCGGCCGACCTGATCCTGCTGGAAAAGAGCCTGATGGTGCTCGAAGAAGGCGTGCTGGAAGGCCGCAAGACCTTCGCCAACATGCTGAAGTACATCAAGATGACGGCCAGCTCCAACTTCGGCAATGTCTTCTCGGTATTGATCGCCAGTGCTTTCCTGCCCTTCCTGCCGATGCTGCCCCTGCATCTGCTGGTGCAGAACCTGCTGTACGACGTCTCGCAGATCTCGATCCCCTTCGACAACGTCGACAAGGAGTTCCTGGAAAAGCCGCAACGCTGGGATGCCGGCGACATCGGTCGCTTCATGGTCTTCTTCGGTCCGATCAGCTCGATCTTCGACATCAGCACCTTCGCACTGATGTGGTTCGTCTTCGGCGCCAGCTCGCCGGAACACCAGACCCTGTTCCAGTCCGGCTGGTTCATCGAAGGCCTGCTCTCGCAGACCCTGATCGTGCACATGATCCGCACCCGTCGCATCCCCTTCTTCCAGAGCCGCGCCTCCTGGCCGCTGATGGGAATGACGCTGGTGATCATGGCCATCGGCATCGCCATCCCGATGACGCCGCTGGCGCACTACTTCAAGCTGGAAGCGTTGCCACTGACCTACTTCCCGTGGCTGGTGGTAATCCTGGTGGCCTATGCGGTGCTGATCCAGGCGATGAAGGGCTGGTATGCGCGGCGGTATGGCTGGCAGTAGGTTCGGTCGCGGCCAGCAAAAAGGCAGTTCAATGAAACTGATGCCACGCTAAGGTCCCCATTCAATTCCACAAAGACGGCGATGCGCGCTTGACGTGTGCATCGCCGTCGTCTTTATTGCACTGCGCTTCGATGGCTTCTGCCGCGGCAAAAACACATCATTTATCGAAGCAATTCAACAGACGTCGCGCTGGCGCCATGCAACCATCTGCGCTTTCCCGATCTGGCCCTGCTTGAACCGCATCTGCTTTCCACGGGAAACCATCCCCTCCCGTAGAAAGACTGGCATGCATCGACACAACATCGGCTGGGCAATCCCCACCCCTCAGCCACAGCCCCACCGCATCCTGCAATTCTCGTCTGCCCCACGGCGCAGCCTTTCCTGAGCATCCCACATCAAGCGACGCATGGACCGCACTGTCCAGCGGCGCAACCAACTGGAGCGCCCTCCTCGCCCGGCTCGACCACGTCGATTACCGGCAGATGGAAGAGCTCCACCGTCTCATGTCCCCATCCAGAGGAGCAGCACGATGACCAACTGTAATTTCTGCCACAAGAAAGGCCTGCTGATCTACCCGGTCCGCTACGCCGTCGCCAGTCCATATGGCGCGGAGGGCGTACCGGGGCTATCCGGCAATTTCCGCATCGAAGACGCACCCCAGGCCGCAGGCGCCGCCAAGTACACCCTGCGTGCGCTGCGCCCCGGCTATCTCTATACCTATGACGAGCGGCGCCAGCGGCTCAAGGCCTATGTCGTCCTCCCCAGCGGGCATCTGTGGAACTACCCGCTGGAATACAACACACCCCATCCCTCGACAATCCGGTTCGCCTGTATCGAAGCCAGCGAAGTCGTACGTGCCTATTGCGTCGACATCGAGCACACCGATGCCGACCCCGCAGGTAACTTCTGGATAGGCTGGTCCAATGTGCAGTGGACCAGGACCCTGATCAAGAAAGTCAGCGATGCAAGCTGGCGCAAGAAACACATGCGCTGCATCGCCATCCCCGCCCTGCTGGCGGGCAGTGCGGTGCATACCGGCGAATTCAGCGCCTGCGCGGAGAAGGTCTCGCATTTCGCTGCCAATCCGGAGGCCATGAAGAAGGCCTTTTCATTCAGCAACACCCCCGTCGATTTCGAGAGCCTGAAATACGCCACCAAGGCGCGCTTCAACGGCATCATGGCGCAACAGGAACCCCACTTCAAAGGCTACATCGCCGCCCTCAATGACCCGGTCGGCATGACCAACGACTTCAGCGAACTGACCGTACCGGGATTGCAGGCAGGATTTGATGAAAAGGTGCATCAATCCAAAGTCATCGCTGACATCCTGGCCATGACCGAACAACACGTACGTCGTGAAGCCCGTGACGACGTGAACCTCGACGACACGATCGACGAGGTAAGCAAGCATCATCCCGATGGCAATCTCTACGCTGGGTTGAAGGGGTGGATGGCCGTCTTCAAGGCGGGTGGGCTTGAGCGCTACGAGAAGAAGCAACAAGAGAAAAGAAGGAAATACGGCATCGACAAGGCCGGTCGGCAAGAGGCCGCCGCAGACGAGGCCTGGCATGATCTGACCCATGACAATGGCAAGCCGACCCTGGACGAGAAGAAGCTGAAGGCCTTCCCCGCCATCTATGAAGCCGCGCTCAAGGAATTCGAACCACGCTACCTTCAGCTGGTGATGACCCATGTCGGCTGGCTCAGGAGCGAGCAACTGGCGAACTGGATGGAGGCTGTCCATGATGATGCCGATATCCGCAGCGGCTATGCCTACAACGAATCGGTATCGCAATGCATCGGCCATGCTGTCTGCACCCAGCCTTGCATCGACCAGCTCACCAGCTGGATCTCGGACGAAAATCTGAAAAGCCCGCGCAACCTGTACGGCCGTGCATTGCTATACAACCAGGCCGACATCATCGCTGCGACGGAGCCGCAGCTCAAGGGCAGCGATATCCAGGTTGAGAACATCCTCAACATCTACAAAGGCGCCATCGACCGACTTCACGATCCGCAGCAGGCCACGCAATTGATTGATCACCTGGCACTAACGACCGGCAATGTCATCAGCCGCTCTCTTGTCAAAGGCGGCCAGAGCATAGCCCGTTCGCTGGCGATGCTTCACCTGAAATTGCTGGCCGGCGGCAGCCTCAAGGTCAGCAATGCAAGTGCTACCGATATAGCTCGATGGGCCATCACCCAGGCACAAGAGCAAGGCATCAAACTTGACACCCATCGGCGGCAGACCAGGGCGGACGCCCGTGCCGAGGCACGTAGTGCGGTCAGGCGTGCGAAGGCGACCACAAACGTTATCGCTTATGAACTCGATATTCCCAGGCTGGAAAAGGAGGGACGTATCGCTCCCGGGACGATCAAGGGCATGGGGATTCCGGGTATCGCGATGGCGCAGAAGTGGCTTGGCTCCTCGTCACCTCGGGATTTCAGGCTGGGGGTGGTGACCATCATTGTGCAGATGACGGCACTCAATTTTGCGATGGAGGATCTGGCTAACAACGATCAGTTCAACCAGGAGGAGACGAGAGTCAAGGCCACCGTAGCGATCCTTAGCTTAAGTGCGACCATCGTCGAGACGGTTGCGGTGACCGTAGAAAAATCAGTGGAACATCCGCTGGGGGCCTTCATCCGAGGCCAATGGCGAGTTGAACTCAAACTCGCGAGAAAATTCACGGTTGGAGCGCGAATAGCCGGAATGCTGGTGGGAATTCTCAGCGGCGTATTCGATATTGTGGTGAGTGCCCCGGCAGCACGCAATAGCGGTAACGAACTACTTTCGACCTTATACAACGCCAGCGGCACCTTAAGCATCGGCATTGCTATAGGTGCCTATTATTCAATTGGCGCAATCTTCTGGCCTTTTCTTATTCTTTCATTCGGTATCGCAATCACTATTGCTTACGTGAACAATAGCGCGTTGAAGAACTGGATTGCTCGATGTGAATTCAGCGCCGGGGAAAAATATATTTCATTTGATACCCAACTAAAGGCATTTTACGAGGCAATTGGAGCTTAAAGAGTGGATGAACGCACATTTCAATTTAAGGCTGGCAAGCCCATTCCCATCTGGGATCTCAACCATCGGTTGCCCATCGATAGAGCTGTCGGACCAGAGTGCAAAGATACAGGCACCATTTTCAGAATTAACTCTTCCTTTATGGATGCAACAGATCAGCCCTACAAGGATAGACAGTGGCAAGCCGGCGGCGTGACGACAGCATGCATAGGAGTACTCGCTATCCTGTATCTTGCAGGAATCATCATGCTGGATGATATCAAGAGCAGTACCACCTATCTGGTCACCAACTTCCTTATCATGACGGGATCTATTTTTGGTTTCAGCTACTGCATTTTGAAGTTCGGAAGGGACGAATTTTTTTCGCTAAAGCGTCGCCCCATTCGGTTCAACCGAAAGGAAAAAAAAATTTACGCGATTCGCCGCCGTAGGTTCTTCTCTAAGCCAGGACAAGGGGATATCACATGGGAAGTTCCTTGGGACGAAAACGCCATCTTCTGCATCCACCGAGGATTCTCCAACAACAGTCCGGTCTATCACATCCGCCATTACGAAGTGGATGAAGACGGTAACGTCCTGCGTGCTTTTGCCATCGGCCGAAAATGGGAGGAGCAGGAGAACCTGCAAGGCCTGCTATCCCAATGGAACTACTGGTGCTGGTACATGAACCATGGACCAGCCGAATTACCCAAGCCGCCATTGTTTTTCAGCGAACGCGAGAGCATGCGAGAAAGCTTCCTCTTCTGCCTGTACGATTTTGGCACACAGGCGAGTGTTCGCTACCGTATCGCGATGATGCCGTACATCCTGCTCATGACCGGCTACCGCTTGCTAGCGCTCTGGACTTGCCGCGATCCGGTCTGGCCACAGGCAGTAAAGGACGTCAGCCTCATTGAACCTGACGACCCCTACGATGAGCCACGCGGGAATACTCCAATTGGCTGGGGCGACACCGTGCTTGCCACGCAGCGAGGCGATTATCCTGACGATCCGAAAATGGAAATCAAAGATTGGAAAGGCGAAGCTGACCCCGCGCTGAATGCCTTGCTTTGGGCAAAAGATGTACCACCCAAATGTTGACCTTTGCGTGATCCGGATATTTCGAGTAGCGAAAACGAAAAACCCTGCCAGTTGAACGGCATTGGCGCCCCGAAGCCAATGCCGGTTCTTCCAAGTCTGCCCCGTCTCGAAGGGAAAATATCGGTACGGCTCAACGGCGCGGCAAGCGCACCGTCACCATGGTCTGCACCTGGTCATCGGAGGTCATGCTGATGCTGCCGCCATGTGCCTTGACGATCTGCTGGGCGATGAAGAGACCCAGTCCCAGGCCTTCCTTGCGTCCGATCTCGCGCTCGCCACCGCGGAAGGGATCGAAGATCACCGGCAGCAGCGCCTCCGGGATCACGCCGCGATTGGCGATCACCATCACCACCTCGTGCTCGCTGCGTCCATCGATGCCGATGCAGACCGGATGGCCTGGCTCGCCATGCTGCAGGGCATTGCCCAGCAGGTTGGCCGCTACCTGGCCCAGGCGGTCGCCGTCCCAGTAGCCATTGTCGTCACCCTCGATGCGACGTTCGATGACGCTGCCCGGATACGTGGCCTGGTATTCCTGCACCACCCGCTCGGTGATCTCGCCCAGGCAGGCACTGGCGCGCACCAGCGGAATGCCGCCTGCCAGGCGGGCGCGGGCCAGGTCCAGCATGTTCTCGATCAGCTTGGCCATGCGCTTGCCGCCGTTGAGGATCTGCTGCGAGGCCTTTTGCGCCACCTCTTCCTTGTAGGTCCGCTGCATCAACGTGGCCGCCATCACCACGGCACTGAGCGGATTGCGCAGATCGTGGCCGAGGATGGCGACGAACATCTCGTTCATGCGCAAGGTCTCGGTGCGCGCCCGCAGTTCCAGCGCCAGTTGCTGCTTCTGACGATACAGCTGGAAGAACACCTCCGCCTTGTTGCGCAGGATGTGCGGTTCGATGGGCTTGTAGAGAAAATCCACCGCGCCACTCTCGTAACCCTTGAACAGACGGCGTTCGTCGCGCACGCCAGCCGTCACGAAGATCAGCGGCACGTTGCGGGTACGCTCGCTGCCGCGGATCAGTTCGGCCAGTTCGAAGCCGTCCATGACCGGCATCTGTACGTCAATGAAGGCCAGTGCCACCTCGTGCTGCAGCAGCAGCTCAAGGGCTTCCATGCCCGAGCGCGCCAGCAGCAGTTCGACATCGTCACGCTGAAGCAGCGCCGACAAGGCCAGCAAGTTTTCTTCGAGATCATCGACCAGCAGGAATTTCACCCGTGGCAGGTCTCTTTGTTTCTGTTGTTCTATCACCTGCGTTCCTTTTCCTGGTCATTCCCCTGTACGCCTACGGTACGCAGCAGATCGGCAATCTGCGAGAGCGTGAGCACATGGTCGATCTTGCCCAGCGCCAGTGCCTGCGCCGGCATGTAAGGCACCTGCGCCTGTTGCGGGCTTTGCACCACCGTCATGCCGCCGGCGCGACCGATGGCCTGCAAGCCGGCCGCGCCATCGTGGTTGCCACCGGTGAGGACAATGCCCAGCAGCCGCTCGCGGTAGACATCGGCAGCCGACTCGAACAATACGTCGATGGCCGGTCGCGAAAAGTTGACCAGTTCATCATTGGACATGGCCAGCAAGGGCCCTTCCTCGCCGCGGTCGACCAGCAGATGATAATCCGGCGGCGCAAAATGGATCACGCCGGGCTGGGCTGGCAGCTTGTCCTGCGCTTCCACCACCGGCTGGGCACAACGGTCGGCAAAGATCTGCGGCAGCAGGCTGGGCCGTTCGCGCGGCAGGTGCAGCACCACCATGGTCGCCACTGCCGCGCCGCGACGCAGCGCCGGGAGGATTTCCGAGAGCGCCTCTACGCCGCCGGCGGAGGCACCGATGACCACGGCCTCGATGTTGCGGCCCTCCAGCGAAGGCAAGGCGACGGTACTCACAGCTCGCCCTTCTTCTGGAACAGGCGTTCCTCGCGGTCCACCTCGTCGAAGGCCACGCCATGCGAGGAGAAGCGCAGCGACTCCTTCGAGCCCAGGCCGAGGAAGCCCTTGCGCACCAGCGATTCGCGGAACAGCCCGAGGGCGCGCTCCTGCAGATGGCGGTTGAAATAGATCAGCACGTTGCGGCAAGACACCAGGTGCATCTCTGCAAACACACTGTCGGTGGCCAGGCTGTGGTCGGAAAAGACCACATTCCGGCGCAAAGACTTGTCAAACACGACGGCACCATAAGCCGCCGTATAGTAATCCGAAAGCGAAGTCCTTGCTCCGGATTTCTGGTGATTGCTGGTGAAGCCGGGAATGCGGTCCAGCTCGTAGACGCCGGCCTCGGCCTTCTTGAGCGCAGTCTGGTTGATGTCGGTGGCGTAGATGATGCTGCGTTCAAGCAGGCCTTCCTCGCGCAACAGGATGGCCAGGGAATAGACTTCCTCGCCACTGCTGCAGCCGGCCACCCAGATCTTCAGCGAGGGATAGGTGCGCAACAGCGGCATCACCTTCTCGCGCAGCGCCTTGAAGTAGCCAGGATCGCGGAACATCTCGCTGACCTGCACCGTGAGGTAGTCCATCAGCGCCGGGAAGACGGTGGCATCATGCAGCACCTTGTCCTGCAGCTGCGAGAGGGTGTCGCAGCCGAAACGGATCATGGCCGTGGCCAGGCGACGCTTCAGGGAGGCGCCGGCATAGCCGCGAAAATCGCAGTGATACTTCAGGTAGATGGCGTCCAGCAGCAACTGCATCTCGATATCGAAATGCCGGTTGGCCAGGGCCTGGTTTATTTGGGCATCCATACACGTACCAGGGACAGCAGTTTTTCCACATCCAGGGGCTTGGCGATGTAATCGTTGGCGCCGGCGGCCAGGCATTTTTCCTGGTCATCCTTCATCGCCTTGGCGGTCAGCGCGATGATGGGCAGGCGCTTCCAGATGGCCTGCTTGCGGATCTCGCGCATGGCGGTCAGGCCGTCCATCTCCGGCATCATGATATCCATCAGCACCAGGTCGATGACGGCGCCGGGCTTGTCCTGGCTACGTTGCAGCGCATCCAGGGCCTCCCGGCCGTTACGGGCGATCTCGACCTTCATGCCCTTGGGCTCCAGCACCGAGGAAAGCGCAAAGATGTTGCGCACATCGTCTTCCACCACCAGGATGCGGCGGCCTTCGAAGACCGTCTCGCGGTCGCGCGCCACCTTGAGCAGGCGCTGGCTTTCCGGCGGCAGTGTGGTTTCCACCTGGTGCAGGAACAGCGTCACCTCGTCCAGCAGGCGCTCCGGCGAACGCGCATCCTTGATGATGATGGAGCGCGAGAAGCGGCGCAGGTTCTGCTCTTCCTCGGCCGAGAGCGAGCGGCCGGTATAGACGATCACCGGCGGGAAGGCCACATGCTCCTGCTCGGCCATCTTTTCCAGCAACTGGTAGCCGGACAGGTCGGGCAGGTTCAGGTCCATCACCATGCAGTCGAAGGTGGTCTCGCGCAGGCGCGCCAGGGCGTCCGTGGCAGTACGCACACCGACCAGGTTGATGTTCTCGCCGGCCAGCAACTGCCGGATGCTGTCGAGCTGGCGGGCATCGTCCTCGACCACCAGCACATGCCGCAGGCCTTGCAGGAACTTGGCTTCCAGCTTGCGGATGGCGCCGATCAGTTCTTCGCGCTGCACCGGCTTGAGTGCGTAACCGATGGCGCCGCGCTCCATGGCCTCTTGCGAATAGTCGGCCACCGACACCACGTGCACCGGGATGTGGCGGGTCTTGGGATTGCGCTTGATCTGGTCCAGCACACCCAGACCGGAGAAGTCGGGCAGGTTCATGTCCATCAGGATGGCGCTGGGACGATACATCTCGGCAGCGGCCACGCCTTCGTTGGCGGAGTGCGTGACGACGCACTGGAAACCCATCTCATGGGCCAGGTCGCGCAGGATCATGGCGAAGGCCGGATCGTCCTCGATCACCAGGATCAGGCGTGCAGTGGCCTCGATCCGGTGGCGGTCGTCGTCGATGGCGATCTCCTCCAGGCGTGTCGGTGTGGCAGCCGTCGCCGAGGCACTGGCAACGCGCACGTCCGGCGCCGTGGCCACCTGGGCCGCCTGCAGTGTCGAGGCTGCGGCAGCGGCATTTGCCGACTTCGGCGTCGTCGCCGGTGCACGCAGGATGGCTTGGTCACCGCTGTAGACCTGCGGCAGCGAGAGCGTAAAGATGCTGCCCTCGCCCGGCCGGCTCTGCACGGTGATGTCGCCACCCAGCAGGTGGGCCAGGTCACGCGAGATCGACAGGCCCAGACCGGTGCCGCCGTACTTGCGGTGGGTGCTGCCATCGGCCTGGCGGAAGGCTTCGAAGATGAACTGATGCTGGTCCTCGCCAATGCCGATACCGGTATCGCGCACGGCGAAGGCGATGCGGTTCTGGGCGTCGGCATAGACGCGCAGGCTGACCTCACCCTTCTCGGTGAACTTGATGGCGTTGGAGAGCAGATTCTTGAGGATCTGGCCCAGGCGCTGCATGTCGGTTTCCATGCGCTGCGGCACGCCCGGCTCCACGTCCACCTTGAAGCCCAGGCCCTTCTGCTGGGCGGTCATGGCGAAGCTGGCCTTGAGTTCCTCGGCCAGCTTGGTCACCACGAAGGATTCGGAGACGATATCGAGCTTGCCGGCCTCCATCTTGGAAAGGTCGAGGATATCGTTGATCAGCGCCAGCAGGTCGTTACCGGCCGATGAAATGGTCTGGGCGAAGCGCACCTGTTCGTCGGTCAGGTTGCCCTGTTTGTTGTCGGCCAGCAGCTTGGCCAGGATCAGGGTGGAGTTCAGCGGGGTGCGCAGTTCGTGGCTCATGTTGGCCAGGAACTCGCTCTTGTACTGGTTGGCGCGCTCCAGTTCGGTGGCCTTGTCCACCAGCACCACCTGGGTCTTGGCCAGGTCGTCCTTCTGCAGTTCCAGCAACTGGGCCTGCTCTTCCAGCTGGGCATTGGTTTCCTCCAGCTCGGCCTGCTGGGTTTCCAGGCGCAGCTGCGAGGCCTTCAGGGCCTGTCCCTGCTCTTCCAGTTCTTCATTGTTGACCCGCAGTTCCTCCTGCTGGGCCTGTAATTCCTCGGACTGGCGCTGGGTCTCTTCCAGCAGTTCTTCCAGGCGGGTGCGGTCCTTGGAGGAGCGCACGGCGATGGCGATCTGGTCCGACAGGCGGGCCAGCAATTCTTCTTCCTCGGCGCGCACCCGGCGCAGGAAGCCGAGCTCGAACACGGCCTGCACCGTGCCATCCACCGAGGCCGGGACGATCAGCAACTCACGCGGCTGATGACGCCCCACGGCCGAGGAGACGGTGAGATAGTGCTCAGGCACATCCTTGACATGCATGGCGCGATTGAGCTTGGCCGCCTGGCCCAGCAGACCCTGGCCGTCCCGCAGATTGGGCTGGATCTGCTGCTCGCCCTCATCTTCCAGGGCATAGGCTGCGAAGCGCTGGAAATCGCCGCCATCGGTGCGCAGGTAGATGGCGCCGACCTGCGCGTTCAGGTAGGCCGTGAGGAAGGCCAGCGTGTTTTCGCCCAGGGTGCTCAGGCGCTGCTCGCCCTGCAGGCGCTCGGCCAGGCCCATCTGTCCGGCGCGGATCCAGGTCTGCTTCTCCCGCGAACGATAGTCGCGCGAGGTGGTGACGGCAGCAGCGGCGATCAATACCAGCAGCAGGGCCGAACCACCCCAGGCCACGGCGGTGGAAAAGGCGACTGCATCACGCCAGTCGGACTGACGTGCGGTCAGCAGGTCGCGCTCCTGCTCTTCCATGTCGCGGGTCAGGGTGCGCACGCGGTCCATGGACATCTTGCCGCGATCCGATTGCACCACCGCCAGCGCGCCAGCGGCATCGCCATTGCGGCGTCGGGTGATGGTCTCGGCCAGTTCTTCCATCTTGTCGTTGACCACCCGTTCCACCTGCGACAGGCGCTTGACCTGGTCGGGGTTGTCGACGATCAGCTCGCGCAGGCGCGTGATCTCGCCCGGCAAGGCGGCCCGCGCCTGGTTATAGGGACTGAGATAGCTTTCGGTGCCGGTCAGCAGGAAGCCGCGCTGGCTGGTTTCGGCATCCTTGAGGGTGGAGACCAGATTCTGCAACTGCTCGCGCACCTGCATGGTGTGCGAGACGGCATTGGCCGCTTCCCCCCGGCTGACCGAGGCTTCGTAGGTGAACAGGGCGATCAGGACGACCGCCACGATCGCCACCGAAAACCCGATCAAGGGTCCCATCGGTAGTGGTGGGCCGGAAAATGCGCCCTTGCCCTGGCGCTTCAACATGGCAATACGTTCTTCTGCTTGGCTGGAATAAACCCGCACGGTGCGCTCCGTTGTTCGAATCGTTGGTCGAGCTGCGGGGGTTCTTTGCCCCCCTCCCCTGGTCTTGCCTTTTGCCACACGGAAAGCCGGCCATTATACGGTGGCCTTCCGGTTCACGCTGCGCCCGGCCCGGGATTGCCCGGGACTGCCTGAGGCTGCATGAACCCGGCTAGGACAGGCGCCCGCCGGTTCGGTTCCATTGCGCTGACATCCTGGCGCCGACAACCAGTGGCGCCGGTCGGCTCAGTTGCCGGCCAGGCCGGCAGCGATATTGATGGACAGGCCGATGATGGCGGCATTGAAGATGAAGCAGATCAGCGAATGGACCAGCACCGACTTGCGCAGCGAGCGCGAAGCCACGCCGACATCGGAGGTCTGCACCGCCACGCTGATGGTGAAGGCGAAATAGAGGAAGTCCCAGTAGTCGGGATTACGCTGCCCCTCGGGAAAGCGCAGCGGCAGGGCGTCGGGATCGTCATCATCGGCATAGAACAGCCGCGCATAGTGCAAGGTGAAGATGGTCCCGATCAGGGCCCAGGAACCGAAGACGGTGGAGGCCGTGAAGGCATACCGCAGCAGGCGCCCGCCCTCGCTGTGGTGGCTGCCCCCGGCCAGTTCCAGCAGGATCGCCAGCAGGCTGGCGATGGCCGCCACGCAGACCATGACCAGCACCACCTGGGCGCTTTCATCCTCGGTTTCGGCCAGGCGCTTGACGGCCTTGGCATCGGCTCGCACCATCATCAGCCACAGGCTGAAAAGATAGAACCAGACACCGGCGTTCCAGCCGATCAGGCATCGACTGATCCAGGTGGAGGCAGGAATGAAGACGGCGGCGACAATACCCACAGCCATGCCGATCAGCAAGCGTGGGTGGACCTGGACGATGTGGCGGGCGACGGACATTGTTATTGTTGGGCTGGTGCGTGAAGCCGCGGTGGCGTGCAATGGGCAGGACATTAGCATGCCCTGCCCCGCCCGGCCAGCGCCCTGCCGCCTTTGCGCCCTAGCGGCTGGGGAACAGACGCGCCAGGCGCACCGCTTCCTCGAAACTGGACAAGCCGGTCAAGGCCATGGTGTTGATGGTCATCGGCCCCTCCACCCTGGCCACGTTGGTGACACGACCTTCCAGCACGGCCGCCAGCTGGCGGCCCATGAATTCCCGCGAGGCTGCCGCCAGCCTGGCCGTCCCGACCGGCGAGAACTGCAACACCAGAATGGCGCGACCGGCGGCGTCCTTCTGCGCGCTGGCGCGCTGCACGTCGCTGGCATCCAGGGCCACGCGCGGCGCAAGGTAGATGTCGCCGCCCGGGGGATCGCTGATCTGCGCCTTGATCCAGCCCTGGGTCGGCACCGTGGTAGCGCCGCGCAGCTCGAACAGGGTCGAGGAAGACGGCGCCGCACCACCCTGCATGCCGCTGGAGGCGCAACCGGCCAGCACCAGTGCGGCACCGGCGGCCGCGCCCAGCAGCAGGGTGCGGCGGCGCGGCGATGCCAGATACAGGGCACCGGGGGTGAGGGAGAACTCGGGGGCGCTCAAAATTCGTGCTCCTTCAAGGCGCGCTGGGCGCGTTCGCGGGCGCTGGCCAGCGCCTCTTCCTCGGTCGGGAAGAGGCCCACGGGAATATAGGTCTCGGCGATCTCGGGCTCGCGCGCCAGGCGCACGAAGACCTGCGCCTCGAATCCCTCGTCGGGCTTTTCCACCGCTTCATAGCGGGCGATGTGGGTACCGCTTTGCAGGACCTTGTCCGTCATGTTGCCTCCTGGATTGTCACGAAGAAGGTGTTTAGACAGAACCGGGAGAGCGAGGTTCGGAGGCGGCGCAAGGGGCCCCTGCCATCAGCCAGCCAGCGGGAAGCGCACTGTAAAGAGCGTGCCCAGCCCGTGCTCGCCGCTATCAACGCTGATCACGCCGCCATGGTCATGCGCGATCTCGCGCACGATGGCCAGGCCCAGGCCGCTGCCGGCCACCTTGTCGTTGGCGCGGTAGAAGCGGTCGAAGATGAGCTCGCGATGCTCGGGCGCAATACCCGGCCCGGAATCCTCTACCGTCAGCACGGCGGCACCATCCTGCTCCAGGCAACGGACGGTGACCGTGCCATGCGGGGGCGAATAGCGCACAGCGTTATCGATGAGGTTGTCGATCAGGTCGCTCAGGAGGAAGCGGTCGCCCCGCATGCGCGCCGGCTGCAGGTCGAAGCCGAGGTCGATGCGCTTCTTGTCGGCCTCTTCGATGAAGTGCTGGACCGACTCTTCCAGCAGCTTGTCCAGCGACAGCTCTTCCAGCTTGCGGCTCTCGAAGAGCCCCGGCTCGGAACGCGCCAGGGCCAGCAACTGGCGACTCTGGCGGATCATGCGTTCCACCGAGGAATTCATCATCGCCAGGGACCGGGCCGTATCGGGCTGATCCTGATGCTTGTCGTGCAGCAGCTCCAGTTGCAGCTTGAGCCCCGTGAGGGGGGTGCGTAACTGGTGGGCGACATCGGCCATGAAGTTCTGCTGTGCCTGCTCACCCTTGTTGATGCGCGCCATCAGTTCATTCATGGCCACGATCAGCGGCTGCAGTTCGACCGGTGCGCCGGTGCCATCGATGGCGCCCAGCTTGCCATGACCGCGTTGCTCCAGGTTGCGCTGCAGGCTCTTGAGCGGGCGCAGGCCGCGCCGCACGGCAATCAGCACCACCGACAACGAACCGAAGGTCAGGGCGCCGTCCAGCAACAGGAAGGACAGCAGAATGGTGTAGTGCGCCCGGTCGCGCTTGCGGATGGTCTCGGCCACCGCCACCGAAATGATGCCGTTCTTGACGCGCACCTGCATGGCGGCGATGCGCACCGGCTCGCCGCGCATCTCGCCATCGAAGTTGATGGGACGGTCGAAGACATCACTTTCCGGCAAGCGGGGAAAACCCTTGTCGCCCACCACGATCTGGCCTTCGGTATTGCGCACGGCGAAGAAGGTGGTGTCGGAGTGGTTGCTGCGCAGGATCTGCTCGGCCTGCTGGGTCAGTTCGGCGGTGGTGCGTTCCTGCCGGTGGCGCACCTGGGCGTACAGACCCCAGGTGGAATCCATCAGGTTCTGGTCGAAGGCGTGCTGGGCCGGCAGCCAGGCCAGCCAATAGGTCAGGCCGGCGCCGACCAGGTTGAGCAACAGCAAGGGCGCGATCAGCCACTTGAGCAGGTCGCGCCGGATGCTGGCGTGGGTCGGCGATGGACTGGCCGCGGCGGTGTCGGACATGCGCTGCCGGCCGGGATCAGGTCTCGCTCTTTTCGAGCATGTAGCCAAAGCCGCGGATGGTGCGGATCACCACCCCGGAGTCGGCGATCTTGAGGCGGATGCGCGAGACGTAGACTTCCACCGCGTTGATGGTGAAATCCTCGCCCCAGGGCAGTACGGCGTCGATGATCTGCTGCTTGGAGACCACCCGCGAGGCGTGCTGCATCAGGTATTCCAGCACCGTCCATTCGCGCAGGGACAGCTCGATCTTGCGACCATCGATGTCGGCGCGCTTGGTGGCGTTGTCCAGCGACAGGCCGCCCACGGTCAGCTGTGCCGGCTGCGGCGCGCTGCGGCGGATCAGCGCCTTGATGCGCGCCACCAGCTCGGGCGTGGCAAAGGGCTTGACCAGGTAATCGTCAGCGCCCAGCTCCAGGCCGTGTACGCGGTCGGGGATGGTGTCACGCGCCGTCAGCAGCAGCACCGGGGTATTGTTGCCGGCCGCACGCATGCGCCGCAGGACCTCGAAACCATCGATGCCGGGCAGGCCGATGTCCAGCACCAGCACGGCCGCATTGAAACGCTGCGACAAGGCATCGTGGCCGTTGTTGACGGTATGCACGGTGAAACCATGCGAATTGAGCACACGCGACAGGCCGTCGGTGAGCACCGGGTCGTCTTCGACCAGCAGAACATTCATAGGAACTTCGAAAGAGAAAAAACAGCGCAAAACCTCTGCGTGACGCTGCATCGTATTGCAGCCGCGCCAATGCTGCAAATCGGGGATTGCCCGAGACAGCCCGGGGCCGGCAGGCGGTGTTACTTTTTTGTCACACTCAGTTTGACGTCAGCTTGCTGACAGTCATTTGTCAGCTTGCCTCCTTAATCTTGCGACCGGTGCCCGTGAATAAAAATCATTGGCATACAGAACAACAATACTGGTCATCAGCCAGCCAAACGGTCTTCCATGTCGAAGGACGGAGTAGCCAGCCATTGGAGCCAATCCGGCGCGAGCCGGATTGGCTTCTCGTTTCTCTACTCCACTCTCCTCGACACGAACATGAACCGTCTCACGCCGATCGCCGCCGCATTGCTGGCCACCTTTGCGGCTCCCCTGCCGCTGCTGGCGCAACAGACTGCGCCCGCTTCTGCATCCACCTCTGCATCCACTTCTGCGACCGCCAGCAACCAGCTGGCCCCGGTCACGGTGGAAGGCCGCCGCGACGATTTCGCCAGCACCGGCACCGCCATCAGCAAACTGCCCGCCGACCTGCACGACGTGCCGCAATCGGTGACGGTGGTCAACAAGGCGCAGATGCAATCGCAGGGGGTGAGCTCGCTGGCCGACGCGCTGCGCAATGTATCCGGCATCACCCTGGGTGGCGCCGAGGGCGGCCAGATCGGCAACAACATCAACTTGAACGGTTTCTCGGCGCGTACCGACATCTACCTGGACGGCTTCCGCGACCGTGGCCAGTACTACCGCGACACCTTCGCCATCGAGGAAGTGGAAGTGCTGATGGGCCCGTCCTCGATGCTCTTCGGACGGGGCTCCACCGGCGGCATCATCAACCAGGTCAGCAAGAAGGCCAACCTGAAGACGGCCACCGAAGTCTCGGCCTCGGTCACCACCAACGGCCTGGTGCGCAGCACCGCCGACGTCAACCGCACGCTGTCGGATACCTCCGCCCTGCGCATCGAAGCCATGGCCCAGAACGGCGCGGCCAGCACCCGCAACCAGACCGACGTGCAGGACTTCGGCCTGGCCGGCTCCTACGTCTGGGGCATCGGTACGTCCACCGAGATCACTCTCTCGGCCCTGCTGCAGCACAACCACGACCAGCCCGATTACGGCCTGCCGCCGCTGAACGGCCATCCCGTCAATGTCGACCGCAACACCGCCTATGGTCTCAACAGCGACCGCACCAACCAGGACGTGGCCTCCTTCAATGCCGGCATCAAGCACAAGATCGCTCCCGACGTGACCTTGCGCAGCCAGACGCAGTTCAACTACGTGCATACCGATGCCGTGGAAACCGCGCCCAATACCATCGGCACGGTCTCTTCCAGCGGCTTCACGGCGCTGACCAATGCCACCAGCAACCTGCCGCTATCCAGCCTCTACGTGCGCGGCCAGAGCCATGACCGCGACATCCGCGACTACTCCATCTTCAACCAGACCGAACTGGCGGCCAAGTTCGCCACCGGGAGCATCAAGCACGATGCCCTGGTGGGCGTGGAAGTGGGTCATGACGGCTACGACAACCAGAACTACTACCGCAACGGCAGCTGCAACGGCCGCTCTCTGAATGCCGCAGGCGCCACCACCGGCTACATGGATTGCGTCAGCGTCGTCAGCCCCAGCTACAGCGCTGCCGGCAGCAGCGTGGCCGATACTGCCGGCAACCACGCCGGTGGCAGTGCCAACACCATCGCCGCCTATGTGGGCGACACCATCGAACTGGTGCCGCAGTTCAAGCTGGTCGGCGGCCTGCGCTATGACCGCTACATCGCCAGCATCAGCAACTCGATCAACGCCGGCAACACCTCAGGCTCCACCGCACTGGCCTCGGCCGACCAGACCGTCAATTTCCTGAGCGTGCGCTCGGGCGCGATCTGGCAGCCCAGCGCAGCGCAGGCCTACTACGTCTCGTATGGCACCTCGTTCAATCCCTCGCTGGAACAACTGACCGGTACCCTGGGCCAGCAGAACCTGGATCCGGAAAAGAACCGCTCCTATGAGGTGGGCGGCAAATGGGACCTGGACAATGGCCTGGCCCTGAGCGCAGCGGCCTTCCAGATCACCAAGGAAAACGCCCGCAGCCTGGTCACCACCGGCGTCTATGCCCTGGCCGGCACGGTCCGCGTGAACGGTGCGCGCGCCGGTGCTACCGGTCGCATCACGCGTGACTGGCAGATCGCCGCCAACTACACCTACCTGGATGCCCAGGTCATCGGCGGCGCCGTGGGCGATACCTCGGTCGGCAAGGTGCCGGTCAATACGCCCAAGCACACCCTCACCACCTGGACCACCTACGACCTGGCCCCGCACTGGCAGGTCGGCGGCGGCGCGACCTACATGTCGCAGCGCTATGCCAATGCCACCAACACGGTGCAAGTCGGTGGCTACACCCGCTATGACGCCATGCTGGCCTACACCACCAAGGCCTATGACATCCGCCTGAACCTGTACAACCTGACCGACAAGATGTATTACGATGCGCTGATCCAGTCCGATGGCGGTCGCTCGGTCCCGGGTTCGGGTCGTACCGCGTTACTGTCGCTGACCTATCGCATGTAAGGCAGAAGGAAACCGATGCTCATCACCGTCCCCCAGTTGCTCGACCCGGCCACCCTGCAGACGGTACGCGGCCTGCTGGAGGCCGCCGGTCCGGCCTGGGTGGATGGTCGCGTGACCGCCGGTTACCAGGGCGCGCCGCTGAAGTTCAACCAGCAGATCGACGAGCGTGCCGAGGTAGCCCTGCAGTGTCAGCACCTCATCGTGGCGGCGCTGGAACGGCATCCGCGCTTCATCAGCGCGGCGCTGCCCAACCTGATCTACCCGCCCATGTTCAACCGCTATGGCGAGGGCATGGGCTTCGGGGCGCACGTGGACGGCAGCGTGCGCATCCATCCGCACACGGGCCGCAAGCTGCGTACCGATGTCTCGGCCACCTTGTTCCTGGCCGACCCGGCCGAGTATGACGGGGGTGAATTGCAGATCGAAGACAGCTACGGCATGCACAGCGTCAAGTTGGCCGCTGGCGACATGGTGCTCTACCCGGCCACCAGCCTGCACAGCGTGACCCCGGTTACGCGTGGCGTACGCATGGGCTGTTTTTTCTGGGTGCAGAGCCTGGTGCGCGACGATGGCCAGCGCCAGATGCTGTTCGAGATGGACAATGCCATCCAGCGCCTGAACCAGACCGATGCCGACGCCCAGGCGCGGCGCACGCTGGTGGGCTGCTACCACAACCTGCTGCGGCAGTGGAGCGATACCTGAGCGCTGCCGATCTGCCCATCCTTGCGGTCTTTACTTGAAATAACGCGGGTCCATCCGGCGAAACACCCAGGCTGAGACCAGGGTGATCACGCCCACGATCACGAAGGTGATCTGGAAGCTGGCATTGGTGGCCGCCCCCTCGGGGCTCTTGAAGGCATTGACCATGGTGCCGCCGATGGTCACGCCCAGACCGATGGCCAGCATCTGCACCATCGAAAAGAGACTGTTGCCGCTACCCGCATCATCCTTGCGCAAGCCCTTGAGGGTGACGCTGTTCATGGCCGCAAACTGCATCGAGTTCGATGCACCGAAGACGGCCAGTTGCACGATGGCCGCCGCCAGTGGCCAGCCCGGCGTGATCAGGGCGAAGGACACGATGGACACGCCCACGATGGCGGTATTGACCAGCAGGAAGCGGTCATAGCCATGGCGCTTGACCAGCGGTGCGATCCACGGTTTGGCGATGGTGCCGGCGATGGCCGCCGGCAGCAGCAGCATGCCCGCATGCAGGGGCGAATACCCCAAACGCACCTGCAGCAGCAAAGGCAACAGGAAAGGCACGGCCGATGAGCCGATGCGACAGACCAGGTTGCCGGCCAGACCGATGCTGAAATTGGGCTCACCGAACAGGCCCAGCCGGAACAGCGGCCGCGCATGGCCGCGCGCATGCCACCAGTAGCCCAGCACGGTGGCCGCCGCCAGCAGGAACAGGGCCGCGCTCCAGGCTCCGCGCTGCGTATCGAAGGGCACATCCAGTGCCAGCGAGAACGCCACCATGCAGGCCGACAGCAAGGCACAGCCCAGCAGGTCGAAGCGCGGCGTATCGGCCAGGCTGTCATCGGGCAGGAAGCGCAGCACCGCCGCCATCCCGACTACGCCGATGGGCACATTGATCAGGAATATCCAGTGCCAGGACAGGCTTTGCACCAGCCAGCCGCCCAGTACCGGCCCCACCACCGGCCCCAGTTGCCCGGCAATCGAGATCGAGGCCAGCGCAGCGATGTACTGCGCCCCCGGCACGGCCCGCAGCACCGCCAGGCGCCCCACCGGCAACAGCATGGACCCACCCAACCCCTGCACCACCCGCGCCGCCAGCAGCATCGGCAAAGTGGGTGCCACGGCACACAGGATGGAACCGACCACGAACAGCAGGATCGCTGCGAAGTACATGCGGCGCGTGCCGAAGCGGTCGGCCAGCCAGCCCGAGGCGGGCGTGAGCGAGGCCATCGTCAGGGTATAGGCCACCACCACCGGGTGCATGTTCAGGACCGGTTCTCCCAGGCTGCGTGCCATGGCCGGCAAGGCCGTGTTGACGATGGTGGTGTCCAGCGTCTGCATGAAGAAGCCGGAGGCGACGATCCACAGCAAGGCGCGCTGGGTGATCGGATCACTACGGGGATCACTGCCGGGATCATTCAGGGAAGAAGCGGCGGGAGACTCGCTCAGGCGTTGCGGCTGGTCGGCGGACATGGCGGAAGGCGGCTGAAAGAAGAAGGCAACACGACGGACGATGGACAATGCAATGACAAAAAGCGGCGGGGACACGAAACCGTGTCCCCGCATTACTTCATCATTCTAAGACTTTTATGGCCGGCCCATCAGAAGGCCTGCGGACGCCACTTCAGCAGGCGCCTTTCCACTGCGTGCAGCAACCAGTCCGCCGCCAGCGCCACTACCGCCAGCACGATCATGGCTGCGAACACGCCGCTGGCATTGAAGGCACCCTGGGCGGTGGAAATCAGCAGGCCGATACCCTGCTTGGAACCCAGGAACTCGCCCACCACCGCACCCACCAGCGCAAAGCCGAAGCTCACATGCAGGCTGGCCAGGATCCACGACAGCGCCGAGGGAATCACCACCGCCATGGTCACCTGACGGCGCGAGGCGCCCAGGATCTGGGCATTGGCGATCATGTAGCGGTCCGCCTCGCGCACGCCCTGGAAGGCGTTGGCAAACACCACGAAGAACACCATCACCACCGCCAGCGCCACCTTGGAGGCCATGCCGAGGCCGAAGGCGATGACGAAGATGGAACCCAGCACCACGCGCGGAATCGAGTTGGCGATCTGGATGTAGAGGCTGAACACATCCGAGAGCAGCTTGTTGCGACCGAGCACGATGCCGGCAATGACGCCGGCCACCGAGCCGATCAAGAAGCCCAGCACCGTTTCTTCCAGCGTGACCAGCACCTGGGTCCAGAGCGAGCCCTGGGACGTGCCTTCCACCATCCAGTCATAGATCTGGATCACGATCAGCGAAGGCTGGGAAAAGAAGAAGGGATCGATCCAGCCGATGCGGGCGCAGACTTCCCAGCCACCCAGCACGATCACCAGGATGGCGATACGCAGGCCGATGACCAGGTTGCGGCGGCCGCGAATCTTGCGCTGCGCCTCGGCTTCGACGGCGGCGATATCCATCGTCGCGGCGGAATGGCTTGCTTGTGCTTGTGTCATGTTGCTCACCTGTTGTCGGATTTCGTTATTCAGATTCGTTGTCGGGAAAGGTCGCTGGTGGCTACCTGGTGCCAGATGCCTGATCCCTCAGGCGATATGGACTTCCTCGCGCAGATCGGCCCAGATGCGGCGCGAAATGTCGATGAAGCGCTGCTCGTAGCGCACCTCTTCCATCACGCGCGGACGCGGCAGGTCGATGGGATAGACGCTCTTCAGGGTGGCCGGGCGGGCGGTCAGCACATAGACCTTGTCGGCCAGGGCGATGGCTTCCTCCAGGTCGTGGGTGACGAACACCACCGAGCCGGAATGGGCCGACCACAGGCGCAGCAGTTCGTCCTGCATCAGGGTGCGGGTCTGCATGTCCAGGGCCGAGAAGGGTTCGTCCATCAGCAGGATTTCGGGGCTGTTGATGAAGGTCTGGGCCAGCGCCACGCGCTTGCGCATGCCGCCGGAGAGCTGGTGCGGATAGTGGTCGCCGAACTTGTCCAGGCCTACGCGGCGTATCCATTCATCGGCCAGCGCATGCGCCTGGGCCTTGGACTGGCCACGGAACATGGGGCCGGCGGCGACGTTGTCGCGCACGCTGCGCCAGGGGAAGACGGCATCGTTCTGGAACACGAAACCGATGCGCGGATCGATGCCGTTGACCGGCTGCCCCATCACGCGCACTTCGCCCATGGTGGGCTTCAGCAGACCCGTGATCAGCGACAGCGTGGTCGACTTGCCGCAGCCGGTGGGGCCGACCACGGCCACGAATTCGCCCCGGGCCACGCTCATGGAAAAGTCGCGCAGGGCCACGGTAGCCTTGCCGTCGGCAGTGATGAAGCGGCAGGTCACGTTGCGCAATTCGATGGCTGGCGTTTCCTGGGCGGCGTTGCCGGCGGGGGTGAAGGCGTGCTGGTTGATCGCATTCATCGGATGGCTCTTTCGGGGCTGGAGGTTGAGTACCGCCCTGACGCGATATTTCGCATCATGGCGTCAAGCGTGGTTCGGAAAGCGGGACCGGCGACAACGCCGTCCCGGGGCTATCGGACGGAGTCCTATTTCACGGTGTCGACGAATTCATCCGTATAGGTCTTGGACAGGTCCACATGCTTGCCCTTGACGTTGGGATTGAATCCCGAGAGCACCGCCAGTACGGTTTCCGGCCCGCCCTTGGGCATCTTGCCGTCCTGCGAATACATGGGCAGCGAGTTGCTCAAGGCCTGCACGTACAGCGGCTTGTTGTTGCCGTAGTAGTCCTTGGGCATCTTGTCGGCGATCTGTTCGGCGCTGTGGGTGTTGATGAACTTGAGCGTCTTGACGAAGGCACGCGCCAGTTTCTGCGCATCGTCCTTGTGGCTGTTGAGCCAGCTGCGCTGCACATAGACGCTGGACGCCGGATACAGGCCACCCAGCGCCTTGACCGTGCCTTCCACGGTGCGCATGTCGATCAGCACCTGGGCGTCACCCGTCTTCAGCAATTGCGAGGCGGTCGGCTCGGTGGTCATGCCGGCATCAATGCGACCCTGCTTCATGGCAGCGATGAAGGTATTGTCCGCGCCCACTGGCAGCACCGAGAACTGCTTGGAGGTGATGCCATGGCGCGAGGCCAGGTACTGGGTCAGGAAGTTGGTGGACGAGCCCAGCCCAGTCACACCCAGGGTCTTGCCCTTGGCATCGGCCATGCTCTGGAAGTGCGGCGCGGCCTTGGTGGAGACCAGCTCCACCTCACCCGGCACCTGGCCCAGGATGGTGATGGCGGTGATTTCCTTGCCCTTGGTCTGCAGGTCGATGGAGTGGTCGTAGAAACCGACCACGGCCTGCACGGCACCGGCCAGCAGTTCGTTCTCGGCGTCGACGCCGGCCGGCTGCGACTGCAGCTCGACGTCCAGGCCCTCTTCCTTGAAGTAGCCCAGTTGCTCGGCCAGCTTGGCCGGCAGATAGACCATCTTGTTGATGCCGCCCACCATGATGGTGATCTTGGCAGCAGCCGAGGCCTGGCCGGGGAAAGCGGCCAGGGTTGCGCCGGCCACGGCCAGCGATAGCAAGGTTTGGCGAATGTTCTTGTTCACGATGTCTCCTGTTGGTCGAATCGGGGTGATGCGGATGCAGCGGATGCAGCGGATGCAGCGGATTCTAGGGTGTTCGGCGCGTGCGTGCAGGGAGGCCTTACTTCACCTGATCGACGAACTCGTTGGTATAGGTCTTGGACAGGTCGATGTTCTTGCCCTTGATGTTGGGGTTGAAGCCGGCCATCACCTTCAACACCTGTTCGGGGCCACCGGCGGGCATCTTGCCATCGGGTGAATACATGGGCAGCGACGCCTTCAGGGCCTGCACGTAGATGGCCTTGTTGCCGCCGTAGTAATCCTTGGGCATCTTGTCGGCGATCTCTTCGGCCGAATGGGTCTGGATGTACTTGAGAGTCTTGACGAAGGCGGTGGCCAGCTTCTGCGACTCGGCCTTGTGGCTGTTCATCCAGGAGCGATGCACGTAGACGCTGGAAGCCGGATAGAGCCCGCCCAGTGCGGCGCGGGTGCCATCGACACTGCTCATGTCCACCAGCACCTTGGCCGCGCCCGTGGACAGCAGGATGGAGGTGGTCGGTTCGGTGGTCCAGGCCACATCCACGCGCTTTTGCTTCATGGCGGCGATGAGCGTATTGCCGGCGCCGACCGGCAGCATCGAGTAGTCACCCGACTTCAGGCCGGCACGGCTGGCCAGGTACTGGGCCAGGAAGCTGGAAGACGAGCCCAGCCCGGTCACGCCCAGGGTCTTGCCCTTGAGGTCGGCCATGCTGCGCACGCTGTCGGCCAGGTCGGCGCGCACCATTTCCATGCCGCCCGGCACCAGCAACAACTGGGTGATGGAGGTGACTTCCTTGCCCTTGCTCTGCAGGTCGATGGAGTGGTCGTAGTAGCCGACCACGGCCTGCACGGCGCCGGCCAGCAGCTCGTTCTCGGCATCGACCCCGGCCGGCTGCGACTGCAGTTCCACGTCCAGGCCGGCTTCCTTGAAGTAGCCCAGGCTTTCGGCCAGCTTGGGCGGCAGGTAGATGAGCTTGTTGATGCCGCCAACCATGATGATGATCTTGTCGGCGGCATGGGCCTGTGGCGCGGCCAATGCCAGGGCGCAGGCGGTGATGGCAGTGGCGCCGGCGGCGATGAGAGTACGACGTAAAGGGGTGGCGCGGGCTGACGAAAACACACGAACGGCGTGACGCATTATGATTGCCTCCTGATTATGGGTGGGATGGTCTGTCGCCATCTTCACTTTTTATTGATCTGCGGGCCTATTCTAAGAAGCCGAAACCTTCATCCAGCTTTCCAAAAAACGGCTTTTTTATTTGCAGCGCAACAAAAAAGATGCCAAAGAAACACGAGACTACCGCATGAAATTGCTCCTGATCGAAGACAATCCCCAGCTTGCCCACTGGCTGGAGCAGATTCTCAAGGAACACAAGTTCAAGGTCGATATCGCCGCCGATGGCGAGATCGCCGACCAGGTGCTGCGCGACGAGAACTACGATGTCGTGCTGCTGGACCTGATGCTGCCCAAGATGCATGGCAAGAATGTGCTGCGCCGCCTGCGCGAGCGTCACAACGGCGTGCCGGTGATGATCCTCACCGCCAGCGGCTCCATCGACGAAAAGGTGGAATGCCTGGGCGCCGGGGCCGACGACTACCTGGTCAAACCCTTCGAGATCCGCGAACTGGTGGCCCGCATCAAGGTACTGGTGCGCCGCCAGACCCCCGACAAGGCCGCCGAAATCCACTGCGGCGACCTGGTCTACGACAGCAACACGCGCCAGTTCGCGGTGGCCGGCACCACCCTGGCGCTGCCGGCGCGCGAGCATGACGTGCTGGAAGTGCTCATGCTCAAGCAGGGCAAGACGGTCTCCAAGACGGCGTTGATGAAGGGCGTCTTCAGCCTCTCCGAAGAACCCAGCGCGGACGCCATCGAAATCTATATCTCGCGCCTGCGCAAGAAGCTGGAACATTCCTCGGCCGCCATCATGACCCTGCGCGGGCTGGGCTACCTGCTGCGCCAGAAAGATGATTGACAGCCTGCGCCTGCGGCTGCTGTGGTGGCTGCTGATCCCGATGGCGGTCTATGTGGGCCTGTCCACCAGCGACGCCTACGACAACGCCGTCTCCAGCGCTACCCTGGTGCAGGATCGCGCCCTGCTGGCCTCGGCCCGCATGATGGCCGGCCAGGTAGGCTGGAACGACGGCGCGCCGGTGGTCTCGGTGCCACCGGCGGCGCTGGAACTGTTCGCCTCGCCGGCCCAGGATGCGGTCTATTACCAGGTGCTGATGGATGACGACACGCTCCTGGCCGGCCGCCCCGACTTCCCCGCCCAGCCCGACTTTGCGGCACTCTACCCGGTCTATACGACCACCACCTTCGAAGGCCGGCCGCTGCGTGTGGTGAGCTATATCCGCGCCCTGTTCGACGAGGGGACGCTGCGCATGGTGGCGGTCTCGGTGGGCCAGACCATGCAGGGGCGCCAGCAGATGATCGACGACCAGTGGCACGCCTCGCTGCGACGCCAGATCGTATTGCTGCTGTTGGCCATCAGCCTGGTGGTGTTGGGCCTGACCATGGAATTGCGGCCTATCCTGGCGCTCAAGGACGCGCTGGCCACGCGCCAGCCCGATTCGCTCACGCCCCTGCAGGCTGGTGGCCTGCAGCAGGAACTGCGGCCCATCGTGGAGGCGATCAACCAGTACATCTTCCGCCTCAATGCCCAGGTCACGGTGCAGAAGCGCTTTGTGGCCGATGCCGCGCACCAGTTGCGTACGCCCCTGGCGGTGATCGACTCGCAGATCCAGTTCGCCCGCCAGCTCGACGATCCGCAGCGGGTGGCCCAGGTGCTGGCCTCGCTGCAGGAGGGCAGCCGCAGCATGACCGATCTGACCAACAAGCTGCTGTTGCTGTCGCAGGCCGAAGCCTCCAACGGCAGCGCCTTCCCGCGCGGCCCGGTGGACCTGCTGTCGGTGGCGGCAATGGTGCTGGAAGAACTGGCCGGGCTGGCCCTGAAAAAGAACATTGACCTCGGCCTGGAGACCACCCTGGAAAGTGCCATGGTCACCGGCAACGAAGCCCAGTTGGGCGGCATGCTGATGAATCTGATCGACAATGCCCTGCGCTACACCCCGGAGGGCGGCAAGGTCACCGTGGGGCTGCAGCACAGGCGCAAGCAGCTCATCGTCACGGTGACCGACAATGGTCCCGGCATCCCGGCTGAAGTGCGCGAGCGCGTGTTTGAACGCTTCTATCGCAATGCCCGCCCGGACCAGCCAGGCTCCGGCCTGGGCCTGGCCATCGTGCGCGAAATCGTGCAGGCCTCGCAGGGCGCGATACGGCTGGAAGTACCGGCCAGCGGCACCGGTCTGGTGGTGGTGGTCAGCCTGCCAGCCATGGCTGCCCCGCCCACTGTGTCGTAGACACGCCGTCGGCAATACAAAATTCTGCAGCGCACATAAAACCTGAGCAAAAAGTATCACCGGCCTTCACGCTTTTGGCGTGGAGCGCCGCGCCCTGGGCTCGTACTCTTGGCCTGGCCGTCAGACAGGCTGTGTTCGCACTGCGCTATGTTCCCCGATGCGGTTGCGCGCACGCCGAGACACGTGACAGGTGATCGATAAAAAATATCAGGAGACAAATCGTGAACAGGTTCTACTTGGGCGCTGCGTGCGCCGTCCTGGGTGCTGCGCTGCCGCTGTCGGTATCGGCGCAGTCCTGCAACGTCCCCGTGCTGAAGGTGCTGGCCCAGAAAAGCCTGGGCCTGACCGTGATGGAAAAATCGCTGGCCGATTACCAGAAGCGCAGCGGTACCCGCGTCGAGATCAGCTACTTCGGCGAGAACGACCGTCGCGCCAAGTCGCGCCTGGATGCCTCTACCAAGGCCGGTTCGTATCAGGTCTACTACGTCGATGAGGCCAACGTGGCCGAATTCGCCTCGGCCGGGTGGATCGTGCCGCTGCTGAAGTATTTCCCCAAGGAAGCCGACTATGATGACTTCCTGCCCGGCCGCCGTGCCGTGGCCAGCTACAAGGATGTAGCCTACTTCGCGCCACTGATCGGCGGCTCGGACTTCCTCTTCTATCGCCGCGATCTGCTGGAGAAGGCTGGCCTGCCGGTACCACGCACGCTGGACGAACTGGTGGCCGACATCAAGAAGCTGCATTCCCCGCCCAATGTCTATGGCTGGGTGGCACGCGGCCAGCGCGGCTCGGGCATGAACGTGTGGCGCTGGGCGCCTTTCATGCTGGCCCAGGGCGGTAGCTGGACCGACAAGAACAACCAGCCGGCCTTCAATTCGCCAGCGGCAGTGAAGGCCACGCAGCTCTATGCCGAACTCTTCAAGTACGCGCCACCGGGCGCGGCCACCTACGACTGGAGCAATGCGCTGGAAGCCTTCCGCTCCGGCAAGGTGGCCTTCATGATCGAGTCCACGCCCTTTGCCGACTGGATGGAAGACAGCAGCAAGTCCAGCGTGGCCGACAAGGTCGGCTATGCCCGTCCGCCTGCGCCCCTGCCCTCGGCCGCCTATGGCCACGGCCTGGCCATCTCGGCCGTCGGCGCCAAGGATGAATGCACGCGCCAGGCAGCCGGCAAGTTCATCGCCTTCGCCACCGGCAAGGAGCAGGAACAGGCCCGCCTGCGCGAAAAGGTCTTCAGTGACTACAACCGCAACAGCACCGTCCAGAGCGACTACTTCCAGAAGAACGTCAAGCCGCAGATCCTGGCCGGTCTGAAGGACACCACCCCGGTCTCCAAGCTGACCATCTGGCCCAGCCCGCAATGGCCGGACATCGGCGACAACCTGGGCGTGGCGCTGGAGGAAGTGTTCACCGGCACGCAGAAGGACATTCCTCGCGCGCTCAACGATGCTGCGCAATATGCGCAGGATGCCATGGAACATGCGCGCAAATAGCGGCAAGCCAAACCTCGATCCCACCCCGAGCACCGTTCGGACTGAGTAGCGGCATGGCCGCGTATCGAAGGCGCAACTGTACTTGTCGCCGGTTCTTTGCTGAACTTGCACGACTGGCGCAGACACCGCGCGCCTTCGATACGGCCCTGCGGGCCTACTCAGGACGAACGGTCGCCAAGGAATCGGAACGTACTGGCGTGGCGCCGACGCTACGCCTCGCTTAGAAGAAGTCACCGCCGAGGCCCTATCCTTGGGTCGCGGCGGCTTCCGGAGTCCTGCATGTTCAATCGTGGAAAGACCTCGCTACCCTACCTGTTCCTGGGGCCCTCGCTGCTGGTGATGCTGGTGCTGGGCCTGGTGCCGACGGTGGCGGCCATCAACCTGGCCCTGAAGAACCGCGTACTGCGCTATCCCGACAGCGACTATGTCTGGCTGCGCAATGTGGAAAGGCTGCTGTCGGACCGGCGCTTCCTCAACGCCATCGAAGTCTCGGCGATCTGGGAAGTGGTGACCGTGCTCGGCGCCGTGGTGGCGGGTGTGCTCATCGCCATCTATCTCTTCGAAAACGTCCACGGCAAGTGGCGGCACGCCATGTGCGTGCTGCTGATCACGCCGGTGCTGCTGCCCCGGGTGTCGGCGGCCTTTATCTGGAAGTTCATGTATTCGCCGCTGACCGGCATCCTTGGCTGGGTGCTGGGGCTGGTGGGCATCCATGACACGGCCTTCCTGTCCGACCCGGTGATGGCACTGTACGCGGTGGCGCTGGTGGACATCTGGCAATGGGGCCTGTTCTTCGCCGTGATCGTGTTGAAGCTGCTGGAAACACTCCCCCCTGAACCACTGGAAGCGGCCAGATTGGACTATGCCCGCACCTGGCAGGTGTACGCCTACATTGCCCTGCCGATGCTGAAGGCCCCCTTGATGAGCCTGGTCTTCATCAAGATGGTGGAGTCGCTGCGTTCCTTCGACCTGATCTACGTGATGACCAAGGGCGGTCCCGGCGTCACCACCGAGACGCTGGACATGTATGCCTATGCGCAAGGGATCGGGCTGTCCGGCAAGGTCTCGTATGCCTCCACCATGGCGGTACTGATGATGGTGGCGACCACGCTGATCTTTACCCTGATCTGGAAGCGGGTGAGCAAATGGGAAGACTGATCGCACGCTGCGCCGTCTGGGGCGTAGGTATCCTGCTGGTGTTGGTGGCGCTGTTCCCGCTGCTGTGGGCGCTGCTCAATTCGCTCAAGACGCTGCTGGACATTGTCACGCCCACGCCGCGCTTCTTCTTTACGCCCACGCTGGAGAATTACCGGCAGGTCATCGGCAGCCCGGAAGTGTTGACCGGCCTGACCAACAGCGCCGTCATCGTCGGCAGCGCGGTGCTGCTGGGCACGCTCATGGGCGTACCGGCAGCCTATGTGATTGCCCGCTATCACGTCCCGGGCAAGCGCGATATCCAGTTCTTCCTGCTGTCGCTGCGCTTCCTGCCGCCAGTGGCGGTGGCCATCCCGCTCATTGCGATCTGGGTCGACCTGGGTCTGTACGACACGCGCTTCTCGATGATCGTGACCTATCTGCTGACCACGCTCTCGACCATCACCTGGCTGTCGATCCCGGTGTTCCAGCGCATGCCGCGCGAGATCGAGGAAGCCGCCACCCTCGACGGCTACGGCCCCTATGCCGTGTTCTGGAAGATCGCCCTGCCCAACTGCGCCGGCACCCTGCTGGGCGGGATCATCTTCAGCTTCGTGCTGGTCTGGAACGAGCTGATGATCGCCCTGGCCCTGACCTCGTCGGCCAGCGCCACCTTGCCGGTGGTGGCCTCGGCCTTTACCTCGATGGGCCAGGAAGTGCCGTGGGGCGTGATCAATGCCTCTACCGTGCTGCTGGCGCTACCGCCCCTGATCTTCGTCGGCGTATTGAGCCGGCTGTTGAATTCCATGCTCAAAGCAAAATAGGAGACCCCATGCAAGCCCTCGTACTCGAAGCCACCCGCGAACTGAAGCTGCGCGAGATCGACCTGCCGCAACAGGTGGGACCGCAGGATGTACTCATCCGCATCCATACCGTGGGCATCTGCGGCAGCGACCTGCATTACTACACCCACGGCAGCATCGGCCCCTTCAAGGTGGAAGCGCCGATGGTGCTGGGCCATGAAGCCTCCGGCACGGTAGCCGAGGTCGGGGCCGAGGTCACCCATTTGAAGGTGGGCGACCGCGTCTGCATGGAGCCGGGCATCCCGCGCCTGGATTCGCCGGCCACGCTGCGCGGCCTGTACAACCTCGACCCGGCGGTACGCTTCTGGGCCACGCCGCCGATCCATGGCTGCCTGACCGGTAGCGTGGTGCATCCCGCCGCCTTCACCTATCGCCTGCCGGACAATGTCAGCTTCGCCGAGGGCGCCATCGTCGAGCCGCTCTCCATCGGCCTGCAAGCCGCCACCAAGGCGCGCATGAAACCGGGCGACACGGCAGTGGTGATCGGCGCCGGCACCATCGGTGCGATGACGGCCCTGGCTGCCCTGGCCGGCGGCGCGGCACGGGTGATCCTGGCCGATGTGGTGGCGGAGAAACTGGCGCACTTCGCCGGCAACCGCGCCGTCACCACGGTCGATGTGTCGCAACATTCGCTGGTGGACGTAGTGCGCCAGCTCACCGGCGACTGGGGCGCGGATGTGGTGTTCGAGGCCTCCGGCCATGGCGGGGTCTATCAGAGCCTGATGGACCTGGTCTGCCCGGGCGGCTGCGCGGTGCTGGTGGGCATGCCGCCGGAACCGGTGGCGCTAGACGTGGTGGCCATGCAGACCAAGGAAGTGCGGCTGGAATCGGTCTTCCGCTATGCCAATATCTTTCCCAGGGCGCTGGCATTGATCAGCTCGGGCATGATCGATGTGAAGCCTTTCATTTCACGCAAATTCCCCTTCTCGCAAAGCATCCGCGCCTTCGAGGAAGCCGCCAGCGGACGTCCCCAGGACGTCAAGATCCAGATCGAGATGGAAGGCTGACCATGGCTGACATCCACTGCCAGGGACTGGCCAAGCACTATGCCGGTGGTCCGCCGGTGCTGCACCCGCTAGACCTGCATATCGGCGATGGTGAATTCGTGGTCCTGCTGGGCCCCTCCGGCTGCGGCAAATCCACCATGCTGCGCATGATCGCCGGCCTGGAAGACATCTCCGGCGGCACCCTTGCCATCGGCGGCCAGGTGGTCAACGCGCTGCCGGCGCGGGATCGCAACGTGGCCATGGTGTTCCAGAACTATGCGCTCTACCCGCACATGAATGTCTATGACAACATCGCCTTCGGCCTGCGGCGGCTCAAGCGACCGGCCGCCGAGATCGACCGCCGGGTGCGCGAGGTGGCCGCCATGCTGAACCTGGACACCCTGTTGGAGCGCAAGCCCCGCGCCATGTCCGGCGGCCAGCAGCAGCGCGCCGCGATTGCCCGCGCCATCATCAAGACGCCCTCGGTGTTCCTGTTCGACGAACCGCTGTCGAACCTGGATGCCAAGCTGCGTGCCCAGTTGCGCGGCGACATCAAGCGCCTGCACCAGCGCCTGCGCACCACTACCGTCTACGTCACCCACGACCAGCTGGAGGCGATGACCCTGGCCGATCGCGTGGTCCTGATGCAGGAGGGCCGCATCGTCCAGGCCGGCAGCCCGGCCGAGCTCTACCGCTACCCGCGCAACCTGTTTGCGGCCGGCTTCATCGGCACTCCGGCGATGAACTTCCTCTCGGGCGTGGTGCAGAGACAAGATCAGGATGTGGTCATCGACACAGCCCGTCAGCGCTGGACACTCAAAGGTGAAAGGTTTTCACGCCTGCGCCATGGAATGGCGGTAAAGTTGGCGATACGTCCCGACTACGTCCGCATTGCCGGCCAGCGGGACACAGCCGCCAGCCTGACCTGCCCGGTCAGCGTGGAACTGGTCGAGATTCTCGGTGCCGACGCACTGCTGACCACCCGCTGCGGCGAAGAGACGCTGACCGCACTGGTCCCTGCCGAGCGCCTGCCGCAAACAGGCGCGCCGCTGACACTGGCCTTCGATCAGCATGATCTGCATGTGTTCGATGTAGCAAGCGGAGAGAACCTGTCGCTGCCCGCGGGCGCCCTGCCGGCCCCCTGGCATGACGACGGCCCGCATGGCAAGGAGACCAAGCATGAGTCCGGATCTGGAACTGGTGCATACCCGCCAGGACGAATCGTTCAGGGCCTGGGTGCATGACTACCCGCACACGGTGGCCAAATGGCACTTCCATCCCGAATATGAAATCCACGTCATCACCGCCTCCAGCGGCAAGTTCTTCGTGGGCGATTGCATCGACGATTTCGGCCCCGGCAACCTGGTGCTGACCGGCCCCAACCTGCCGCACAACTGGGTCAGCAACCTGGGCCCGGACCAGCACCTGGCTGGCCGCGATCTGGTGCTGCAGTTCTCGCGCCCCTTCGTCGAGCGCATGGTGGGCGCCATTCCCGAACTGGCGCCCTTGCAGGAACTGCTCGATGGCGCAGCGCGTGGTCTGCAGTTTCCCGATGCGTTGGGGATATCGATCACGCCGCTGATGCAGGAACTGGCACAGGCCGGTGGTGCGCGGCGCGTGGTGCTGATGATGTCGGTGCTGGAACAACTGGCGTCCTGCCCAGAGCGCAGGCCGCTGGCCGGCCCGGGTTACGACCTCAATGCCCAGCGCCACATGTCATCCACCATCAACCAGGTGTTGTCCTATATCCGCCAGAATCTGGGTGGCAACCTGCGCGAGACAGATGTGGCCGACCTGGCCGGCATGAGCGTGAGCAGTTTTACCCGCTTCTTCAAGCGCCATACAGGCTGCACCTTCATCCAGTACCAGAATGGCCTGCGCCTGAACGAAGCCTGCGAACTGCTGATGTGCACCGAACTGAGCGTGACCGAGGTGTGCTACCGGGTGGGCTTCAACAACCTATCCAATTTCAATCGCCAGTTCCTGGCCTGCAAGGGCATGCCGCCCTCGCGTTTCCGCTCGCTGCACCGGCTCAATGACGACGTCCGGGCAGTGGCCTGACCCCTACTCCGCAAGCAAAGGAAATTGATTTGAGCTATCTGGGCATCGACCTCGGCACTTCCGAAGTGAAGCTCGTCCTCACCGACGACTCCCGCGTCATCGCCACCACCGGCGCCAGGCTGCGCGTGGACAACCCGCACCCGCTGTGGTCCGAACAGGCGCCGCAATCGTGGTGGAACGCCACGCAGGACGCCATCGCCGCGCTGCGCACCGAGGCCCCGCAGGCCTTCTCGGCGCTGCGCGGCATCGGCATCTCCGGCCAGATGCATGGCGCCACCCTGCTGGACCGCAACGGCAACGTCCTGCGCCCGGCCATCCTGTGGAACGACATGCGCGCCCACGCCGAGTGTGTGGAGCTGGAAGCGCTGGTGCCGGATGCCGCCCTCATCACCGGCAATCGCGCCATGCCCGGCTTTACCGCGCCCAAGCTGCTGTGGCTGTCGAAGTACGAACCGGCGGTCTACCGTGCCATCGACAAGGTCTTGCTGCCCAAGGATTACCTGGGCTGGAAGCTGACCGGCGAGTTTGTCTCCGAGATGTCGGACGCGGCCGGCACGCTCTGGCTGGACGTGGCACGACGCGACTGGTCCGAGCGCATGCTCGCCGCCACCGGACTGGACCGCAGCCACATGCCGCGCCTGGTGGAAGGCAGCGCCGTGGCCGGCCAGCTACGCGAGGAATTGCGCCGCGAATGGGGCATCGACGGCCCGGTAGTGGTGGCCGGCGGAGCCGGTGACAATGCCGCCAGCGCCGTGGGCATCGGCGTGACCCAGGCCGGCGACGCCTTCCTCTCGCTGGGTAGTTCGGGTGTCCTGTTTGCCGCCACCGCACGGCACGCCCCCAACCCGCAACAGGGCGTGCATGCCTTCTGCCACTGCCTGCCCGGGCAATGGCACCAGATGAGCGTGATCCTGTCTGCCGCTGCCAGCCTGCATTGGCTGTCCGGCGTGGTCGGTCGCGAGGTGGCCGAACTGGTGGCCGGCGCCGAACACCTGAGCGCGACGCAACAGGCCCAGGCGCCGATCTTCCTGCCCTATCTCAACGGCGAGCGTACCCCGCACAACGATGCCAGCGCCAAGGGGGTGCTGTTCGGCATGACACCGGCGCACGACGCCGCCCACCTGGCCTATGCGGTGATGGAGGGTGTGGCCTTTGCCATGGCGGACGGATATGCAGCGCTGCAGTCGGCGGGTACCGTGCTGCAGAGTGCCGCCCTCGTCGGCGGCGGATCGCGCAGTGCATTCTGGGGGGAGTTGTGTGCCACGGCGCTGGGGATTCCCTTGCGGCGACATGCGGGGGCGGAAGTCGGCGCAGCACTGGGGGCAGCGCGTTTGGGGCGCCTGGCGCATACGGGGGAGGATGTAGCGAAAGTCTGCGTGGCGCCGGAGATTCTGGAGACCTACCACCCCGACTCCGGGAGGCAGGAACAGCTGATGCGCAGGCTGGCACAGTATCGGCGTCTCTACGCCAGTCTGGCCGAGGAATTCAGCCGATTCTCCCGGACCTGATATCCGAAAAGGCAGCACGAAGTTACACCGCTGACCGTCACTGGACGCCCTCTCCGGTCAGCCTTTTCCACATCATCGCCAGCGGCGAAAACACCTCATTTCTCGAAGCATTTCAACAGACTTCGTGCTAGCGCCATGCAACCATCTGCGCTTTCCCGATCTGGCCTGCTAATAGCGCATCCGCTTTCTCCGGGAAACCACCCCTTCCCGCAGAAAGACCCGCATGCAACGAGACCCCAAGCGCTGGGAAATGCTGACCCGCCAGCGCCAGCACAACCGCATCCTGCAACTCTCCTTCGTCCATGAGGACGGCCCCGACGCCGAATTGCTGATCAATCGGCTGGAGGCCAGCGAGGCCTTGAGCCGCGACTTTTTCTACTCGCTGGAACTGCTGAGCAACGATGCCGGCATCGAGCTCAAAACCATGATGGGCAAGCTGCTGTGCGCAGCCTTGACCCGCGCCGATGGCACGCAGCGCTACTTCACCGGCTATGTCGATCGCTTCACTCTCCTGCGTAGCGATGGTGGCATCGCCTTCTATGAAGCCCGGCTGGTCCCCTGGCTGGCCTTCCTGAAATCACGCAAGAACAACCGCATCTTCCACCGCCTTTCGCTGGAAGACCTGAGTGCGACGATCTTCCGTGACTATCGCCTGCACGCGAAATGGGACCTTCAGCGCAGAAAAACCGATCCGGTCCGGACCCAGATGTTCCAGTTCGACGAAAGCGACAGCAATATGCTGCACCGTCGATGGGAAGACGCCGGATGGCATTACCACTACGAGCACGACGCCCAGGGCCATCACCTGATACTGTCGGATGACTCCACCTACGCCCAGCCCATCGACGGCGACGAGGAAGTCCCCTTCCAGCGCCATGGCGGCGCCATCGAAGAAGACGGCATTGCCAGCTGGTCCGCTGCGCGTCGCTTCCAGCCCGCCAGCGTTGCCCTCACCAGCTACGATTTCAAGATGGCCGGCACCCTTGCGGTCAATGTACCGACGCTGAACAAGCAGGGTTCGGCCCTGCCGGTGGAACATTACGAATACACAGGCGCCTATGGTTTTGGCAGTCGGGAAGAGGGCGACCGGAAAAGCCGCATCCGGATAGAAGAATTCGAAGCCCAGGCCAAAATCTTCGAGGGCGCCGGCAATTGCCGTTATCTGCAGCCAGGGCGTACCTTCCGCATGACCGGCCATTTCTCGGAGCAGGGCTCAAGGAAGCCCGACAGGAGCAGTCGTGACGAAGACCAGAAATTCCTGGTCATCAGCGTGGAGCACAGCGCCACCAACAATTACCTGCAGGGCGCCGACGCGCCTCCCATCTACACCAACCGGATCACCTGCCTGCGCCGACGCATCCCCTGGCGCCCAGGCCGGGGGCACCACAGCCAGCCGACCCTGCTCAACGGCATCCAGACAGCCACCGTGGTCGGACCCTCCGGCGAAAATCACTTCGTCGACGAATATGGCCGGGTGCGGGTGCAATTCCACTGGGACCGGATCGGCAAGAACGACGCCGGCAGTTCGGCCTGGATCAGGGTGGCCAGTCATTGGACCGGCGGCACACAGGGATGCATCGCCGTGCCGCGCATCGGGCAGCTGGTGATCGTGCAATGGCTGGGGGGCGATCCGGATCGACCCATCATCACCGGTTCGGTGGTCAACCAGATCAACATGCCACCCTGGGCCCTGCCCTCGCAGGTGGCCCTGTCCGGCATGCGCAGCCGTGAGCTCACACCCAGGCAGGGCAATACCCCGGTGGGCCGCTCCGGTCATCTGCTCTTCGATGACACGCACGGGGCCATCCAGACACAGATGCGCAGTGACGCCTTCGACAGCCAACTCTCCCTGGGCCACATCACCCGCATCGAACAACGGGAGGGACGCCGGGACGCCCGCGGCCAAGGATTCGAGCTACGTTCCGACGCGCACGGCGTCATCCGCGCCGCCCAGGGACTGTTGCTCACCAGCGAGGCACGACCCAAGGCGCATGGACATGTGACCGGCCTGGGCGAGACCGTCGCCCGGTTGACGCAGGCCCGCAGTACCGTGGAGAGCCTCTCCCGGCTGGCCCAGGAACACCAGGCCCAGGACAAGGACGGCGACCAGCAGCACGTTGCCACCGCCCTCCAGGCGCAAAACGACGCCATCCAGGGCAGCAGCAGCGAGGATGGCCGCCCTGCCGAATTGAGCGAACCGCATCTGCTGCTGGCCAGCCCCAGCGGCATCGAATCCAGCTCCGGCGCCTCCACCCATCTGGCCAGCGCCGAGCACGCCGCCGTGACCGCCGGCAGCCATGTCTCGCTGGCGGCCGGCAAGTCCTTCTTTGCCAGTGCCGCAGAAAAGATCTCGCTGCTGGCCTACCGCATGGGCCTGAAACTCATCGCCGCCAGCGGGCGGGTGCAAATCCAGGCACAGAACGACAGCATGGAAATCCTCGCGCAGAAGGTAGTGGACATCATCAGCACCCGCGACTGGATCAACCTCAGAGCCAAGAAGGGTATCCGCCTCAACGGTGGCGGCAGCGAACTGGTGATCGCCGAGGGCATCACCGGCTTCACGAAGGGCGTGCATCACATCCACGCCGAAGACCACCAGACCTTCGGCCCGCAGGAAAAGCCCGCCGAATTCCCCGGCGCACGCCTCTGCTCCACCCGGAACAACGGCGCCGCGCAGGCGGGCGACGCCAGCGTCCCCTTGTCCTGATCCATACGGAGATCCCATGCAAACCGTCTCGCTTCCCGGTGATGTAATCACCACCGGCTACGTGCTGGTCGAGCCATCCAGTGCCGGCTATCACCCGATCTTGAAGTCGCTTCCCACGCATGTCTGCAACACGCCGATGCTCAAGGATGCGGAAGAACTGACGCCGCGCCTCATCGACATGGCCGCGCTCACGCCGGAACAGCAGGAGACCGTCAGCACCGCCCTGCACCAGGAGCCGGAAGCAGCACATCCGCCCACCCTGTGCGCCTGGCTTGAAACCGAAGCCGACATCGACAGGCTGGCGCGCGCCATCACCCGCTTCCTGATCGGCCCCGGCCCGGAAGAGGAACCCATCTATTGGCGCTACTTCGATCCTCGCGTCTTTTCCTTGGCCATGCACCTGTTCTCCCCCGAGCAACGCGACGCCTTGCTGGGTCCGGTCACGCAGTGGTGCTTCGCCTGGTGCGGCCATTGGTGGAGCATGCCCGGCCCGGGACGGGAAGTGGACGCCCTGGAAGGAATCCGGCCCGCCTGGCCCAGTAGTAACCAGTGGAACAGCCTGGCCCACGCCCATCTGCTGGAACGCGTACTGCGCAATCTCGACAAGCCACCCGCCGCCTTCACGCCGCAGGAAATCCTGCAACACCAGCGACGTGGCGAACTCGCACTCGGTCGAGGCCGGCAGCGGCTCAATCTTTCCGCGCCAGATGACCTGATCGCCTACGCCATCCATTGCGTTCGCTACGAAAGCGCATTTCTTCAGCATCCAAAACTGAGCGACGCATGGACCGCACTGTCCAGCGGCGCAACCAACTGGAGCGCCCTCCTCGCCCGGCTCGACCATGTCGATTACCAGCAGATGGAAGAGCTCCACCGTCTCATGTCCCCATCCAGAGGAGCAGCACGATGACCAACTGCAATTTCTGCCACAAGAAAGGCCTGCTGATCTACCCGGTCCGCTACGCCGTCGCCAGTCCATATGGCGCGGACGGCGTACCGGGGCTATCCGGCAATTTCCGGATCGAAGACGCACCCCAGGCCGCAGGCGCCGCCAAGTACAGCGGCAGCAAACCAGGGCCGATGCCCGTACGGAAGCTCGTCGCGCAGTGAACTACGCGAAAGCAAACCCTAGTATCGACATTTACGAGCTAGACATCGCCAAGCTGGAGAGGGAGGGACGCATCGCGCCGGGAAGCATTAAGGGCATCGGTATTCCGGGCGTTGCGGTGGCGCGGAGATGGTTGGGTTCATCGTCACCACCGGAATTCAGGCTAGGCATAGTAACCATCCTTATACAGTTGGTGGCACTGAATTTTGCCATGAAGGACCTCGCCAACAATGACCAGTTCAACGAGGAGGAAACAACAGTCAAGGCTACCGTGGCGATCCTCAGCTTAGGCGCGACCATCGTCGAGACGGTTGCGGTCACTGTGGAAAAATCCGTGGAACATCCTCTAGCTGCATTTATTCGACGTCAATGGTCTATGGACGTAGAACGTGTAAAGCGGCTTGCTTTGCAAGCTCGGTTAGTCGGTGCGCTTGCTGGCATTGGTGCTGCGAGCTATGACATCTTCATCAACACGCCTAAAGCCTATAGGGAAGGAAATAAAGTCTTAGCCGGCCTGTATTTTTCGAATGGAGTTCTGGCCGCACGAATAGCAGCGGCAGGATTTTTTTCGCTGGGCACCCTTTTCTGGCCGTTACTCTTGCTCTCCATCGGTATTGGCATCGCCATAGCACTTGTTAATAACAGCCAACTTAAAACATGGTTATCACGCTGCGAGTTTTCAGTCGGGGAGAAGTACGTCTCCTTCAATGCCCAATTGAAGGGATATCATGACGCAATGGGAGCCTAACAATGGATGAACGCATATTTCCACTCGAAATAGGTCGACCCATTCCAGAATGGAACCTAAGACATCGACTACCTATCGATAAGCCAGTCAGCCCTGAGTGCAAAGACACCGGCACTATTTTCCGGATCAACTCCACCTACATGGATGTAACAGATCAACCCTTTAAGGATCGGCAAGAAGGGACATGCCTAGCAGACCTGCTCTCGCAATGGAATTACTGGTGCTGGTACATGAATCACGGTCCGGCGGATTTACCTAAGCCGCTCCTTTTCTTCAAGGAGAAGGAGAACCCCCTCGAGAGCTTTCTGTTCTGCCTATACGGCTTTGGGATGCGTGCGAGCGCTGCCTATCGCATTTCGATGATGCCGTTCATCCTGCTGATGACTAGCCATCGCCTGATGGCGCTATGGACTTGCCGTGATCCGATCTGGCCTGACGCAGTGAACAAGGTCAGCGTCTTCGAGCCAGATGATCCTTTCAACGAGCCCTCCGGCAGCACACCCATCGGATGGGCAGAAACTGCGCACGCACTGGATCGAAACGAATATCCGGAAGGCGACAAAAAGGACATGCAAAGCTGGTCTGGCGAAACAGACCCTGCTGCCAATGCTCTGCTCTGGGAAAAAGACATACCTCCCAAGCATTAACGCCGGACAAATAGGTATGCCTTGAGTAGCGTCATACGGAGCAACAAAGATCACATAAGCTAAATATGGATGAACGCATATTTCAATTCAAAGCTGGACGCCCCATCGCGATGATGCCGTACATCCTGCTCATGACCGGCTACCGCTTGATGGCGCTCTGGACTTGCCGTGATCCTGTCTGGCCGCAGGCAGTCATGGACGTCAGCGTCATTGAAGCTGACGATCCCTACGATGAGCCCCGCGGAGACACTCCAATCGGCTGGGGTGAAACCGTGCTTGCCAGGCAGCGAGGCGATTATCCTGACGATCCGAAAATGGAAATCAAAGATTGGCAAGGCGAAGCTGACCCCGCGCTGAATGCCTTGCTTTGGGCCGAAGACACTCCACCAACCATCCATCAACCAAGGAAATCCCCTCATGAAAGATGAACAAGGTAGAGCCGTCATCCGCCTGGGTGACAAGACCTCTCACGGCGGTGAAGTGATTTCCGCCAACGATACACTCAAGGCCATGGGCAAGGCGGTCGCGCTTGAAGGCGATATGACGACCTGCCCCAAGTGCAAGGGGCAATTCGCCATCCAGCCCGGCAACAGCACGCGCAAGCACCACGGCAAGCTGGTCGCCTATCATGGTGACGCAACTGCATGTGGTGCGACATTGATTTCCTCGCTCTAAGAAAGCTGGCAAGGACGAAACAAAGCGTGCCGGGTGGTGCTTCGTCCTGCCACGGCACGCATGTACTTTGCGCCCGTTAAGGGGAGTCCTCGCCACATCGATGATCGAGAGATGACAAGGCACCAGGACTTGACCACGGTGTCCTTGAAGCCGGCTGCATCACTGCCCGTCAGGCGTCTCTTTCTTGAGATCGGCAAACTTCCCCGCCATGGTCGGATTACCCCGCGTGAGCCGCTTGATCGTGACGTCCTGCGCCTTGTCGTTGGCCAGGCGCAGGTTGCGGTCGGTGCCGAGCAGGGCTTCCTTGGTCTTCTGCAGGTGGTCGATCGACTTGTCGATTTCCTCTATCGCAGTCTGGAAGCGTCGCGACGCCAGGTCGTAGTTCTTGGCGAAGGCGGCCTTGAAGGTATCGAGTTCGGATTCGAAGTTGGTAATGTCAATGTTCTGCGCCTTCACCAGCGCCAGCTCGGTCTTGTACTTCAAGGAATTGAGCGCAGCATTCCTGAGCAGGGTGATGATGGGAATGAAGAACTGCGGGCGAACCACGTACATCTTCGGGTAGCGGTGGAAGACATCGACGATGCCTGTGTTGTACAGCTCGCTCTCGGGTTCCAGCAGAGAGACCAGGACGGCGTATTCGCAGCCTTTTTCCTGGCGGTCCTTGTCCAGTTCCTTGAGGAAATCCTCGTTGCGGTTCCTGGTGGCGGTACGATCGCTCTCGTTCTTCATCTCGAACATGATGGAGACGATCTCGGTACCCGCCTCGTCCGTATCGCGGAAGATGTAGTCGCCCTTGCTGCCGCTGCGGGCATCGTTGTCCTTCTCGAAGTAGGCGCGCGGGAAGGCTGTGGCACGGATACGATTGAACTCGGTCTCACAGTGCTGCTCCAGGGTTTCACCGACCATCTTGGTGGAGAGCCGCGCCTTCATGTCGCGCAGGCGCTCGATCATGTCTTCGCGGTCCTTGATCTGGGTTTCGTATTTGTCCTTCAGTGATTTTTCGGCCAGCTGCTTTTCCAGTTCGGCGCGCACCAGGCTGCTCTTGAGTTCATCACGCTCTTTTTCCACCACGCCGACCGCTTCGTTGACGGCCAGTTTCTGGGTGATGGCAATGGATTCCATCCTGGCTTTGAGCGCCTGGATCTCGGCATCCTTTTCGCTGACGGTCTGCTGCAGTTGCTGGGCCAGGCGGGCCTCGGCCAGTTGCAGGTCGGACAGCTTTTCCTTTTTCGCCTGCTCCAGGTCATGGGCCAGCCGGTCACGTTCCTTTTCCACATTGGCCATGGCCTCGGCCACGGCCATCTTCTGGGCGAGTTCACCAGCCTGCAGGCGGGCCTTCAATTCCTGGATTTCGGCATCACGGGCAGCGGCGGCCTTCTGCAGTTCGCCCTCGGCCCGGGCGCGGGCCAGTTCAATGGCGTTGCGCTTGTCCTGCTCGGCCAGTTCCAGGCGTTCATGCAATTGCTGCTCGAAGGCACTGTCACGGACCTGCTTGAGGATGTCGGCATAACCGGCTTCGTCGATCTTGAAGGCTTTGCCGCAGTGGGGGCAGATGATGTCGTGCATGAGGGTTCGTTTCCTTGTGCTTTCCGAATGCCCGCTAGCTTAACGGATAGCGAATGGGGGCGATGAAGGGAAAATGGAAAATGGAAAACGGAAGCAGGAAAGCGAAAAGCCCGCACTAGGCGGGCTTTTCTGAATTTGGTGGAAAGTGCAAGGTTTGAACTTGCGACCCCTGCAGTGTGAATGCAGTGCTCTACCACTGAGCTAACCTTCCGTACCTGACCGGCTTTTTACTGCAGCGCCAATCGAGAGACAAGATTATGCCAATCTTTTTCACGGTGCGCAAGCGCTTGGTAAATAATTCTTCATTTTTATCGCCATGCAAAATCCTGCGGGCAGTCCGGCCACATTCTTTGGCCAGATTCGCCTGTTCAGGCTGCTTCGGCGGCGGCCTCGGGTGGCGGCGGTTCGAAGCGCCAGACGCAACTGCCGCGGGCTTCCTTGTCCAGCTGGTTGAGCACATCTTCGTGCAGGCTCAGTTCGTCTTCGCTGGCGGCCAGCACGATCACCTCGGACAGCGGGGCCAGTTCCAGCTTGCCGTCACCGGCGCTGACTTCTTCCTCGGTGCCCAGGTCCATGGTCAGCGAGTTCTGGCCTCGCGTCATGGAGAGATAGACCTCGGCCAGCAGTTCCGCATCCAGCAAGGCGCCGTGCAGAACGCGGTGAGCGTTGGAAATGCCATAACGGTCACACAGCGCATCGAGCGAATTACGACGACCAGGGTGCAGCTCCTTGGCCATCTGCAGCGAGTCCACCACGTCGGCGATGTGCTCCTTGAAGGGCGGCAAGCCCAGCAGGGCCAGTTCGGCATCCAGGAAGCCGACGTCGAAGGGAGCGTTGTGGATGATGATCTGGGCACCGCGCACGTAGTCTAGGAACTCGGCGGCGATCTGCTTGAAGGTCGGCTTGTCGGCCAGGAATTCGGTGGTCAGGCCGTGGACGGCCAGCGCACCTTCTTCGGAGTCACGCTCGGGGTTGATGTAGAAGTGCAGGTTCTTGCCCGACAACTGACGGTTGAGCACTTCCACGCAACCGATTTCCAGGATGCGGTTGCCGTTGCGCGGCGAAAGGCCCGTGGTTTCGGTATCGAGAATGATCTGACGCATGCTTGCTCCTGCTGGTGTTGATGCTGATACGAGTGTACTGAAAATCGAAGGAGGGTCGCCTACCGGATGCTGTCCACACCGCGGTTGGCCAGCTGGTCGGCGCGCTCATTGCCGGCGTGGCCGTTGTGGCCGCGTACCCAGCGCCATTCCACCTGGTGCTGCTGCTGGGCGGCGTCCAGCGCCTGCCACAGGTCGGCGTTCTTGACCGGTTCCTTGCTGGCGGTCTTCCAGCCGCGTGCCTTCCAGCCGTGGATCCATTCACTGATACCCTTCTGCACGTACTGGCTGTCGGTATGCACCACGACTTCGCAGGGGCGCTTCAAGGCATTGAGCGCCTGGATCACCGCCATCAGCTCCATGCGGTTATTGGTGGTGCTGGGCTCGCCACCAAAGATTTCCTTCTCCTGTCCACCAGCCACCAGCAACGCGCCCCAGCCGCCACGACCAGGATTGCCCTTGCAGGCGCCATCGGAATAAATCTCTACTTTGTCCATGCTCTTCCATCTATTTGCTCGGGTGGGCGGGCCGCGATGATACCTGATCGCGCAGCACCGGCCGGTTTTGTCGGTGTCAGTCAGTCTTGTGGATGCGGTTGGTCACCGGCACGCCACGCGGCGCCTTCAGCTTCTGCCGCTGCAGGGCCGGGCCGATCAGGCGCATGCCGGGGACGCGCTTGATCGCCTGCACGATATAGACCGCACCGAAGTAGGGCCACCAGCGGTCGCCCGCCTTTTCCATGAAGCCGAAGCGCTCCAGCCACTGGCTGGTCTCGCAGGGCGGGGCGTAGCAACCGAAGTGGCCGCGGTTGACTTCCATGTTCAGCAGCTTGAGCCAGTCCTTGAGGCGCGGCAGGCGGATGAATTCGCCGTCCTGCGGCAGGAAGTGCGCGCCGGTCAGGCGCCCCGCTGCCTGGCGCATGCCCCACAGGCTGCTGGGGTTGAAGCCGCAGATGATGACCTGCCCTTCCGGAATCAGCACACGCTCTACCTCGCGCAACACCTGGTGCGGCTCGGCGGCGAACTCCAGTACGTGCGGCAGCACCACCAGGTCCAGGCTCTGGCTGGCGAAGGGCAGTTCGCCGAAGTCGGGTGTGACGACCTGCGGCACTTCCAGCTCGGATTGACCTTCCACCGGCATGTGCTTGTCGGCCAGCCAGCGATACGGCATGCGGTTGGCCTGCAGGGCGTGGATCTGCGGAGAGCCGATCTGCACCGCGTTGAAACCGAAGATGTCGGCCGTCAAGGCATTGAGATGGTGCTGCTCCCACTGCCGCAGGTAATTGCCGATGGGCGTCTGCAACCAGGTGGCCAGGTCTATAATTTCGGGATTGCCAGCATTGTGGGCATGTTCAGCCTTGTCAGCCATCTCTTCTTTCGCGCCTCATGACCCAGCCAGCCAAGCCAGCTCAAGCAGATCAGAAAACTTCATTGGACGTCCTGGCCGTACCGGCGTTCGACGACAACTACCTGTGGATCATCCACGACGGGCGCTACGCCGCCGTGGTCGATCCCGGCGATGCCACGCCCGTACTGGCCGCATTGCAGGCCGAAGGCCTGACGTTGGCCGCTATTCTACTGACTCATCACCATGCTGACCATGTCGGCGGCGTGGTCGAGCTGGCGAGGCAGGCGGTGAGTGACGACTTCCCTGTCGTTCCGGTTTATGGTCCGGCACGTGAACAATCCCGCATCAAGGGGATCACCGTCCCGCTGCACGGGAACGAACAGGTCAACATCGCCGCACTGGGCTTGCAACTGGACGTCATTGAGGTGCCGGGTCATACCCTGGGTCACATCGCCTACTACACCGCGCAGCAGCAGATGCTCTTCTGTGGCGATACGCTCTTTGCCGGGGGATGCGGCCGGCTGTTCGAGGGCAGTCCGCAGCAGATGCTGGATTCCCTCGTGAAACTGGCCGACCTGCCCGCCGCCACCCAGGTCTACTGCGCCCACGAGTACACCCTGTCGAACCTGAAGTTCGCCGCCGAGGTGGAACCGGGCAATGCCGAGCTGGCGGCCCGCATCGTGCGCGAGCGCGCCCGTCGTGAGCAAGGTCTGCCTACCGTGCCCAGCACCATCGGGCTGGAACGCGAGACCAATCCTTTCCTGCGGGCGAGCTCGCCGGAAATCCAGCAATCCTTGCAGAAGGCGGGCCGTTTGACGCAGTTGGACGAAGTTAGCAGCTTTGCGGCGCTGCGCGAATGGAAAAATACCTACAGATAGACCGACGTTGGGGGAAAATTAGGGCGCAATTCCCTGCAAATCAAGGACTTGGCTTTGTAACAGGGACCAATTTTTACTTGACTGCGAAAAAGGGTCTTCCGTACACTCCTCCAATTCCCCAATGTGGGCACCAGCGTTTTTACGATTTTTTACGAACCGGTGTCCTCCCTGCACCACGCCGGGGAAACTCGCAGCTTCCGACCTTGCATTACCGTCAACCTGCACGCGACCGTGATCGGACTGATCCGGATCCCGCCGGCAGGAGGTGTCGAGCTTCAATCACAGCTCTGCAACGGAAGCGCCGCACGCAAACTTTTGCCTCTGGCACAGGATATCGCCCACATGCAGCGTACTTTGAAACAACTTGCCATTGCCGCCCTGTTCTGCGCTGGCACCCCGCTGCTCTCCTACGCCAACGATATCTCGATCTACCCCGCTCCCTTCAATGCGATCAATCCCGAACTGGCCGGCAATGCCCTGCCGGGGATGAACGACATCGACATCTGGACACGCATTCGCAAGGGCTTCGGGATTCCTGATCTGGACAATGCGCTGGTGGAGAGCCAGACCCAGTGGTACAGCTCCCGTCCCGACTACATCCAGCGCACCACGGTGCGCGCTTCTCGCTATCTGTTCCATGTGGTGCAGGAGCTGGAAAAGCGCGGCATGCCGACCGAACTGGCGCTGCTGCCCTTCATCGAATCGGCCTTCAATCCGGAGGCACTGTCCACCGCCAAGGCGGCTGGCATGTGGCAGTTCATCCCCTCCACCGGGCGCGACTACAACCTCAAGCAGAACATGTTCACCGACGAGCGCCGCGACGTGCTGGCCTCGACCGATGCGGCGCTGACCTACCTGCAGAAGCTCTACGGCATGTTTGGCGACTGGCAACTGGCACTGGCCGCCTATAACTGGGGCGAAGGCTCGGTGCAGCGCGCCGTGAACCGCAACCTGGCCGCCGGCCTGCCGATCGACTTCAACACCCTGTCGGCGCAGATGCCCAATGAGACCCGCAACTACGTGCCCAAGCTGCAGGCGGTCAAGAACATCATCGCCAACCCGGCCAGCTTCGACATCGCCCTGCCCAAGGTCGATAACCAGCCCTACTTCGTGACCATCGGCAAGACCCGCAACATCGACGTCAAGGTTGCAGCGCAACTGGCCGAACTGTCGCTGGACGAATTCAAGGCGCTCAATCCGCAGTTCAACCGCCCGGTGATCATCGGCGGCGAAGACACCAAGATCCTTCTGCCGGAAAGCAACGCCGAGAAGTTCAAGGCCAACATGTCCAAGTGGACCCAGGCCTTCTCGACCTGGACCGCACACACCGTCTCCAGCGCCCGCGAGCGCATCGAGACCATCGCCAGCAAGTTCGGCACGACCCCTGAAGTGATCCGCAGCGTCAACCAGATTCCGCCGCGCATGGTTCTCAAGGCCGGCTCCACCATCCTCGTGCCCAAGACCGAGGAAACCGCTGCGCTCGATACCGACCTGACCCCGGAAATCGCCGACAACGCCCGCCTGGCCATTGCTCCGGATGCGCCGGAAACCCGCCGCATCTACGTCAAGGCCGGCAAGCGCGACACCCTGGCCGGCATCGCCGGTCGCTATCGTGTGAGCGTGGCACAGATCAAGGAATGGAATGGCTTGAAGCGCGACACCCTGGCCGCCGGCCAGAGCCTGCAGTTGCACGTCCCCAATGTGACCGCGCATGCCGCGCCCACACGGGTCGCCGCCAATCATCGTGCTGCACCGGTGCGCCGCCAGGTCGCTGCCGCCAAGGCACCGGTACGCAAGGCCGCGCCGGCGCCAGCCCGCAAGGTGGCCGGCAAGCCGCTCACCCTGGCCTCGGGCAACGGCGCACGCAAGCAATAATCCGGAGGATGCCGGAGGAGACCCGGGCGGCTTGACCGCCCATAACAAAAACGCGCCTCAAGCACGAGAAAAGAAAAACAACGGTAGCCCGTATGAACCCGAAGCCCCGGAGCTGATCCGGACTTCGGGTTTTCTTTTTTGGGGAGTGGTCGCCGCGTCAGCCAGCCGCTTCGGCGTAGGTGGCGGCCGCCACCAGGCGACGCGTGTATTCCTGCTGCGGTCGTTGCAGTACCTCGGCAGTATCACCACTCTCGACCACCTTGCCGTCCTTCATCACGATCACCTGATGCGCCATGGCCTGCACCACCGCCAGATCATGGGTGATGAAGAGGTAGGCCAGGCCATGCCGGCGCTGCAGGTCGGCCAATAGTTGCAGTACCTGCTGCTGCACGGTTACATCCAGCGCCGAGGTCGGCTCATCCAGCAGCAGCAGTTCCGGCTGCAGCACCAGCGCGCGGGCAATGGCGATGCGCTGGCGCTGGCCGCCGGAGAATTCGTGGGGATAACGTTCCAGCACCGCCGCCGTCAGGCCCACCTCTTCCAGCGCGGCGACGATCGCCTGGCGCTGCTGTTCCAGGCTCTGGCCGGGATGGTGCAGAGCCAGGCCTTCTCCGACGATCTGCTCCACGGTACGGCGTGGCGAGAGCGAGGCGAACGGGTCCTGGAACACCACCTGCATGCGCGCGCGCAAAGGCCGCAGGTCGCGACTGCTGCGCTCGGAGATGGGCACGCCGTCGAAGCGGATGCTGCCCGCCACGCTGGCGGGCGACAGCCGCAGCAGGGCCATCCCCAGCGTGGACTTGCCGGAGCCGGATTCCCCGACGATGCCGATGGTCTCACCGCGCCGCAATTGCAGGTCGATACCGTCGACCGCATGGAAGGCGCGCTTGGCAAACCAGCCCTGCTTGATCTGGTAGGTGCAGCGCAATTTCTCGGCCTGCAACACCACCGGCGCGTCCCCGGGGACATCGGCGGCATTGCGCTGCGGCCGGCTTTGCAGCAGCTTGAGCGTGTACGGTTGCTGGGGGTTGGCGAACAGTTCGGACACGCTGGCGCTTTCCACCAGCTTGCCTTTCTCCATCACGCCCACGCGGTCGGCGAAATGGCGCACCAGGTTCAAGTCGTGCGAAATGATCAGCACGGCCATGTTTTCCTCGCGCTGCAACTGGTTCAGCAGGGCCAGGATCTGCACCTGGATGGTCACATCCAGTGCCGTGGTCGGTTCATCGGCAATGAGCAGCTTGGGCTTGCAGGCCAGGGCCATGGCGATCATGGCGCGCTGGCGCTGGCCGCCCGAGAGCTCGTGCGGGTAGGACAGCGCCCGGCGCGCCGGCTCCGGGATACCGGTCTTTTCCAGCAAGGCTACGGCGCGCCGGGCGGCCTCGCGGGCGTCGATGGCTTCGTGGTGCATCAACACCTCGGCGATCTGGTTGCCGATGGTGAAGAGCGGGTTCAGGGCCGTCATCGGCTCCTGGAAGATCATCGCCACATCGTTGCCGCGCACCTGTTGCATCTGGCGCTCGCTCTTCTGCAGCACGTCCTGGCCGTCGAGCAGGATGCTGCCTTCATAGCGCGCATCCTGGTTCAGTTGCAGCACCGCCAGCGAGGAGACGGTCTTGCCGGAACCCGACTCCCCCACCAGCGCGAACTTCTCGCCAGGGGCAATGGAAAAACTGACGCGGTCCACCACCACGGCGTCGCCGAAGCGCACCGTCAGGTCCTTCACTTCCAGCAGGGGGCCGCTCATGCCTTCCTCCGCACATCCAGGGCATTGCGCAGGGCATTGCCGATATTGGTCAGCAGCAGCAGGGTCACGGTCAGCACCACGAAGGTGGACAGCGCGATCCACCACGCATCGAGATTGTTCTTGCCCTGCGCCAGCAGCTCGCCCAGGCTGGGTGTGGAAGGTGGCACGCCCAGGCCGAGGAAGTCCAGGCTGGTCAGTGCCAGGATGGCCGCGCTCATGCGGAAGGGCAGGAAGGTCACCACCGTGGTCATGCTATTGGGCAGGACGTGACGCCAGATGATCAGGCGGTCCGGCAAGCCCAGGGCGCGGGCGGCCTGCACGTATTCGAGATTGCGGTTGCGCAGGAAATCGGCGCGCACGTAATCCGACAGGCTCATCCAGCCGAACAGCGACAGCAACACCAGCAGCAGCCCCAGGCTGGGCTGGAAGATCGAGGAAAAGATGATCAGCAGGTAGAGCTCCGGCATGGAGCCCCAGATTTCCAGCAGGCGCTGGGTGATCAGGTCGGTGCGCCCGGCGAAGTAGCCCTGCACGGCACCTGCGGCCACACCCAGCACCACGCCGATGAAGGTCAGCGCCATGCCGAACAGTACCGACACCCGGAAGCCGTAGAGCAGCCGGGCAAACACATCGCGTCCGCGATCATCGGTGCCCAGCCAGTTCTCGCCGGAGGGTTCGGCCGGGTTGGGCTGCTTTGCGAAGTAGTTCAGCGTGTTGTAGCTGTAGCGATTGGGCGGGTAGATGACCCAGTTGCCATCCTTGTGGAATTGCTGCTCGATGAAGGGATCGAGATAGTCGGCCGGCGAATCGAAATCGCCACCGAAGCTCTTGTCCGAATAATCCTGCAGCATCGGGAACATCAGCTTGCCCTGGTAGCTGGCCACCAGCGGCTTGTCGTTGGAGATCAGTTCCGCGCCCAGGCTCAGCACGAACAGGATGGAAAACAGCACCAGGCTCCAGTAACCGGTACGGTCGGCGCAAAAGCGCAGCCAGATGCGGCGGCTGGGCGAGATGGACGGGGCCAAGGAAGGGGTCATGCTCATTTCGCCAGGCTTTCGAATTGAACGCGCGGGTCGGCCCACACATAGCAGAGATCACCCAGCAACTTCACCACAAGACCGATGAGAGTGAAGAGATAGAGCGTACCCATCACCACCGGATAGTCGCGCCGGATCGCCGATTCATAGGCCAGCAGACCCATGCCGTCCAGCGAGAACAGGGTCTCGATCAACAGGCTACCGGCAAAGAAGGAAGCGATGAAAGCCGAGGGGAAACCGGTCACCAGCGGGATCAGGGCATTGCGGAAGACGTGCTTGTAGAGCACCTTGCGCTCGGACAGCCCCTTGGCGCGCGCGGTCAGGACGTACTGCTTGCGGATTTCTTCGAGGAAGGTATTGCGGGTCAGCATGGTGATGACCGCAAAGGCGCCGATCACCGAGGCCGCCACCGGCAGCGTGATATGCCAGAGATAGTCGGTGACCTTGCCCACCAGCGACAGGCTGGCCCAGTTGTCCGAGGTCAGCCCCCGCAGCGGGAACCACTGCACGAAACTGCCGCCGGCGAACACCACCAGCAGGAACACCCCCAGCACGAAGCCGGGAATGGAATAGCCGACCAGCACCAGGCCGGTAGTGGCGACATCGAAACGGCTGCCCTCGCGCACCGCCTTGGCGATACCCAGCGGCACCGAGATCAGGTAACTCAGGAAGAAGGTCCACAGGCCGATGCTGATGGAGACCGGCAGCTTGGATTTGACCAGGGTCCAGACATCGCCGTGGTGGTAGAAGCTCTTGCCCAGGTCGAAGGTGAGGAAGCCCTTGAGCATGCTCCAGAAGCGCTCTACCGGGGGCTTGTCGAAACCGTAGAGTTTCTTGATTTCCTCGATGCGTTGTTCGTCGATGCCCTGCCGGCCGCGATAGGCCGAGGCACCGCTGGCGGCGCCACCGCCGGAGGCCTCACCGCCGCCGCCACGGCCTTTCATCTCCAGCATGGCCTGTTCCACCGGGCCACCCGGTACGAACTGGATCACGGCAAAGGTGATGGCGACCACGCCGAAGAGCGTGGGGATCATCAACAGCACCCGCTTCAAAATGTAGGACCAGATATTCATGACTGCAGGCATCCTCGTTCAAGACCGGCCTGGCCGGACATCGTTGCGTGCTTCATCTTCAACGCCCCTTCTCTTCCCACCAGGTGCTGATCACATAGGGATCGGCCTGGTAATACAGCGGCGCCACCTGCGGAATGCCGAAGCGGTTCTGGTAGGCGATGCGATGAGTGGACGAATACCAGTGCGGCACCACGATGTACTTGTGCAGCAGCACCCGGTCCAGCGCCCGCGCCGCGGCAGTCAGCCGGACCCGGGTATCGGCCGCCACCACCGCCTGCACCAGTTGGTCCACCACCGGGTCCTTCAGACCCCAGGCATTGTTGGAGCCCTTTTCATCGGCCGCCTTGGAACCGAACATGTCGAACAGTTCATTGCCCGGGCTGCTGGTGTCGGGGAAGCGGATGCTGGTCATGTCGAAGTCGAAGTCTTCCATGCGCTTGGCCACCAGCGCGTAGTCGGCGCTGCGCTGGACCACATCGATGCCCAGCGTGCGCAGGTTGCGCGCAAACACGCTGATGACGCGCGACATGGAGCTCTGGTCATCCAGGATCTCGAAGGACAGCGCCACGCCCTGGGCATTGCGTACCGCGCCATCGCGATAGACCCAGCCGGCCTGGGCCAGCAGTTCTCGGGCCTGGCGCAGGTTGGCACGCAGCGAGGCGGGTGGATTGGTCGAGGGCGGGATGGGTGCCGGGCCGAACACCGCCGGATCGATCTTCAGGCCCTTGGCCTGCAGCGACTTCAGCAAGGCCAGCTCGTCACCCTGCGGCTCGCCGGTGGCGGCGAGCTGACTGTTGTTGAAGAAGGAGTAGATGCGGGTGTACTGGCCGTAGAACAGCTGGCGGTTCATCCATTCATAGTCCAGCGCCAGCCCGATGGCCTGGCGCACGCGCACATCCTTGAACTGGTCGCGCCGCAGGTTCATCACGAAACCCTGCATGCCGGCACCATTGGAATGCTTGAATTCCTTCTTGATGATGCGGCCGTCGCGGAACTGTGGGCCGGTATAGCTGCGCGCCCAGTTCTTGGCGCTGTACTCCACCACCACGTCGAACTCGCCGGCCTTGAAGGCCTCTAGCCGCGCCAGGTCATCCTTGTAGAAACGGTAGACGATACGCTCGAAGTTGAACATGCCGCGCCGGGCCGGCACCTCCTTGCCCCAGTAGTCGGGATTGCGGCGGTAGGTGATGCTGCGGCCGGTGTCGTAGCTCTCGATCAGGTAGGGGCCGGTGCTGATGGGCGGGGTCAGCTGGATCTGGTCGAAGGGGGTGCCCTGCGCCCACTTCCTGGAGAACACCGGCACGCTGCCTACGATCAGCGGCAGTTCATGGTTGCTGCTGGCGAAGTCGAAGCGCACCGTCGCCGCATCGACCACTACGCAATCCTTCACATCGGCAAAGACCGATTTGAATTGCGGCGCACCCTTGGCCAGGATGGTGTCATAGGAATACTTCACATCCTCGGCCGTGACCTTGTCGCCATTGTTGAAGCGCGCCTTGGGATTCAAGTGGAAGGTCATGGACATGCGGTCCGGCGCCAGCTTCATGTCGTCGGCCAGCAAGCCATAGACGGTTGCGACCTCATCGGCGGAAGACACGGCGAGGGTCTCGAACATCAGCTGGTCCAGCCCGGCGGCGGCCACGCCCTTCAAGGACAAGGGATTGAACTTGTCGAAGCTGGTGCGGCGGTCGGGGTTGGCCAGATAGAGCGTGCCGCGACGTGGCGCATCGGCATTGACGTAGTCGAAATGGCTGAAGCCGGCCGGATACTTGGGCGTGTCGTACAGCGAAAAGGCATGCTCGGCGTGGGCCGGAGCAGCGTAAGCCAGCGTAGCGGCCAGCAGGGAGGAAAGGAAAATCCGGGATGTCTTCAGGGGCTTGACCATGCGGTTGTCTGTCTGCGCTGTCGCGGGCGTTGATGTCTGGGGGCAGGCAAGTCCCGTGCCCACCGGCCTGGAAACGATTTTGTTCCGGGGCATTGTAAATAGAGGAACGATTACAGGGAAGCAATTAAAGCAGCAAGGGCCTGTTCACACTCAATCTGCGAGATGCGTTGCGCCCAGAAGGCGTGGTGGCAAGGCGCGCGGCAAGGCTGGTGGTGGTGCCACCAGCCTTGCCGTGCAACGCCGCCAGCGCGCCTTCTGGGCGCAACCCTCCGGGAGAGGCCGTCAAGCGTCGCCTGCCGTTGTTGCAGCTCCTTGCCGTAGCACCACTACGGCGCGTCGCTGCGCCTAGGCAGACAACGCTTGACGACCTCTCGCACTCGCAGATTGAGTGTGAACAGGCCCTAAGTTCATAGCATGGCTGCGCAATGCGAACGGGCCGCAAAGGTTGCCGCGCCTGCCGCTAGCCCCTACAATCCGGGTCTGTTCCAGCGCGGTGGCCGCACGATGCGACCGTCGCCATCACCATCGGCCGCCCCGCGCGTCCGCCTGCCAGGCGGCCCTACGCAGGACGCGGCGGACCATACGGAGTCATCATGGCATTTCTGCAAGGCAAAAAAATTCTGATCACCGGCTTGCTGTCCAACCGTTCCATCGCCTACGGCATCGCCCAGGCGTGCAAGCGCGAGGGCGCCGAACTGGCCTTCACCTACGTCGGTGAGCGCTTCAAGGACCGCATCACCAAGTTCGCCGAAGAGTTCGACAGCAAGCTGGTCTTCGACTGCGACGTCGGCAGCGATGAGCAGATCAATGCCTTGTTCGCCGACCTGGGCAAGTCCTGGAGCCAGCTGGATGGCCTGGTACACGCCATCGGCTTCGCCCCGGCCGACGCCATCGCCGGCGACTTCCTGGAAGGCTTCTCGCGCGAAGGCTTCAAGATCGCCCACGACATCTCGGCCTACAGCTTCCCGGCCATGGCCAAGGCCGCCCTGCCGCTGCTGTCGCCCAACGCCGCCCTGCTGACCCTGACCTACCTGGGTTCGGAGCGCGTGGTCCCCAACTACAACACCATGGGCCTGGCCAAGGCCTCGCTGGAGGCGTCGGTGCGCTACCTGGCCGAATCGCTCGGCCCCAAGGGCGTGCGCGTCAACGGCGTCTCGGCCGGCCCGATCAAGACCCTGGCCGCCAGCGGCATCAAGGGCTTCGGCAAGATCCTGGGTGCCGTGGCTGCCACTGCCCCGCTGCGCCGCAACGTGACCATCGAAGACGTCGGCAATGCCTCGGCCTTCCTGCTCTCCGATCTGGCCTCGGGCATTACCGGTGAAATCACCTACGTGGACGGCGGCTTTTCGCGCGTAGTTGGCGGAATGGCGGAATAAGCAAGCCTCATCCACAAATAAAAGACAGTTATCGAAAACCTTTGGTGCTAATTTCGATGTTTTACTGTATGATTCGCCTTGTGCATTGCAATAACCGATGCACAGGCGAATCGGACGTGAACCCTGGCCTCCAGGATTTCCAGCCAGATTCGCCCAAGCAGCTTCGCAAGCCTTACCTGTCATAACGACAAGTTCCCCGTAAAAGCCCCCCGCCCCTGGCATCCCTTGATGATGCCGTCCCGGCGCAAAGCTTTTGTGCCGAAATTTCTTTGTATTTTTCATAGTCATTTCGTCGGTTGGCGTTGCTTTTTTTCGTTCAGACACTCGATGTCCGGCGCGCTTGCGTGCGCCCGTCTCGTGCCTGGCGTATCACATTCACGAAAGAGATTATGACTTTTGAAGCACTCGGCCTGAACCCTTCGATCATCAAAGCCCTGACCGAAGCAGGCTATACCTCCCCGACCCCGGTCCAGGAAAAAGCCATCCCCGCCGCCATCAGCGGCCAGGATCTGCTGGTGTCCTCGCAAACCGGTTCGGGCAAGACCGCCGCTTTCATGCTGCCCTCGCTGCACCAGCTGGCAGACCTGCCGCAGGCGCCGCAGGCCGCCCGTACGCCCAACCAGGAACGCCAGGCCACCCGTGCCCGTGGCGAGCGTCCGCGTTACCAGCCGGCACAGCCGAAGATGCTGGTGCTGACCCCGACCCGCGAACTGGCCCTGCAAGTGACCACCGCCACCGACAAGTACGGCTCCTACATGCGCCGTGTGCGCGTGGTGTCGATCCTGGGCGGCATGCCCTACCCGAAGCAGATGCAACTGCTGTCGCGCAATCCTGAAATCCTGGTGGCTACCCCGGGTCGTCTGATCGACCACATGGAATCGGGCAAGATCGATTTCTCGCAGCTGCAGATCCTGGTGCTGGACGAAGCTGACCGTATGCTGGACATGGGTTTCATCGACGACATCGAAAAGATCGTCGCCGCTACCCCGACCACCCGCCAGACCATGCTGTTCTCGGCCACGCTGGACGGCGTCGTCGGCAACATGGCCAAGCGCATCACCAACAACCCGCTGACCATCCAGATCGCCAGCTCGTCGACCCGTCATGAAAACATCATGCAGCGCGTGCACTTCGTGGATGACCTGTCGCACAAGAATCGCCTGCTGGATCACCTGCTGCGCGACACCAGCATCGACCAGGCCGTGATCTTCACCGCCACCAAGCGTGACGCCGACACCATCGCCGATCGCCTGAACATTGCCGGTTTCGCTGCCGCCGCACTGCATGGCGACATGCACCAGGGCGCCCGTAACCGCACCCTGAACAGCCTGCGCCGCGGTCAGGTGCGCATGCTGGTGGCCACCGACGTGGCCGCCCGCGGCATCGACGTGCCGGGCATCACCCACGTGTTCAACTACGACCTGCCCAAGTTCGCCGAAGACTACGTGCACCGTATCGGTCGTACCGGTCGTGCCGGCCGCAATGGCGTGGCCATCTCGCTGGTCAATCACGCTGAAGGCATGCAGGTCAAGCGCATCGAGCGCTTCACCAAGCAGACCATCCCGGTCGATGTGGTGGAAGGTTTCGAGCCGAAGAAATCGGCTGCACCGCGCAGCCCGCGCAAGCCGGGTGGCTGGCGTCCGGGCGACGGCCGCAGCAACAACGGCCCGCGCTACGGCGCCGGCAACCGTGAAGGCGGTGGTCATCGCGAAGGTGGTTTCGGTGGTCATCGCGAAGGCGGCAACCGTGAAGGTGGCTTCGGTGGCAATCGTGAAGGCGGCGGCTACAGCGGCAACCGCGAAGGTCGCAGCTTCGGCGGCGCCAAGCCGGCCGGTGGTCCGCGTCGCGAAGGCGGTGCTGGCGGTGGCTACAAGGGTAACAACGGTGGCGGCTTCCGCGCCGACGGCCCGCGTCGCTCCTACGGTGATCGTTGATCGCTACTGATCGCTGACCGGTCTTGAGATGTTGAAAAGCCGCTTCCGAGGAAGCGGCTTTTTCTTGGTTCTTCGAAGAATTCCGTGGACTGATTTTCTGAGTTTTGTATCCTGACGGCTTATTGGATAGTCGTCAGGAGGCA